>NZ_CACRUY010000010.1 GCF_902652685.1 Mycobacterium sp. Marseille-P9652
TTCGGCGGAGCATCCTCCACCCTCATCGCCACCCAATCCGGTAATGATGGCGCTCCCGGCGGCCCCCAGGGCACCGGCTCCGGTGGACAGGGCGTCGGTACCGCCGACAACGGCGGCGGTTTAGGCGGTGCAGGCGGCTTCCAGGGAGGAAACGCCGGCTCAGGAGGAGGGGGTTATACCGGCCTCGGAAACGGCCTCCCGGGCGGCTCGACCTAGGAGATGGGCGCGGACGCTACCTGCTCCCTCGTCAAGGCTTCGGGTTCGTTGCGGTGCGGTCGTAGAAGGCGGTCCACACCGAAAGCCTCGACAGCACAAGAACGGCCAGGCGGCCGCGCTCCGTGTGCCGGTATCGGTTGTCTGCGGATCCGATGTCGTCCCAGCTGCCCGCGGTCGCGCCCGTCACCAGGCGGCCGACGACGAGATCCCGCAGCGCCGCGCCGATAGCCCGGCGCCGCAGGCGCAGCGCGGCTTGGATTTCGCGCATCGTCATGGGTCCCGACGACAGCACGTCGAGCACCTCGAGCACATGGGGTTGGCCGACCACTGTGCGTAGGTCCGCGACAAGATCCAGCCGTTCATGCGGGGGCATAGCGGGCACCGTAAGGGTCGGCGCCGCACCGGCGCACCGGTCTTTACGGAACGTGCGGGTGCGCGCCGCATATCTTTACGAAATCTCTACGGCTTGAGGCCGACCCGGTGCGGGCGCCGAAATTACGCTCCTTAAACGTGTCTTCACCGACGTCGCTGATGAAACGCCTTGTGGTCGGGCGGCCTTTCCGCAGCGACAGCCTTGGCCACACCCTGCTGTCCAAGCGCATCGCCCTGCCGGTTTTCGCCAGCGACCCACTGTCCTCGGTGGCGTATGCCACGCAGGAGATCCTGCTGATCCTCACCCTCGGGGGCCTGGCTTACCTGCATCTGACGCCGTGGATAGCCGGCGGCGTGGTGGTGCTGCTGGCCGTCGTCGTGTTGTCGTACCGCCAGGTGGTCCGCGCCTACCCGAGCGGGGGCGGTTCCTACGAGGTGGTGTCGAAAAACCTCGGTCCGGCGGCGGGGCTCGTCGTGGCGGCGGCCCTCATGGTCGACTACGTGATGACGGTCGCCGTGTCGGTGGCGGCCGGCGTCGACAACATCATCTCGGCCGTCCCGGATCTCAACCCCTACCGGGTGGCGATCAACATCGGGTTCATCGCCACGCTGACCGCGATGAATTTGCGGGGCGTCCGCGAGTCGGGCCGCGCATTCGCCGTTCCCACGTACGCCTTCGTGGTGGGCGTCTACCTGATGGTGGGCCTGGGAATCCTGCGAACGCTGATGGGGCATCCACCGGTGGCCGAGAGCGCGAATTACGGGATCAGGGCCGAGCAGGTCGGCCTCACGTCCGTGGCCCTCGTTCTGCTCGTGCTTCGCGCGTTCTCGTCGGGCTGTACGGCGCTGACGGGCGTGGAGGCCATCTCCAACGGGGTGCCGGCCTTCCGAAAGCCCAAGGCGCTCAACGCCGCCCGCACCATGACCGCGATGGGCCTGCTGGCCATCACGATGTTCGTCGGCGTGACGGCCCTGGCGCTCATCGCCAAGACCCGCGTCGTGGAGAACGCGTGCGACCTTACGGGATTCGCCGGAAACTGCGAGACCGACCCGCAGCGAACGGTGATCGCCCAGATCGCCGCGGCGGTGTTCGGCAACAACAGCATCATGTTCTTCTATATCCAGGCCGCCACGGCGCTGATCCTGATCCTGGCCGCCAACACCGCCTTCAACGGTTTCCCGCTGCTGGCCTCGATCCTCGCGCAGGACCGGTACCTGCCCCGGCAGCTGCACAACCGCGGCGACCGGTTGGCCTTCTCGAACGGCATCATGGTGCTCGCGCTCATCGCCGGCGGGCTGATCTACGCCTTTGACGGCTCCGTGACCCGGCTGATCCAGCTCTACATCATGGGCGTGTTCACGTCGTTCACACTGTGCCAGGCCGGCATGGTGAGGCACTGGAACGCGGAGCTCGCCGACGCGGCCACACCGGGCGAGCGGCGCCGAATCAATACGGCCCGCGGCATCAACGCCTTTGGCTCCCTGCTCACCGGCCTGGTCCTGGTCGTCGTGATGATCACCAAGTTCACCCACGGCGCCTACCTCGTGGTCATCGCCATTCCGGCGCTGTGCCTGCTGATGCAGGCCATCCACAAGCACTACGCCACCGTCCGCAAGGAACTACGGGTCGACGACCGCGGCGACCAGACGCTTCCCAGCAGGGTGCACGCGGTGGTGCTGGTGTCCGGGTGGAACAAGGCCACGCAGCGGGCGGTCCTGTTCGCCAGGGCCACCAGACCGGACACGCTGACGGCCCTCACCGTGAACGTCAACGACGACGACACCCGGGCGCTCGACCGCGAATGGGAAGAGTTGGACGTCAACGTACCGCTCAAAGTGGTCGAGTCGCCCTACCGCGAGATCACCCGCCCGGTGCTGGCCTACATCAAACGGCTCCCGGTCAGCCCGCGCGACGTGGTGTGCGTCTACATCCCCGAGACCGTCGTCGGCCGCTGGTGGGAAAACCTTCTGCACAATCAGAGTTCGCTGCGTCTGAAGGCCCGGCTGCTCTTTGAGCCCGACGTGATGGTGACCAGCGTGCCGTACCAACTGCACTCGGCGACGAATCGCGATCTCGCCGGGATCGACCGCGCCGAGAGTTACGAGGCCACCCTCGGCTGATCTACCCGAGCACGGGAAGCAGGAGCCGCGACGACGAGCGAATCGTGTTGAGGCTGCTGGTCCCGACGCTCGCATGCCGGAAGTTCATGATCGCCGGGGTGGACGGGTCCTGGTCGTCGCTGGCGAGCACGAGGCGGATGCGGTGGCCGGCCGCGAACCGGCGGGCATTGGGCACCAACGGGATTCGATAGGTGACGTCCTCGCCCACCGGCACCGCGCGTGGGGTGGTGCACGGCAGCACCGGCGCCCCGGGCCGGCTCGCGGCCTCGTCGACCTCGCGCATGCTGGCCCGCAACCACCCCGCCGTCACGTCGCCGACGGTCCCGTCGGGCGCCACGTCCTGCAGCACCGCCATCCAGGCGGTGTCGATCGCGGTCGCCGAGGCAACGAGCCGCAGTTCGATCTCGCCGACCACGTCGATGTCCCCTTCCAGGGGTGGGCCGGTCCAGGTGAGCGTCGACGGCGGATCGATCTCGCTCGGCTTGACGCGCCCCAACCCGGCTCCGAGCACCATGAGCGTGCGGCTGCCCGGCTCGCCCTCGTCCTCGTCCAGCGCGCCGTCGGCCCGCAAGGCCAGTTCGCGGTGGGCGGCACCCGGCGGCGGCCACGAGCCGGCGGTGCGCCATTCGTCGGCGCCGGGCAGGATATAGCGGATCGGCGGCCCCTCGGTGATGCCGGTGTCGCGGCCCTTGAGCCAATGGTCGTACCAGGCCAGCGCTTCGGTGTGCAGGCTCTCCCAGGGCCACGTCAGGCCGAACTTGCCCAGCATGCCCATCCGCACGCAGGCGTTGTGCGACAACCCCTTCCACGTCGCGAACGTGGAAGGAAGGTGCAGCGGAACGTTTTCCCAGTCGCAGCCCAGGTACACGGGGATGTCGATCTGCTTCAGCAGCGGCAAGACGCTGCGCTCCTCCCACCACTCGTCGCGGGTGGGATGCTCGACCGCGGCCTGCAGCCACAGCTCGTCCCACGGGTGCGGGTCGTGCGGCAGCCGGAGAAGTTGGCGCAGCATCGTCACCGCCGCCTCGCCGTTCAATGTCTCGAACTTCTTGTGCAGCCGTGGGGTGTTGAGCACCCGACGGGCCAGGCCGATCGGCCTGCTCCGCCAGAGCTCGTCGCTGCGGTCGGACGTCAGACCCATCATCGCCAGAAACGGCGTGACAAACGACGAACTCAGCAGCCCGTGGTGGTTGGCGCCCTCGTAGAGATCGCTGGTCACCGCCAGCGGGAAGATCGCCTTGAGGTGCGGGGGTCGCTCGACGGCCGCTTCGAGCTGCGTCATCGCGAAATAGCTGATGCCGATCATGCCGACGTTGCCGTCGCACCAGGGTTGCGCCGCAACCCATTCGACAAGGTCGTATACGTCGCGCCGTTCCTGCCCGTCGAAGAAGCCGAACGTGCCGCCGGAGCCGCACGTGCCGCGCAGGTTGGCGATCACGTGCACGTACCCGCGCGGCACCCAGAAATCGGTCACGCCGGCCTCGATGAATCCGGCGGGAGCGCCGAAGTCCTGCATCTGCCGCGGGTACGGCGAGGCGGCCAGCAGCGCGGGAAACCGGCCGTCGGCGTCGGGGCGGTGAACGTCGGCCAGAAGCGTTGTGCCGTCGCGCATCCCGATGGCGATGTTGATGTCGGTGCGCGTGCGGTGTTGCGGCTCGCTGAGGTTGCGGTAGTGCCGTCCAGTGGTCTGTGGGCCGTTGAGCGTCCGGGTCGCCATAGTTTCACGCTACGTTGAAAATAGTCTCAACGCAATATGAAACTTCGCGTATGGTGGGACCGTGGCGAAGCGGTCATCACGCCCCGGCCCGCGGGACGAACGCGGCGTGCTGTCCGCGCGCATCCTTGCCGCGGCGCGCGACGAATTCGCCGAACACGGCTGGGCCGGCACCGCGATCCGGGCGGTTGCCCGGAACGCCGGCGTGGATCCCGCGCTGATCTACCACTACTACGGCTCCAAGGAAGGCTTGCTCGACGCGGCCACCGCGCCCCCGCAGAAGTGGCTCGACTCGGTCGCCGCCACCTGGGCGGCGCCCCGAATAGAACTCGGCCGGAGCCTGATCCGCACGGTGTTGACCGCCTGGACCGACGAGGACGTCGGGCCCGCGCTGCGCGCTGTCGTGCTGACCGCCGCCCACGAGCCGAGAACCCGCGAGAAGCTGCGGCTGATCGTCGAGCGCGGCCTGATCGGCGGATCGACCCTCGGTGGCGACGAGCACGAACGGTTGCGCCGCAGCGGGCTGATCGCCAGCCAGCTGATCGGCTTCGCGCTGTTGCGCTACGTCTGGAAGATCGAGCCGCTCGCGTCGATGCCCGAGGACGAGGTAGTGGCGGCTGTGGCGCCGAACCTGCAGCGCTACGTCGACGGCGACCTCGGCTAGGCCGCGGCTCACGCGTTTTGGCGGGGAAACCCGCGACAATGTACGGATGCCTCGCATCGTCGCGGCCGTGGTTGCCGCCGGGTTGATCGTGGTGTCCGGCGCGGTGGCGCCGGCGAGGGCCGACGTGCCGCCCGTCAGCGACGCGGCCCTGCAGGCCGGATTCCTGGACGTCCGGACCGTCGTTCCCGACGCCGTGATCGACCTGCGCTACGCCACCACCAACAACTTCACCCACACCCAGCTCTATCCGTCCGACGCCCGATGCCTCGTGCATCAGTCGATGGCGCCCGGCCTGGCGACGGCCGCGAACGCGCTGCGCGGGCAGGGCCACCTGATGGTGTTCTGGGACTGCTATCGCCCGCACGACGTCCAGGTCAAGATGTTCAACGTCGTGCCCAATCCGGCCTGGGTGGCCCGCCCGGGCCAGTACGCCCACAGCCACGAGTCGGGGCGGTCGGTGGACGTGACGGTCACCGCCGTCGAGCCGCAGTGCCCGCCCGAACGGCATGCGGACGGCCTCTGCCTGGCCGACATGGGCACCGACTTCGACGACTTCTCGCCCCGCGCAACGGCATACGCGACCCAGGGCGTCAGCGCCGAGGCCCAGGCCAACCGGGCCCGGCTGCGGGACGCCATGAAGTACGGCGGGCTGTCGCCGTACTCCGGTGAGTGGTGGCACTTCGACGGGCCGGGGGCGGCCGTCGACCGCCCGATCCTGAATGTGCCCGTCGACTAGCTGTCTCGCAATATGAGACGATAATCTCGAAATATGAGTCGGCCGGGTAAGCTGCCGGGCATGAGCGAAGCCGACCACAACCAGTACACGCACGGGCACCACGAGTCGGTCCTGCGCAGCCACCGGCGGCGCACCGCGGCGGACTCCGCGGCCTACCTCCTCCCGCACCTCGCGCCTGGGCTGTCCGTGCTGGACATCGGATGCGGGCCCGGAACGATCACCGCCGACCTCGCAGCGCGCGTCGCGCCCGGCGAAGTGGCGGCGGTCGACCGGTCCGCCGACGTGCTCGAGGCGGCCAGTGCCGAGGCGCGCACACGCGGCCTGAGCAACGTCACGTTCGCGACCGCGGACGTGCACCACCTGGACTTCCCCGACGCCTCGTTCGACGTCGTCCATGCGCATCAGGTGTTGCAGCACGTGGCCGATCCCGTGCGGGCGCTGCGCGAGATGAGGCGGGTATGCCGGCCGGGCGGGATCGTGGCCGCCCGCGACGCGGACTACGCGGGCTTCATCTGGTTCCCGGTGCTGCCGGCACTGGATGCGTGGCTGGACCTCTATCGGCAGGCGGCTTACGCCAACGGCGCCGAACCCGACGCCGGGCGTCGGTTGCTGTCGTGGGCCCGACAGGCCGGGTTCGAGGACGTCACGCCGACGGGCAGCGTGTGGTGCTACGCGACCCCCGACACCCGCGACTGGTGGGGCGGGATGTGGGCCGACCGCATCCTTCATTCCGACGTGGCGGATCAGTTGCTGCGTTCGGGGTTGGCCACTACCGAGGCGCTCGAGGACATCTCCGCGGCGTGGCGCACCTGGGCGGCGGCGCCGGACGGGTGGTTGTCGATGCCGCACGGCGAGATCCTCTGCCGGGCGTAGATCGGCGGTCGCTTTGTAGCATCGGCACGGTGCGCGGCGATCGGGTCCCGGAGGTCAAGTCGCCGACCCGCGCTCCCGGCGAAGCCGCCACCGATGCCGGCTTTCCGAAACGCGTGGCGGTCGCGTGCATGGTGGGCACCGCCGTCGAGTACTACGACTTCTACATCTACGGCACGGCGGCGGCCCTGGTGTTTCCCTCGGTGTTCTTTCCGCACCTGAGCCACACGATGGCGACGATCGCCTCGATGGGGACCTTCGCCGCTGCGTTCGTGTCGCGGCCATTGGGCGGGGCGGTGTTCGGCCATTTCGGCGACCGCCTGGGCCGCAAGGCCACGCTCGTCGCGACCCTGCTGATCACCGGCCTCTCGACCGTCGCGGTGGGGCTCACCCCCGGCGCGGCGACGATCGGCGTGGCCGCGCCCCTGATCGTGCTCACCCTGCGGCTGCTGCAGGGGTTCGCCGTCGGCGGGGAGTGGGCGGGTTCGGCGCTGTTGGGCGCCGAATACGCGCCGGCGGCCAAGCGCGGCCGGTTCGGCATGTTCACCCCTCTGGGCGTCGGCGTCTCGCTGTTCCTCACCAGCCTGACCTTCCTGCTCGTGAACCTCACGATCGGGCAGACCAGCGCGGCATTCCTGCAGTGGGGATGGCGCGTCCCCTTTCTCTTGAGCGCGCTGCTGGTCGCGATCGCCCTGTACGTTCGACTCAACATCGCCGAAACGCCCGTCTTCGCAAGCCAATTGGCGACCCAGCGGCCCCCTCGGGCGCCGCTTGCCGAGGTCATCCGCTCGCAGCCCGGCGGCCTGGTGCTGGCGTCGGGCAGCTTCGTGGCCGTCTTCACCTTCGTGTTCATGGCGGGTACCTACCTGACCAGTTACGCCTACGGCCGCGGCCTGACGCGAA
Organism: Mycobacterium sp. Marseille-P9652; assembly: GCF_902652685.1. Taxonomy (GTDB): domain Bacteria; phylum Actinomycetota; class Actinomycetes; order Mycobacteriales; family Mycobacteriaceae; genus Mycobacterium. The sequence continues at coordinate 7,597 of NZ_CACRUY010000010.1, forward strand.
ACTCCGTCCTGGTCGCCGGAATGCTCGGCGGCCTCGTGTGGACCGTCGGCGTGGTGTTCTCGGGCACCACGTGCGACCGGGTCGGGCGACGGCCGGTCATCATGGCCGCCTGGGTGATCGGCCTGGCGTGGTCCTTCGCCGTCATCCCGTTGATCGATACCGGAAGCGGTGTCCTGCTCGCGGTCGCGATCTGCGGCATCTACGCCATCGCGGCGGTCGCCTTCGCGCCGATGGCGTCGTTCATACCCGAGTTGTTCCCGACGCGGCATCGCTACACCGGCGCGGGACTGGCGATCAACCTCGCTGGGGTCGTCGGGGGCGCGGTGCCGCCGGTGCTCGCGGGGCCCTTGCTCGCCCACTACGGCGGCCGGGCCGTCGGGCTGATGATGGCCACCCTGGTCCTGGTCAGCCTCGCGTCGACCCATCGGCTACCGGAAACGAAGGGCCGGGTCCTCGAGGACGTGGCCGCTCCGCGCTGAAGCCGCCGAGTGTTTGCGCTGATCAGCGCGTGGTATTGGCATTCTCTTTTTTTGCAAGTACGTTATTCACCGATGGATAATGCTGCTCAGACACCGTCGGGCATCCCGCTGCGGCCCGTGTACGGGCCGACTGAACGCACAGGACGGACCGGTGAACCGCCGCCGCCGGGGGAGTTTCCCTTCACCCGGGGCAACTTCGCGTCCGGCTACCGGGGCAAGCTGTGGACGTTTCGGCAGTACTCGGGTTTCGGCACCGCCGAGGAGTCCAACCGGCGCTACCGTTACCTGCTGGATCAGGGCGGGACGGGATTGTCGGTGGCGCTGGATCTGCCGACCCAGTGTGGGTACGACTCCGACGATCCCGAGTTCGGTGAGGAGGTGGGCCGCGTCGGGGTCGCGGTCGACACCCTGGCGGACGCGGAGATCCTGTTCGACGGCATCCCGCTCGACAGGATCAGCACCAGCATGACCATCAACGGCACCGCGGCCATCCTGCTGGCGTTCTACGTGGCGGCCGCCGAACGCAAGGGCATCCCGCGGGCCAAGCTCACCGGGACCATCCAGAATGACATCCTCAAGGAGTACGCCTCGCGCGGCACCTGGATCTGGCCGCCGGAGCCGTCGCTGCGCCTGATCGCCGACACGATCGAGTTCTGCGCGTCGGAAGTGCCCAGGTTCAACGCGATTTCGGTGGCGGGGGCGCACTTTCGGGACGCCGGGGCCAACGCGGTGCAGGAGATGGCGTTCACGTTGGCCGACGGCGTCACCTACTGCGACACCGTGGTCGAACGCGGCCGCATGACCATCGATGAATTCGCGCCGCAGATCTCGTTCTTCTTCTACACCCACGGCGACTTCTTCGAGGAAATCGCGAAATACCGTGCGGGACGGCGCCGTTGGGCGACGATCGTGCGCGAGCGGTACGGCGCGAAGACCGACAAGGCGTCGATGTTCCGCTTCGGTTGCGTGTGTGGCGGCGCGTCGCTGTACGCCCCGCAGGCCCACAACAACGTCGTGCGGGTGGCCTACGAGGCGATGGCCGCGGTCCTCGGCGGCGTCCAGTCGATGTTCACCGCCGCCTGGGACGAGCCGTTCGCCCTGCCCACCGAGGAGTCCACGACGCTGGCGCTGCGCACGCAGCAGATCCTGGCGTACGAAACCGGTGTCGCGGCGGTCGCCGATCCGTTGGGTGGGTCCTACTTCGTCGAGGCGCTCACCGATGCCACCGAGGCGCGCATCGTCGAGATCATGGACGATCTCGAGCGTCACGGCGGCATGGTCAGCGCGATCGAGGACGGCTATCTGCAGGGCCTGATCGCCGACGAGGCCTATCGCGTGCACCAGGACATCGAGGGGGGCGCGCGCCCCGTCGTCGGGGTCAACCGCTTCGTGACCGACGAACCGGAACCCGACGTGGTCACCTACGAACTCGACGCCGAGGGCCGCGACCTGCAGCTCAAGCGGCTGTCGAAGGTGAAGGCCGAAAGGGACTCGGCCGCAGTCCAATCCAGTCTGGCGGCGCTGTCGCGGTCGGCCGAGGGACCCGACAACCTCATGCACAGGCTCATCGACTGCGCCAACGCCTACTGCACCGTGGGTGAGATGGTCGCCGCGCTCAAGGCGGTGTGGGGCGAGTTCCAGCAACCGGTGGTCTTCTAGATGGCCGTCCGGATCCTCGTCGCCAAGCCCGGCCTCGACGGCCACGACCGCGGGGCCAAGATCGTCGCCCGCACCCTGCGCGACGCCGGGTTCGAGGTGATCTACACCGGCATCCGCCAGCGCATCGAGGACATCGCGTCGATCGCCGTGCAGGAGGACGTGGCCGTCGTCGGGCTCAGCATTCTGTCCGGCGCGCACCTCGCGCTCACCGCGCGGACCATCGAGGCGCTGCGCGCCGCCGACGCCGCCGACATCGCCGTCGTCGTCGGGGGCACCATCCCGCACGCCGACGTGCCCAAGCTCCTGGCGGCCGGCGCCGCGGCGGTGTTCCCCACCGGCACACCGCTCGACGTGCTCGTGCGCGAGATCCGCGCACTTACCGGAACCCCCGAACCCGTGAAGGAAACGGAGTAACAGTGCGCGTCGGAGTGATGATCGGACCCGAGCGCGGCGATTCCGCGCGCAAGGTCAGCAGGATGCTGGCCGACATCGACTGGGCCGAGAGCGCCGGTCTGGACACCGCGTGGATTCCGCAGATTCCCAACGACTTCGACGCGCTGGTGGCCGTCGCGCTGATGGCGGCGCGCACCAGCCGGATCGAGCTGGGCACCGCCGTCGTCCCGCTGCAGGCCCAGCACCCGATCGCGTTGGCGCGCCAGGCGTTGTCCGTGCACGCCGCCACCGGCGGCCGGTTGGCGCTCGGCGTCGGTCCGTCGCATCACTGGATCGTCGACGACATGCTCGGAATCCCCTACGAGCGGCCGGCGGCCTACACCCGCGACTATCTCGAGGTTCTGCACGCAGCCTTCGCCAACCCCGGCCCCGTCGACGTGCAGAACGACACCTTCCGGGTGCACAACCCGCTCGACCTGGCACCCGTCGCGCCGCTGCCGGTGCTGGTCGCGGCGCTCGGGCCGGTGATGCTGGCCATCGCCGGCGAACGCGCCGACGGCACCGTGCTGTGGATGGCCGACGAGCGCGCGGTCGCCGAGCATGTCGTGCCGCGGATCACCAAGGCCGCCGACAACACCGGACGCCCCGCCCCACGCATCGTCGCCGGCATCCCGGTATGCCTCTGTGGCGCAGACGAAGTCGACGCAGCGCGGGAGCGCGCCAACCGGATCCTGGGGGAGGCCGAGGTTTCGCCCAACTATCAGCGGCTGCTCGGGTATGGCGACGCCAAGGACGTGGGCGACATCTGCGCGGCCGGTGACGAGGGCGCCATCCTGGCCCGCATGCGCCGGTTCGCCGACGCCGGCGTGACCGACCTGTCGGTGCGGCTGCTGCCGATCGGCGACACCCGCGACGAGCTGGTCGCCTCCAAGCGCCGCACGCGCGAGATGATCGCCTCTCTCGCAGCGGAATTGCGGTGACGTCAGGCGTGACGGGAACCGGGCCGCTGGCCGGCGTGCGGATCCTCGAGGTCGGCACCATGCTGGCCGGCCCGTACGCCACCATGCTGCTCGCCGACCTGGGGGCCGACGTCACCAAGATCGAGCCGCCCGGCGGGGAGATCTCGCGCGGTGTCGGGGCCAGCTACTTCGCCAGCCTCAACCGCAACAAGTCCAGCCTGTTTCTGGACCTGAATTCCGATGCCGGACAACGGCGTCTCGGTGAGCTGGTTGCCGAGTCCCACGCGCTGCTGGTCAACCTGAAGCCGTCGGCGATCCGCCGCCTCGGGCTCACCTATGAGGCGCTGCGGCGGCACAACGAGCGCATCGTCTGCGTCGCGATCACCGGCTTCGGTTTGCACGGCGGCGACGATCCGGCCTTCGACTACGTGGTCCAGGCCTCCACCGGCATCGCCGCGCTGACGGGCGATCCGGACGGCCCGCCGACGCTGCCGGGTTACTCCTCCGCCGACAACTCCACCGGAATGTGCGCGGCGCTCGGCCTCCTGGCCAAGATCGTCTCCGGCACCGGTGGGCAGGTGGACGTGTCGCTGCGCGACGTCATGCTCTCGCAGCTCAATTACCACGCCTCGGCCTACCTGAACGACGGCGTGCGGCCGCAGCGCCGTCCCAACGGCGCGCACTCGTATTACGTTCCGGCGCAGCTTTTTCCGACCGCGGACGGCTATCTGGCGCTCTTCGTCACCCACGACGGGTTCTGGAAGGCCTTCGCGGCCGAGGCCGGCATCGGCGGTTTCGAGACGATGGCCGAACGGGTGGATCGCCGCGACGAGGTACTCGCCGTCGTCACCGCCATGCTCGCGACCGACACCGCCGCGGGCTGGGAGCGGCGTCTGCGTCCCCTCGGTGTCCCGGCGGCGGCCGTTCGCACGCTGCCCGAGGCGCTCGACGCCACGCCCGGAGTGGTCGTGACCGCGGGCGAATTCCGGCTCGTCGGCAGTCCCATCCATGTCGACGGGTATGAGCCCGAGTACCGTCCGCCGCCCGAGTTGGGTTCCTGAACGTGTTCTGCTGAGCCGAATTTCGCCGCTTCGGCGAGTCAGGAGGCGAGGTGCGCCTCGGCGAGCTTGCGGAAGGCCGCCACCAGGCGGCCGCGATCCCCGGCCCGCGTTGCCAGCACGACGTGACTGGGTTCGACGCCTTCCAGCGGGACGGTCGTGATGTCGGGTCGGAGGGCGGTGCCGTGGGGCCCGGCGGTGATGGCCACCGCCTGCCCCGACGCGATCAGTTCGAACTTGTCCTGAAGCGCGTCGATGAACGGACCGTCGGGCGCCCGCCGGCCGTCGGGGCGGGGATCGATGCGCCAGAAGGCGCTCCACGTCGGGTCGGAGCCGCGCACCCGCGGCATGGGTTCGTCGGCGATGTCGTCGAGCGTCACCGACTGCCGGCCCGCCAGGCGATGATCGGTCGACACCGCCAGCACCCGCGGCTCGTCGTAGAGCACGGTCACGTGCAGCCGCTCGGTGGGGAACGGCAGGCGGGTCACCAGCGCGTCCACTCGATGCTCCAGGATCGCGTCGCGCGCCTGGTCCCAATCCACGTACACGACCTGCACATCGGCGTCGGGGTGCTCGCGGCGCATCTCGCGCACCGCCGGCGTGACGATCATGCCCATGGTGTAGCCGATGACGATGCGGCTGGGCTGGGCGGCGGCGCGGGCCTGGGCGGTGGCCTGGGCAGCCGAGCGCAGCAGCGCCTTGGCCCGCGGCAGGAACACCTCACCGGCCTCGGTCAGCCGGGTGCCCTGCGGCGTGCGGTCCAGCAAGCGCACACCCAACTGCTGCTCGAGCCGGCGAATCTGCCGGCTCAGCGACGGCTGGGCGACGCGCAATGCGGTTGCGGCCCGGCCGAAGTGCCGGTGTTCGGCGACGACGACGAAGTATCCGACCAGCCGCAGGTCGAGGTCCACCCCGGTTGATGCCGCGTCGGTCATGGGCCGATCGTAGCGGTTCCGCCCATCGGTCGCTCTCGAGCTGCGGTGATGCACTTTTCGCATCGCGTCATGCGAATCAGGACTTGGACAGTTCGGCGGCCCCGCTCATGTACTGGAATCACCCCAACCTCAAGGAGTCACCATGCATGTCTTTGTCACCGGCGCGGCCGGTCACATCGGGTCCGCCGTCGTCGACGAACTTCTCGAAGCAGGGCACCGGGTCACCGGGCTGGCGCGTTCCGACCAGAACGTCGCCGCCCTCGAGGCCAAGGGCGTCACGCCGCACCGGGGCGACCTCGAAGACCTCGACAGCCTGCGTTCGGCCGCGGCGGCGGCCGACGGGGTCATCCACCTCGCCTTCAAGCACGACGACTTCGGCGACATGCCGGCCGCCGCCGGAGTCGATCTGCGCGCCGTCGAGGCGATGGGGGAGGTGCTCGCCGGCTCCGACCGGCCGTTCGTCATCACCTCCGGAACGCTGCTGCTGACCCTGTCGGGGCAGGGCGGCGTCGGGACCGAGAACGACACGATGGCCGCCGGCCCCCGGATCGACTCGGAGAACGCGGTGATCGCGCTCGCCGAGCGCGGGGTGCGATCGTCGGTCATCCGGCTCTCGCCGTTGGTGCACAGCACCCTGGACCGCCACGGCTTCCTGCACCACTTGATCAACACCGCGCGCGACAGCGGCGTCTCGGCCTACCTCGGCGACGGGTCCAACCGTTGGCCCGCCGTCCACACGCTCGACGCCGCCCACCTGTACCGGCTTGCGCTCGAAAACGCGCCCGCGGGAACGCGTTTGCACGGCGTCGCCGACGAGGGCGTGCCTTTCCGCGAGATCGCCGGCGTCATCGGGCGCCACCTGAACGTGCCGGTGGCCGGCATCCCCGCGGAGGAGGCCGGCCACTTCGGCTTCCTCGCCCTGTTCGCGTCGCTGGACAACCCGACCTCGAGCGCGCTGACTCAGAAGGTGCTCGACTGGCACCCCGAGCGGCCGGGACTGATCGAGGACCTCGACGCCGGCCACTACTTCGGCAAATGAGCGCCGTTTCCGGCTCAGTGGTCGACGCGGCCCGCGAAGCGTTGGGACCGGTGGGGGCGTGCCTTCCGGTCTCCTTCACCGGCCCAACGCCTTTCGCATCGCTACGCGACGCCGTCGGCCGGCTGGAACGCGCCGGGTACAGCGCGGTGTGGACGAACGAGGTCATCGGCAAGGACGCCCTGGTGCAACTCGCGATGCTGCTGGCCGCCACCGAACGGACGGTGTTCGGCACGTGCATCGCCAACGTCTGGGCCCGGCCCCCGCAGACCATGCATGCCGCGGCCGCCCAACTGGCGGAAGCGCATCCGGGCAGGATCGTGCTCGGCCTCGGGGTGGGCTACCCCGAACAGGCCGCCGCGGTCGACCGCGAATTCGGCCGTCCGCTCGCCACCATGCGCGAGTATCTGGACGGGATGGACGAGCCCACCTGGCCGCCGGCGCCCACCGCCGCGTATCCGCGGATCATCGCCGCCAACGGCCCGAGAATGCTTGCGCTGGCGGGCGAGAACGCGGACGGCGCGCTGCCGGCCATGCTTCCCGCGGAGTTCACCGCGCGCGCCCGCCGGGCGCTCGGACCTGACAAACTGCTCGTGGTCGGGTTATCCGTCGTGCACGATTTCGGTGCGGCGCGGCAGACGCTCTCGGACAGGCTGGCTGTGCCGTCCTATGCGGCCAGGCTTTCGGAGCTGGGCTACTCGGCCCGCGACATCGCCGAGACGAGCGACCGGTTGGTCAATGCCATTGTCGCGCATGGTGAGTCATCGTCGATCGCGGCGAAGGTCCGCGAGCATCTCGCCGCCGGGGCGGATCACGTCACGCTGCTGACGCCCCTCGGCGGTGACTTTGCGACTGGGGTGGCGCAACTCGAAGAGTTGTCCCCCGCGGTCAAGCGTTCGCGCGCTGTTCGGTCGTGAGCTCGAGCACGCGCGGAATGGGCGCCGGATCCAGCTGAATCGCATCGGACATGTGCAGCTGGCCGGCGCTGGCGCCCATGTTGTCCAGGATGGCTTGCAGGTCATCGCCTTCCAGCTCGTAGATGGCGACATACGGGCCCTGACCGTCGACCGGGCGAAACCGGCGCGCCCCCACGATCCCGTCGAGCGCCAGCAATTCGGGGATGTGCACGGTTTCGTACCAGGTGTTGTACTCCTGCTCGCGGTCGGGCGAGCTCGGCCGACTCTCGACGTACATGATTCCCTTGGCCATCGCCGCCACCTTCCCGTAGTTACTCGTAGCGCACGGTCACCGAAGCGGTGTCCGGTACGCCCTGGCACGTCAGAATGTAACCCTCGGCCACCTCGTCGTCGTCGAGCGCGTCGTTGACCCGCATCGTCGCGTGGCCTTCGACCAGCCGCGCCATGCACGTGCCGCAGTTGCCCGCCTCGCAGTTGAACGGCGGCTCCAGCCCGGCCCGCCGCGCGCTCTCCAACAGCGTCTCGCCGGGCACCAACGGCACCGAAACCTTCTTGCGGTCCAGGTGAATGGTCACCGTGCCGCTCACGGCCGCGTCGCATGCCGGGTCTGTCACCGGTGCCGTCTCCTCGATCTGCGCGGTGACCGTCCCCATGACCGCCCCCTCCTGCCGTACTTGCATTCTTCACTATAGAGAATAGTATTCTCATCAAGCGATAGGATCTTCTCAAGCTGTGTGGACGTCGGGTCGACCCGGTCTGTCACGGGAGGGCGGGATGTGACCGAGCCGGCGGCGCTCGCGTTCGAGGAACGGCGGTACGGCCTGCCCGAGCTGGACGCGCTCGCCGACGGGTGGGCCGCGGCCCTGGCCGGGAGCGGTGTCAGGGAGCACCAACGCGTCGCGGTCATGTCGTCCAACCGGCCGGAGTTCGTCGCGGCCCTGCTGGGGATCTGGCGGCTGGGCGCGACGGCGGTGTTGCTCAGCCCCGCCTGGCGGCGCGAGGAGGTCGACCACGCGCTCGCGCTGACCCGGCCCACCCACGCCGTCGGCGACCACCCGGTGCTGGGCGAGGCGATGCCGATGCTGCACCTCGACGAACCCCGGCCCCCCGCGAGCCCGACTTCGGCTGCCCACCAGCCGAACACGGACGCCGTGCTGGTGTTCAGCTCCGGCACCACCGGCCTGCCGAAGGCCGTCCGCCACACCCACGCGTCACTGGACGCCGCCGTGCGGCACTGGCGGGGAGCCCTACGCATGACCGGGCGCGACCGGATCCAAGTCGCCACCCCGCCCTCGCACATCCTCGGGCTGCTGAACATCTTGACGGCGCTGAGGACCGGCGCCGGCCTTCGGCTGCATCACCGATTCGACGTCGACAGGATGCTCCACCACATCGAAAGCGACCGCATCACCATCGAAATGGTGGTCGGGCCCATCGCCCTGGCGCTCGCCTCCCATCCCGCCCTCGAGTCCTACGACTTGTCGTCGCTGCGATTCCTGATGTGGGGCGCGACGCCCGTGAGCGCCGACGTCGCCGAGGCGGTGACCGCGCGCGTCGGCGTCGGTTGGGTGCCCGCCTACGGCACCACCGAACTGCCGGTCATCGCGTGCAATCCGCTGCGCGGGGCGCGGCTCGACGCGGTGGGGCGCGCGGTTCCGGGCGTGGACCTGCGGGTGGTCGCACCCGAGACGCGGGAGCCGGTGGGCGCGGGCCGGATCGGTGAGATCGAGGCCCGTTCGGCATCGCTGATGGCCGGGTACCTGCCGCCCGAGGCGACGGCCGAGGCCGTTTGCGACGGCTGGTACCGCACGGGGGACGTCGGCTGGCTCGACGGGGAGGGGTGGTTGCGGATCACCGATCGGTTGAAGGAGATGATCAAGGTCCGCGGATTTCAGGTCGCCCCGGCGGAGGTCGAGATGGTGCTGCACGGTCATCCGGCCGTCAAGGATTGCGCGGTGTTCGGCATTCCCGACGGCGCCAACGGGGAAGCGGTCGTCGCCGCGGTCGCGACGTGTCCGTCGACCGACACCGATGCGCTGGCCGCAGAACTCGCCGCGCGCGTCGAACAGCGCCTCGCCTCCTACAAACGCCTGAGCCGCGTCGTCTTCGTCCCCGACATTCCCCGCCTGCCCTCGGGTAAGGCGCTGCGCCGAATCCTCAAGGAGCGCTATGGATGTACGTCTGACACGTGAGCAGCAGCAGCTGCGCGACGCCGCCGCCAAGCTGGCCGACGACCTGGGCCCGGCGGCCGTGCAGGATCTCGCCGACGACGGCCGAATCACGCGGCTGGACAAGCAGATCGACCGCACCGGGTGGCGGTCACTGCGCTCCGACGGGGCGTCCGGCGTCGAAGTCGCCATCATCGCCGAGGAACTGGGCCGCCGGGTGGTCGACGCGCCGTTTCTGGGTCCGATACTGGCCGACGACCTCGCGCGCCACGTCGACGCCGACAGCCGGGCGGCGACCGTCGCCTTCGGTGACCGGGTGCTGGACGGGCGGGGCGCTCGCCGCGCCCTGTGGTTGTCCGGTCACACGGTCATGGGGGCGGGTGTCGAGGACGTTCGCACCGGTGCGGACCTGACGCGCGCCGACGCGGACGTGGCGGGTACGCCGGCCGCCCTCGGCGAGGTGAGCGCGGAGACGGCCGCCCGGTGGCGGGCCCTTGCGTTGGTTGCCACCACCGCCGATCTCGTCGGGATCGCCCGCGGCGCCCACGCCGTCGCGTGCGACTACGCGAAAATCCGCGAGCAATACGGCAAGCAGATCGGGTCCTATCAGGCGGTCGCACACATGCTGGCCGAAACCCTTGCGCTGATCGAGGGTTCGGTGAGCGTGCTGCGCCATGCCGCCTGGGCGGTCGACGAGCTGCCGGTGGCCGAGGCCGTCCGCGCGGCTCAGATCGCGAAGGTCTACTGCGCGCGCGCCGCGCGCACGGTCTGCGAAACGGCGGTGCAGGTGCACGGCGGCATCGGCAACACCTGGGACTGCATGGTTCACGTCTATCTGCGCCGCGCGCTGACGTCGACCGAGCTGTGGCCCGCCCGACTGAAGGAGATCGACTTTGGACTTTCGTGACTCTCCCGACGAGGCGGCCTTCCGCGAGCGCTTGCGCGGGTGGCTTTCCCTGCACGCCAAGGATTTTCCCAGCTCCGGCGACGAGTATTGGGCCCGGCAGGCGCAGTGGCACCAGGCGCTCTACCGCGCAGGCTTCTTCGGTGTGTCGTGGCCACGGGAGTACGGCGGCCAGGAGCTGGCGCCGGTATACGACGTCATCGTCGACGAGGAGCTGGCGCGCGCCGGCTCCCCGCCCCGGCCGAGCGTCGGGTATCTGGTCTTCGGCATCGGACGGCACGCGAGCGACGAGCTGAGGCAACGCTTTCTGCCCGGCATCATCGACGGCACCGAGCGGTGGTGCCAGGGCTTCAGTGAACCCGGCGCGGGTTCGGACCTGGCGTCGCTGACCACCACCGCCCGGCGCGACGGCGACACCTACGTGGTGCAGGGGCACAAGATCTGGACCAGCTACTCCGACGTCGCCGACTACTGCCTGCTGCTGGCCCGCACCGATCCCGACGCGAAGCGCCACCGCGGCCTGTCGGCCTTCGTCTTGGACATGAAACAGCCCGGCGTGCAACAGCGTCCGCTGCGCATGATCAACGGCGTCACCAACGAATTCGGCCAGGTGTTCTTCGACGGCGCGACGGTGCCCGCAAGCCGGATGGTCGGCGCTCCTGGGGACGGCTGGGCGGTCGCCATGACCGTCGTCGGGCACGAGCGCGAGCCGTCGACGCTCGGTTACGCGGCCCGGTACGGCAAGCTCGTGCGGAACATGTTCGCGCGCTGCGACGGTGACGTGCCCGACGACCTCGCGTGGGCGGCCGTCGAGTCCGAGATGCTGACGCACCACGTGCGTCGCCGGCTCTCGGAGCAGCTGGACGGCGTCTCGCACGGCCCCGAAGGGTCGCTCGACAAGCTGCTGATGACCTGGGTCGAGCAGTCCGTCGGCCATGCGGCGCTGGCGGTTTCGGGAACCCGCGACCCGGATCTGCTCAGCGCCTACCTGTACAGCCGCGCGCAGAGCGTGATGGGCGGCACCTCGCAGATACAGAAGAACATCATCGCCTCGCGGATCTTGGGATTGTCGGAGTGATCGCGAACGCGGGCGAAGCCCGGGTGAAGCGGGTCACGACGATAGAAATAGAAGGAGTCTGACGTGTACGACATGCCCGCGGAAGTCGAAGTCCGGGCCGAAGGTCCGCTGCGGATCATCACCCTGAACCGGCCGGACTCACTGAACTCGGTCAACGACGACCTGCATGTCGGACTGGCGCGGCTCTGGCAACGGCTGACCGACGACCCCAGCGCCCGCGCCGCCGTCATCACCGGGGCGGGCAGGGCGTTCTCGGCCGGCGGCGACTTCGCCTATCTCAAGGAGCTTTCGGCGGATGCCGACCTGCGCGCCAAGACGATCCGGGACGGACGCGAGATCGTGCTGGGCATGGCGCGGTGCCGAATCCCGGTGGTGGCGGCCGTCAACGGGCCGGCCGTCGGGTTGGGCTGCAGCCTGGTCGCGCTGAGCGACATCGTGTACATCGCCGAGGACGCCTACCTCGCCGACCCGCACGTGCAGGTGGGGTTGGTGGCCGCCGACGGCGGACCGCTGACGTGGCCGCTGCACATCAGCCTGCTGCTGGCCAAGGAGTACGCCCTGACCGGCACCCGCATCAGCGCGCAACGCGCCGTCGAACTGGGGCTGGCCAACCATGTGGCGGCCGACCCGCTGGCCGAGGCGATCGCCTGCGCCAAGAAGATCCTCGAGTTGCCGCAGCAGGCGGTCGAAAGCACCAAGCGGGTGCTCAACATTCACCTGGAGCGGGCGGTGCTGGCCAGCCTGGACTACGCCCTGTCGGCCGAGCACCAGTCGTTCACCACCGACGACTTCCGCTCGATCATCACCAAGCTGAGCGCCGGGAAGAACTGAGCGTCAGGCGTCGTGGTCGCGGAGGAAGTCGCGCATCACCCGGTCGAACCTCTCGGGTTCCTCGATGAACGGCATGTGGGCGCTCGACTCGAAGAGCACGAAGCGCGAGCCGGGGATGCGCCGGTGCATGTCCTCCATGTGTTCGGGCACGCATTCGTCGAACCTGCCGGCGAGAACCAAAGTGGGCACCGCGATCTCGGCCAGCCGGTCGACGACGTCCCAGTCGCGGATCGTGCCGACGATGTGAAAGTCGCTGGGGCCGAACATCGTTTCGAAGATTTCGGCGCCCATCCGCCGGAAGGCGTCCTCGAGTTCCGCGGGCCAGGGGCGGACGCGGCAGAGGTAGGTCTCGTTCCAGGTGCGGATGGCGGCCTGGTAGTCCGGCGAATGCGTGGTGCCCGCCGCCTCGTGACGATCGATCGCGGCCTGCGTCGCCGGGTCCAGCTCGGACTTCAGGCGGGCGACCATGCCGGCGAACTGGGGGATGGACGCGATGGTGTTCGAGATCGTGAGGCTGACCGCCCCCGACGGCACGTCGAGGGCGAACTGCTGCGCCAGCATCCCGCCCCACGAGTTGCCGAAAATGTGAAAGCGGTCCAGGCCGAGGCCGCGCACCACGGCATCCATTTCAGCCACCGAGCGGTCCATCGTCCACAGAGCCGGATTGGGAGGGCATGGCGAATTGCCGCACCCCAGTTGATCCCAGAAGATCACCTCACGCTCGTCGGCCAGGCGCTCCAGCGACCGAATGTAGTTGTGCGGCAAGCCCGGTCCACCGTGCACGGCCAGCAGCGGCAATCCCGCACCGCCGCCCACGCGCCGGAACCACACGTCCCCGCCGGGGACGGCGATCATCCCGTCGCGTCGAGCCATCGCCGCCGTCCTTCGAATCGAGTCGTGTGGAATGCGTTTGTGCACCCGCCGCGACGATTCTCCCACGGCGGCCCCGCATTCGATCCCGCCGCGGCGGCCGCGGGATAATGCGCGGGTGAACATCGCCGACCTGATCACCGGCGCGCGCAATGGATCCCCGCGGGCGATCGGTCGGTTGCTCAGCCTCGTGGAGGGCGACGAACGGGACGAGGTGTTGGCCGCCATCGGCCCGTCGTCGGTCCGCGTCCTGGGCGTCACGGGACCGCCCGGCGCGGGCAAGTCGACAACGATCGCCGCGCTGGTCGGCGCCTACCGGCAGCGCGGCTGCCGCGTGGCGGTGCTGGCCGTCGATCCGTCGTCGGAGTTCAGCGGCGGTGCGCTGCTCGGCGACCGGATCCGGATGGCGGCCCACATCAACGACTCCAACGTGCTGATCCGCTCGGTGGCCTCCCGCGGTCACCTCGGGGGGCTGGCGGCGGCGGTCCCGGCCGCCATCCAACTGCTGGGGGCCGTGGGGTATGGCGTTGTCTTGCTGGAGACGGTGGGGGTGGGGCAGTCCGAGATCGAGATCGCCGCGCTCGCCGATCCGACCATCGTCGTCCTCAACCCGGGGGCCGGCGACGCGGTGCAGGCCGCCAAGGCCGGGGTGCTCGAGGTCGCCGACATCGTCGCGGTCAACAAGGCCGACCGCGAGGGCGCGGAACAGACCGTTCGCGATCTCCGGGCCGAAACCGACGCCCCCATCGTCAGCCTCGTCGCCGTCCGGGGCGAGGGCGTCGACGAGCTGATGGCCGCCATCGACGCACACCACCGCGCCGACAGCTACGAGCGACGGGTCGCCCGCGCCCGCGCGCAGATCCTCTCGCTGGCGCAGACCCGGCTGCGGTCCCGGCCGGACATCGACGCGCTCGCCGAGGCGGTGGCCGACGGCCGCGACGACCCCTATTCGGCGGCCGAGAGGCTGCTGTCCGCGCCGCCCGAAACCCACGCTCCGTAACAACCGCCAGCGGGGTGGACCCCGGTGTCCCCCGATCGGGGGACCCCCGCGTTCCTCCCGTTTTTCGTCCGATCGGTGGAGTTCTCCCCACGCGAGTTTCCCTAACTTGAGGGGTGTTCGGCTCGGCGGTCACTTCGGCCGACGAGAGCCACCGCGTGAGGAGGCCTGGCATGACGCGCAACCCGGAACTGTCGGAGGCGATCATGGGTGACCAACTGGAGCTGTACCGCCGGATGTGGGTGCTTCGGCTGCTCGACATGGCACTCGAGGAATCGCGCATCGACGGCCTGCTGAAAGAGGCCATCCAGCCGGCGTTCGGCCAGGAGGCCGTGGCCGTGGGAGTCGCCGCCGCCCTTCGCCCGGGTGACGAGATCGACACCGCCATACCGCATTTCCGGCACGCCCGCCGGATCGCCGACGCCCTGCCGCTCGCCCCGACGATGGCGCGGTTGATCGGCCTGAGGACCGCCTCGAATGAACCGACGGACGGGTTGGCCCTCGGTGACTGGAAGAACTCCCTTGCCGCGACAACCACTTTGGGGCAGTCGACACTTTTCGCCCTCGGTAACGCGCACCAGCGGTCGCTGGCCGGCGACGGCGACGTCACCGTGTGTGCGATCGGGCACCGTGACGCCGACTCACCCGAGTTCACCGCGGCGGCGAGCATCGCGCTGGCGTGGCGGCTTCCGGTGGTGTTCGTCGTCGAGAACGTCCGCACGGCCTCCGGGGCGCGTCACGACAACTACGTGCGTCGGGCCGACGGCATGCCGGCGAGGTGGGTCGACGGTAAGGACGTCGTGGCGGTCCGTGACGCCGTTGCCGGCGCTGTTCATCGCGCCGGCGCCGGCGGCGGACCCACCCTGGTCAGCGCGGTCACCTACCGGACGGATCACCCCGCCGGTGCGGACCCCCTGGTCTTCGCCCGCCGCCGGCTGACCGCGACCGGTGTTGACGCGGGCCACCTCTACGAGGTCGAACGCCGCGCCCGCCAGCTGGTGGCCGAGGCCGAGCGCGTGGCCAGGGCGACGTTCCGGGCGGAGGAGCCGCCGTCGGCGAGGGACCCCTTGGTGGGCGGATAGCGCGGTGGGCCGCAGCCGGCCACCTCCGAACTACGTCAGCAGGCCTTGACGCATAGCCTCGGCGACGGCCGCGGCCCGATCGCTGACGCCCAGCTTCTCGTAGAGGCGTTGGACGTGGGTCTTGACCGTCGACGGGGCCACATAGAGCTCACCCGCTATCGCGGGGATGCTCTGCCCGCGCGCGATCCGGCCGAGCACCTCGCGCTCCCGCGCGCTGAGGACGGGCGCCGACGGCGCCGCGCGCTGGCGGATCTCCGCGGCGAGTCCTCCGGCGAGCGCGGGTGCGAGCACCTCGCGGCCCGCCGCGCAGTCGAGCACGGCCTGGACGATCTCCCCGCGCGTCGAGTCCTTGAGCAGGAAGCCGGCCGCACCCTGCTGCAATGCCTGGTAGACGATCGCCGGCTCGTCGTGCGCCGAGAGCAGCAAAACGCGGGTGGTCAGGCCCTGGCCCCGCGCGGCCGCCGCCACCTGGGCTCCGTCCATCCCGGGCATCCGGTAGTCGAGCAGCGCGACGTCGGGTTGATGCGCCTTGATCAGTTCGAGCGCCGCCGCCCCGTCTTGGGCCTCACCGACGACGTCCACCGAACCGCTCGACTCGAGCGCCCGTACGACGCCCTCCCGAAACAGCGGGTGATCGTCACCGATAACCACACGGGGCTTCGGGGCCGTCATGGCGAAGAGTGTAAGCCCGGCGGGGCGCCGGGCACAGAAGGGAAACCTGATGCGAAACCTCATCGTTCGCCCCGGGCAAGCGGTGGAGGATGAGTACTGTGTTCGCGTGGCGGTAGCCGACGACGCGGAACTGCGCCGGGTGCGCGCGCTTCATCAGCTGCGCTCGTACCGGATCGCGTCGGTGATCCGGGTCGGCGTGGTGGGCCTGATGGTGGCCGCCATGATCATCGGTACCCAGCGCTCCGAGTGGGCGCAACAAAGCGTGTTGATCGTCTCGTACGCCTTCTTCGCGCTCTGCGCTGTGGCGCTGGCGTTTCCGCGTTTGCGGCGGTGGATCGGCATGGGCCGCCTGGGTGCGGTGGGCCGCGTGGAGCCGCTCGCGTTCACCGTGGTCGACGTCGTCGCCCTGACGGTGCTCCAGCTGTTGTCGACCGGCGGTGTCTACCCGCTACTGATCATGACCTTGCTGCCCATCCTGTTGGGGCTCGACGTGTCGTCGCGGCGAGCGGCGGTCGTGCTGACCTTCTCCATGGCCGGGTTCGCCCTCGCGGTGCTGACCGACCCGGTGATCGTGGACTCGATCGGCATGACGGAGTCGGTGTTCTGGTTCGTGCTCTACGCGTTCTTCTGCGCGACGGCGTTCATGGTGGTCCGGATCGAGGAGGGCCACACCCGCTCGGTGGCGGGCCTCAGCGCGCTGCGGGAAGAGCTTCTCGCGCAGACGATGTCGGCGTCGGACGTGATGCAGCGGCGCATATCGGAGTCGATCCACGACGGGCCCCTGCAGGACATTCTTGCGGTGCGCCAGGACCTCGACGAGTTGCACACCGCCCTTCCGCAAGACGAGCGCATCGGCCGAGCCCTCACGGGGCTGCAGGCGGCCTCGGACCGCCTGCGGCAGGCCACTTTCGAGCTGCACCCCGCCGTTCTCGATCGGGCGGGGCTGGGCGCGGCGGTGCAGCAGCTGGCCTCGTACACCGCACAGCGTTCGGGCATCGAGGTCTCCACCGACATCGACTACCCCGTCCGCAATGCGATCGACCCCGTGATGTTCGGGGTGGCGCGCGAGCTGTTGTCCAACGTCGCAAGGCATTCGCAGGCACGATCCGCGTCGGTGCGGCTGGGCGTCACCGATGGCACCTGCGTCCTGGACGTGGTGGACGACGGCGTCGGATTCGACGACGAAGCGGTGGCGCGGCGCCTGGGTGAGGGGCACATCGGGCTGGCCTCGCACCGGGCACGCGTGGAGGCCGCGGGCGGGGAGTTCCTCGTCCTCGAGACGCCGGTGGGTGCGCACGTCTGCGTGGAACTGCCGCTGAAATGACCGCCGATCGCCGCGGTGGGAGCAGCTCGGCTGGCCGGTGCAGGAGTGATTCACCCAGGGCTGATCCCGGCCATTATTGCAGGTCGACCGACTTTCCGGTGGCCGCCGCATACCCGGCACGATAGCCGAATACCATTGCGGGACCGAGTGTTCCGCCGGCTCCGCCGTACGCCCGCCCCGTCACACCGCCCATCGCATTGCCGGCGGCGAAGAGCCCCGGTATCGGCTCCCCGCCGACGTGCAGGACGCGGCCGTCGTGGTCGGTGCGCGGGCCGCCCTTGGTGCCCATCGCCCCGATGCGCACGGGGACCGCGTAGTAGGGCGCGGTGTCGATCGGGCCGAGCGTCTTGCCGGCCGCCGTGGCCGCGGTGTCGTCCCCCCAGTAGCCGTCGTAGGCGCTGGAGCCGCGCCCGAAGTCGGGGTCGGCGCCGGCGGCGACGTGGCGGTTCCACTGCTCGACGGTGCGGGTGAGGCCGTCGGGGTCGATGCCGGTCTTCGCGGCGAGTTCGGTCAGTGTCGCGGATTCGCAGAACCAGTCGGGCACGGGCTCGCCGGGCGCGACGCCGAGGAAGCCATAGCGTTGCAGGTGGACGGAATCGAACACCATCCAGCCGTCGTCGTTGACGTAGCCGCCCCGCGGGTCGAGGTAGTGGAACGCGCCGGCCATCGAGTTGTAGTCGCAGGCCTCGTTGACGAATCGGCGGCCCGCCGAGTTGACGATGATGCTCCTGGGCCGGGTGCGCTCCAGGCGTACACTGCGGCTGCGCGGCTGGCCATCGATCGTGTCGCCCGGGATCTGCACGATCGGCACCCACCAGGCCTCGCCCATGTTGGCCAGGTCGGCGCCGTGTTCCATCGCCATGCGCAGCCCGTCACCGGTGTTGTTCGGTGGGGACACCGCGCCGTGCATCGGGCCGCGCAGGAAGGCCTGCACCAGGTTGGGATCCCATTCGAATCCGCCGGTGGCCAGGATGACGCCGTGGCGGGCGCGAACGTCGACGACCCCGTGGCTCAACGCGATTCGCACCCCGACGATTTCGCCGGCCTCCTCGAGCAGGCGTTCGGCGCGGGCGTTGGTGTGCAGCTCGACCCCCGCGTCCAGCAGTCCCTTGATCAGTCCGGCGATCAACGCGGTACCGGCGACGCACACATCGCCGGTGCTCTCGTCGACCGCGGCATGCAGCCGGGCCCGCGTTTCGGCGTCGGTACCGACGTTGGACCAGTCGGCGGGAAAGGATGTGATGCGGGTGGCCCAGTCGCCCAGCCGGGCGAGTTCGAAGGGCGCAGGGCTGAGGGAGCGGCCGCCGCCGGGCTGCCCTCCCGGCAGTTCCGGGCGGTAGTCGGGGAAGCCGGTCGCGATCTCGAAACGCACGCCGCTGTGCGCCTCGACGAAGTCGAGCATCGCCGGCCCGGTGCGCACGAACGTCTCGACCAGGGCGTCGTCCATCGACCCCAGGGACTGCGCACGCAGGTAGCGCAGCGCATCGTCCGGCGTCAATTCGCCTTCCCGGCAACGGTTGTGGGCCGGGATCCACACGACGCCACCCGACACCGCGGTGGTGCCGCCCACGGTCGGCGCCTTCTCGCAGACCGCCACGGACGCGCCGGCGGCCGCCGCCGCGAGTGCCGCGGTGAGGCCGGCTCCGCCGCTGCCGAGCACGACGACATCGACTTCGTGATCCCAAGGCATGGATGAAATCCCTTCAGCTGGGCGGCTTTAGTTCAGAAGCTCGGACAGGTGCCGGGCGGCGTCGATGACCGCGTCCTTGCCGCGCAGCACCACGTCTTCGCGGTGCGAGATGAGGTTGATGCAGGTGGGCGGCGACGGTGCCCGGCGACGGACCGCGACGGCCAGGCCATAGGTGTTCGGCTCGATCTCCCCGTAGGTCGTCACCCAGCCGCATTCGCGGGCGCGGGACACCAGATCGCGTTCCCCGGGGCGCGGGGGCATGCTCGCCAGCAACGCGATTCCGGCCGCGCCGCGGTTCAGGGGATACCGGCTGCCCTCATGGAAAGACAGTTGGTAGGCAACATGACTCGGCACGATGACGGCGACCGCCACCTGCTGGTCGCCCTCGGCCATCAGCAGAGACACGGTGGTGCCGAGATCGTCGGCCAGCGCTCGCAGCGTCGGCAGGCTGACCTGGCGCACGTTGCGGTCGAACGACGCGCCGAGCACCGCCAGTCCCGCGGCGGGCCGGTAGCGCCCGTCGTCCCCTTTGGCCACCAGCCGGAATTCGGCGAGGGTCGACAGCAGCCGGTACGCGATGGTGCGATGCACCCCCACCTGATCGGCAAGCTGCTGCGCGGTGAGCCCGCTCGGCGAATCCGCCACCATCTGCAGCGCGGTCAACCCGCGGGCCAGTGTCTGGGAACCGGTCACAGCCTTGACAGACCTCCACGTGAGAGCGAAGC
Source organism: Mycobacterium sp. Marseille-P9652 (assembly GCF_902652685.1). GTDB lineage: Bacteria > Actinomycetota > Actinomycetes > Mycobacteriales > Mycobacteriaceae > Mycobacterium. Next base: position 27,374 of record NZ_CACRUY010000010.1, read on the forward strand.
TCTATATATATCGCACGTTAGTGTGCGATATTAGCACACATGGTAGGCCGAAAACGAGAATAAGATTTCCAGGTCTCCGGTTGCCTACCGGCGTTGAAAGGAATCGTGGCGGAGTTCGAGAGCATATGGAGCGACCTGCAGGGCGTCGCTTTCGAGCAGGGTTACCTGGACGCCGGCGGCGTGCGCACGCGCTACCTGCGCGCCGGTGAGCCGGGCAAGCCGGTGCTCGTGCTGCTGCACGGCTCCGGAGGCCACGCCGAGGCCTACGTTCGCAACCTGGCGGCCCACGGGGAGCACTTCTGGACGTGGTCGATTGACATGCTGGGCCACGGCTACACCGAAAAGCCGGGTCACCCGTTGGAGGTGTCGCACTACGTCGAACATCTGATGGCGGTGCTCGACGCCATCGGCGCCGACCGCGCCTCGGTCAGCGGGGAATCCCTCGGCGGTTGGGTGGCCGCGCGCGCCGCCGTCGACCATCCCGACGTCGTCGAGAAGCTGGTCCTCAACACCGCCGGCGGCTCCCAGGCCGACCCCGCCGTGATGCGGCGAATCATCACGCTGTCCATGGCGGCAGCCGAGAACCCGACCTGGGACACCGTCGCGGCGCGCATCAAGTGGCTGATGGCCGACAAGTCGAAGGGCTACGACGACCTGGTCGCCAGCCGCCAAAGGGTCTATCGCCAACCGGGTTTCGTGGACGCGATGCGCGACATCATGGCGCTGCAGGATCCCGAAATCCGGGCCCGCAACCTGCTCGGTCCGGCGGAGTACGGGGCGATCACCGCGCCCACGCTGGTGTTGTGGACGAGCGACGACCCGACCGCCGACGTCACCGAGGGGCGTCGCATCGCGTCGATGATCCCCGGCGCGCGTTTCGAGGTCATGCCCGGCTGCGGACACTGGCCGCAGTACGAGGACGCCAAGACCTTCAACCGGTTGCACCTCGACTTCCTGTTGGGGCGGTGATGACCGGCACCGGGCAGGACGCCGACGTCGACGTGGTCGTGGTGGGCGCCGGTCCGGTCGGTCTCACCCTGGCCAATATCCTTGGCCTGCAGGGTGTTCGGACGCTGGTGGTCGAGGAACGCGACACGCTCATCGACTACCCGCGCGGGGTGGGGCTGGATGACGAGGCATTGCGAACCTTCCAGGCGATCGGGCTCGTCGACCGCGTGCTCCCGCACACGGTGCCCAACCAGATCCTGCGGTTCGTCGACGGGAAGCGGCGGGTGCTTGCCGAAATGGCGCCTCCCGACGCGTGTTTCGGCTGGCCGAAGCGCAACGGCTTCGTGCAGCCGCTCGTCGACGCCGAGTTGCTGGCGGGGCTGGACAGGTTCGCGCACGTCGAGGTCAACTGGGGCCGCCCGATGACAGGCTGCCGGGAAAGCGCCGACGCGGTGACCGTCGAGTTCGGCAGCAATGGCGAAACGGCCGGCGTACGTGCGCGCTACGTCATCGGATGCGACGGGGGCCGCAGCGCGACGCGGCGCGTCATGGGCGTGTCCTTCGACGGCACGACGTCGTCGACGCGGTGGCTGGTCGTCGACGTCGCCAACGATCCCCTGGGCCACCCGAACAGCGAGGTGGGGGCCGACCCCGAACGCCCGTACGCATCGATATCCATCGCCCACGGTATCCGCCGCTTCGAGTTCATGATTCACGCCGACGAGACCGACGAGCAGGCGGAGGACCCGGCGTTTCTCCTGCGCATGCTGGCGCGGTTCGTCCCTTATCCCGAACGGGTCGAGGTCATCCGGCGCCGCATCTACACCCATCATTCGCGGATCGCCGGCGCCTTCCGGCGCGGCCGCCTCCTGCTCGCCGGCGACGCCGCGCACCTGATGCCGGTGTGGCAGGGCCAGGGCTACAACAGCGGCATCCGCGATGCGTTCAACCTCGGGTGGAAGCTCGCCGCGGTGGTCAAGGGCCAAGCGCAGGACGCGTTGCTGGACACCTATGACGTCGAACGCCGCAAGCACGCTCGGGCGATGATCGACCTGTCGACGATGGTGGGCCGCGTCATCTCGCCCACCAACCGCCGCGTGGCCGGGGCGCGCGACCTGCTCGTGCGGTCGGCGTCGATTGTTCCCACGCTCAAACGGTATGTCCTGGAAATGCGGTTCAAGCCGATGCCGCGCTACGAGCAGGGCGCTATCGCAAGATTGCCCGTGCACGCCGCCACCGACGGCGCCGACTCGCCCCTCGGCACCCTGTTCATCCAGCCCCGGGTCGACACCCGCACCCGGCGCGACGTGCTGCTCGACGACGTGCTGGGCGACTGGTTCGCCGTGCTGTGCTGGAACAACGACCCCCGGACCATTCTCGGCGAGGCGGCGTTCGCCAGCTGGAAGGCGCTGGGCGCCAAATTCTTTGCGGTCCGGCCCTCGACTCAGCTCGACTGGGGCGGGCAGGACGATCCGGACGTCGTGATCGTCGGCGATCGCGGGGGCGGCCTCAAGTCCTGGTTCGACGTCCACCGGGAGTCGGTGCTGTTCCTGCGCCCCGACCGCTGCATTGCGGGTGCGTGCATCGCCCAGCGTGCGCCGGAACTGAGCGTCGCCCTCCTCGACGCCCTCACCCTGACGCCGGAAGGGGGTGAATCGCACGGTGACACTGGCCCTGTGCTGCATGTCGCACAGCCCGCTCCTGAATCTCCCCGGGCCGTCGCGGGACCTGCTTGACGACGTAGAAGCCGCGATCGCCGACGCGCGGCGGTTCGTCGAAGACTACGACCCCGAACTCGTCGTCGCCTTCTCGCCCGACCACTACAACGGCTTCTTCTACAAGGTGATGCCGCCGTTCTGTATCGGCAGGAGCGCCAACGGCGTTGGGGACTACGGCACCCACACGGGCCCGCTTGACGTCCCGGAGAAGCTCGCGGGCGACTGCGCGAAAGCCGTGCTGAGCGCCGGGGTGGACATCGCCGTCTCGGCCTGCATGGACGTCGACCACGGCACGGTGCAGCCGCTGGAGAAGCTGTTCGGCGACGCCACCGCACGCCCAGTGATCCCGATCTTCGTCAACGCGATCGCCACGCCGCTGGGACCGCTGCACCGTTGCCGGGCCCTCGGGACCGCGGTCGGCGAATACCTCGCCGGGCTGGACCTGCGGGTCCTGGTGCTCGGCTCCGGCGGCCTCTCACACAGCCCTCCCGTGCCGACGCTGGCGACCGCGCCGCCCCCGGTCTTGGAACGGATCGTGCAGGGCACGCCGATGACGCCCGAGCAGCGAAACGCCCGGCAGGCGGCGGTGATCGAAGCGGCGCGCAGCTTCGCCGACGGCGAGAGCGGGTTGCAGCCGCTCAACCCCGCCTGGGACCACCGGTTCCTCGACATCATCGACAACGGACGGCTCGCCGAGCTCGACGGATGGTCGAACTCGTTCATCGTTCACGAGGGCGGCAGCTCCGCGCACGAGATCCGTTCGTGGGTGGCCGCATTCGCCGCCCTGGAAACCGCCGGTCCGTACCGCACCGTCGTGCGCTACTACAAACCGGCCGCCGAGCTGATCGCCGGGTTCGCCATCAGGACGGCGGTGCCGGAATGAGCGCGCCCTCGACCGGTTTCGACCACATGGTCGACGTGCTCGTCGTCGGCTCCGGCGGCGGCGGCATGGCGGCGGCGCTCACCGCACAGGCCGCCGGGCTCGACGTGCTGGTGATCGAGAAGTCCGCGCATTTCGGTGGTTCCACCGCGCTGTCCGGCGGCGGCATCTGGGTGCCCGGCGCCCCCGCCCAGCGCCGCGAGGGCTACGCGCCCCCGCCGGAAGGAGTGGTCGAGTACCTGAGCCGGATCACCGAGGGCCTGGTGAGCGAGGCGAAGATCCGGCAGTACGTCGACGCGGCGCCGCGCATGCTGGAGTTTCTCGAAAAGACTTCGCGCTGGCTGGAATTCGTGTGGAAGCCAGGATACGCCGACTACTACCCGGAACTGCCCGGGGGCTCGGAGCTCGGCAGCACGATCAACGTGCCGCCGATCGACCTGCGCGAGCTCGGCGCCGACGAGCACAGGCTGCTTCAGCCGCTCGCCCTGGCGCCCAAGGGGATTTGGCTGGGTCCGAAAGAGCTTCGCACCTTCTACCGGATCAGGCAGTCGTGGGCGGGCAAGGGCGTGCTGCTGAAGCTCGTCGCCCGGATGGTCAGGGCCCGGGTGCTCGGCGAGCGGATGGCCGCGATCGGGCAGTCGCTGGCGGCCCGGCTGAGGCTCGCCATGCGCGAGCGCGGCATCCCGCTGTGGCTCGAGTCGCCGATGTCCGACCTGCTGACCGACGCCGACGGGTCGGTGACCGGCGCGCTGGTGCACCAAGACGGCACCACCCGGCGGATCGGCGCGCGGCGCGGGGTCATCCTGGCCACCGGCGGCTTCGACCACGACCTCGCGTGGCGCAAGGAGGAACTGCCCGTCCTGGAACACGATTGGAGCTTCGGCAATCCAGCCGCGATGGGCGACGGCATCCGGGCGGCGCAGAAAATCGGCGCCGCCACGGAGTTGCTCGACGAGGCCTGGTGGTTCCCGGCGATCCAATGGCCCGACGGGCGCATGCAGTTCATGCTCAACGAGCGCATGATGCCCGCGCAGTTCGTGGTCAACGGCGACGGCAGGCGGTTCATCAACGAGGCGGCGCCGTACATGGACTTCGGGCACGCGATGATCGACGGCCAGAAGTCCGGAGTCACGCACATCCCGTGCTGGCTGATCACCGATCACCGGTCGTGGAATCGGTACGTCATCGGCGGGCACCTGCCGATACCGAAGGCGCCCGGGGCCCCGGTCCCCACCGGGCGCCGGATCCCACCAACGTGGCTCGAGTCCGGTGTGGTGAAGGCGGCACGGACCTGGGAGGAAATGGCGGCCAAGATCGGCGTGCCGGCCGGCAACCTCGCCGAAACCGCCGGCCGCTTCAACGAATTGGCTCGCAAGGGCCACGACGATGACTTCAACCGCGGCGACAGCGTGTACGACAACTACTACGGCGATCCGACGCTGCCCAATCCGAACCTGCATCCGCTGAGCGGTCCGCCGTACTACGCCTTCCGCATCGTGCTCGGCGACCTCGGGACGTCCGGCGGCCTGTGCACCGACGAGCACGCGCGGGTGCTGCGTTCCGACGACACCGTGGTGCCGGGCCTGTACGCGGTGGGCAATACCTCGGCGCCGGTCATGGGCCGCAGCTATGCCGGCGCCGGGGCGACCATCGGCCCGGCCATGACGTTCGGCTTCGTCGCCGCGAGACACCTTGCAGCCCAGACCCTTGACTCTCCCAGGAGGTAACGATGAAGATCTCGCTGTTCTACGAATTCGCGCTCCCCAGGCCGTGGGCGCCCGACGACGAGCGAATCATGCTGCAGGAGTGCCTCGACGAGGTCGAGGCCGCGGACAAGGCCGGCTTCTCGACCGTCTGGCTCACCGAGCACCACTTCCTCGAGGAGTACTGCCACTCCACGGCGCCCGAGATCTTCCTGGCCGCGGCCAGCCAGCGGACCAAGAACATCCGACTCGGGTTCGGCATCATGCACCTGTTGCCGGCGGTCAATCACCCGGCCCGCGTCGCCGAACGCGTCGCCACCATCGACCTGCTCTCCAACGGCCGAGTCGAGTTCGGCACCGGGGAAGGGTCCTCCGTCGGTGAACTCGGCGGGTTCGACGTCGACCCCGCCGACAAGCGCGCGCAGTGGGAGGAGTCCCTCGAGGTGGCGATCCGCTGCATGATCGAGGAGCCGTTCACGGGTTTCAAAGGCGAGCAAATCCAGATGCCGCCCCGCAACGTGGTCCCCAAGCCGATGCAGAAGCCGCACCCACCGGTCTGGGTCGCCTGCACCCGGCCGGCCAGCGTGCAGATGGCCGCCCAGAAGGCCATCGGCGCACTGAGTTTCGCCTACACCGGTCCGGGGCCGCTGAGCGAGCGGGTCAACGGCTACTACGAGGAACTCGAACGGAACGGCGCCCCGATCACGCCGGCGATCAACCCGAACATCCTCGCCATCGGCGGCGACCTGTCGATGATGGTCGCCAAGACCGACGAGCAGGCGCTGCAACGGCTGGGGCAGGGCGGTGGATTCTTCTCGTTCGGGATCATGCACTACTACCTGACGGGCATGCACATCCCGGGCCGGACCGGGGTGTGGGAGCGGTACCTCGAGGAGGTCGAGAAGGATCCCACGCTCGCCTATGGCCCCGGGCGCGGCGCCATCGGCTCCCCGGCCACCGTTCGCGAATTTCTGCGCGGCTACGAGGAGAGCGGGGTCGACGAGATCATCCTGTTGCTCAACCCGCGCAGCCACGAGGGCACCATGGAATCCATCGAGTTGATGGGCAAGGAGGTGCTGCCCGAGTTCATCGAGCGCGACGCGAAGGCGGTGGCCGACAAGGCCAAGCGGCTGGAGCCCGTGATCGAGAAGATCGAGGCGCGCCGCCCTGCGTCGTCGGCACCGCAGTTCGATGAGACGTACGCGTTCGGCGGGCTGCCCACCGGGCGGGACAAGTTCACCGCCAGCGAGATTCCGGAGGCCATGGCCGAGATCAACGAAGGCCGGGTGCAGGCGGCGCAGCGCGCCAAGGAGGAGAGCCGCGGCAAGTGACAGCGGAGGACCTCTGAGCCAAGGAAAGGCGTTGGGACGCATCGACGAACTCCTGCGCTACGACGGTCGCCGCGCCGTGGTGACCGGGTGCGCGTCCGGCATCGGCGCGCACGTGGTCCGGCAGCTCACCGAGCTGGGCGCAGACGTCGTCGGGCTCGACGTTCGCCGCCCGGACGTTCCCGTCGCCGAGTTCCACGAGATCGACCTTGCCGACCCCGACTCGATCGACTCGGCCGTCGCGTCCGTCGGCGGGCCGGTCGACGCCCTGTTCAACGTCGCCGGAGTCTCGTCGGGAATCGGCAATCCGCCGCTGGTCGTCACCATCAACTTCCTCGGGCTGCGCCACCTCACCGAGGCGCTGACCCCGCGCATGGGTGCCGGATCGGCTGTGGTCAGCGTGTCATCCCTTGCGGCGGCGGGCTACCGCGAGCATTTGCGTTCCGTCGCCCCGCTGCTGAACACGGCCACCATGCGGGAGGGAGTCGAGTGGTGTCACCGCCACGCCGACGCGCTGGCCGGCGGCGGGTACCAATTGTCGAAGGAAGCGATCATCCTGTACACCATGCACAGCGCCACACCCCTGGGCTCGCGGGGCATCCGGATCAACTGCACCGGACCGGGGGTCACGGAGACGCCCATCCTCGACCAGCTGCGAACGGCGTACGGCCAGGCGTTCCTCGACGACATCCCCAAACCGCTCGGCCGCGTCGCCGACCCGGCCGAGCAGGCGTCGGTGCTGGTCTTCCTCAACAGCCCTGCGGCCAGCTACATCACGGGTCAGGTCGTGTGGGTTGACGGGGGCAACGTGGGCGCCGCGATCGCCCGCGAACTCGAGAAGGGGCGGGCCGAGTGGCCGGCCTGACCGAGTTCCGGCGGGTCGCCCGCGACGTCAGCAACTGGGGGCGCTGGGGTGCCGAGGATCAACTCGGCACGCTGAATTTCATTACCGCGGAGAAGGTCCGGCAGGCTGCCGGTCTGGTCCGGCACGGAAAAGTCTTCCCGCTCGGGGTGGACTTCGGCTCGTCCGGGCCGCAGGGCGCCTTCCACTTCCGGCACAATCCCGTTCTCGTGATGACCGTGGACGGGGGAGACGCGCACACGCTGGCGCAGTACGGCCCGGGGTGGACGGCCAACCCCACGGCCCAGCAGATGGGAAACTACCTCGTCGACAACCTGTTCCGCTTCAACGAAGACATGGTCATCATGCCGCTGCAGGCGGCCACCCAGTGGGACGCGCTGTCCCACGTGTACTACGAGGGCAAGCTCTACAACGGCTTCCCGTCCGAATCGGTGACCAGCCTCGGGGCCTACCACTGCAGCATCGACAAGGTCGACGTCAAGGGCATCACCTCCCGCGGTGTCCTGCTCGACGTGGTGCGCCACCGCGGCGCGGAAGTCTTTCTCGAGCAGGGTAATCCGATCACTGCGTCGGAACTGGACGACGTGGCCCGCGCGCAGGGGGTGACCATCGAGCGCGGGGACGTGGTGCTTGTCCGGACGGGCTGGTGGACGAGGTACCTGCAGACGGGCGACAAGACCGAACCTTTCTCGGGTCTGCACTGGCGCTGCGCCTCGTGGCTGCACGACCACGAGGTCGCGGCGGTCGCGTCCGACAACCTCCAGGTCGAGGACCTCGTGCCCGACGTCGACGGCGCCTTCCTGCCCCTGCACCTGCTGTGCCTGCGCGACATGGGGCTGATGCTCGGTGAGTATTGGGACCTCACCGCGCTCGCCGACGACTGCGCCGCGGACGGCGTATACGAATTCCAGCTCATCGCACCGCCCCTGAGATTCGTTGGCGCGGTGGGCTCCCCGGTCAACCCGATCGCGATCAAATAAGCCGATGGAGATTCGGCGCAGGACGATGATGGTCGACGGGCTGGCCACCAGCTATCTGGAGGCCGGCGAGGGCGATCCGGTGGTGCTGCTGCACGGTGGCGAATTCGGGGCCAGCGCCGAGCTGGGCTGGGAACACACCATTCCCGCCCTCGCCGCCCACTACCGGGTGCTCGCCCCGGATCAACTGGGCTTCGGGCAGTCTGCGAAGGTGATCGACTTCGTCGACGGACGCGGCATGCGGATCAGGCACGTGGCCCGGTTCTGTGAGGTCCTCGGCACCGGGCCGGCGCACTTCGTCGGAAATTCGATGGGGGCCATCAACCTCCTCACGGACGCCACATCGGAGAATCCCCTGCTGCCTTTGCGGAGTCTCGCGGTGATCTGCGGCGGCGGGGAGATCCAGCAGAACCGGCACTTCGAGGCCCTCCAGCAGTACGACGCGACCCCGCCGGGGATGCGGCGCATCGTCGAGGCGTTGTTTCACGACCCGCGCCGCCCGGCCGACGACGACTATGTGCGGCGCCGATTCGAGTCGAGCACCGCACCGGGCGCGTGGGAGGCGGTGGCGGCGGCCAGGTTTCGTCGTCCCGGTGCCGGACCGTCCGCCACGCCGTCAAGCGGCCGTCGGTACGACCGCATCCGCGTGCCGACACTCGTCATCGAGGGCGGTGACGACAAGCTACTCCCCGCCGGGTGGGCCGCGGAGATCGCCAAGCAGATCGACGACTCCCGTTCGGCCGTGGTGCACGGGGCCGGGCACTGCCCGCAGATCGAGCGGGCGGACGAGGTCAACCGCCTGCTGCTCGACTTCCTGCGCGAGGCCGCTCAGAAGACGTAGTTCAGCAGCGTCTGCATGCCGGCGAACTGGTGGTAGGTGTTGTGACAGTGCATGACCCACGTGCCGGGGTTGTCGGCGACGAGCACCGCGTTGACCGTCTGCCGCGGCAGGACGATCACCGTGTCCTTCCGCGGCCCCAGGCCCCCGTCGGCGTTGATGAGCTGAAACGTGTGCCCGTGCAGGTGAATCGGGTGATACATCATCGTCGCGTTGTCGAACATCAGGCTCGGCCGCTGGCCCTGGCGCACCTGCAGCGGCTTCGTCCGGCTGTAGGGCTCGTTGTTGATGGTCCAGTTGTACTGCTTCATGTTGCCCCCGAGCACCACCGGCAGCTCGAGGCCCGGTTCGGGCCGCCCGAGGTTGACCGGTGTTGTGGCAGTGAACATCTCGGCTGTGCCGACCACCTTGTTGAGCTCGGCAGGCTGGAATTGCGGGTCCGGCGGGCCGCCGGCCCCGGTCGACAGGAGCGCGCGCGCCAGGGCCCCCTTGCCTTCGGCCAGGGCCACTAGGGGAAAGACGCCGTCGGCCGCGGTGACGATGACGTCGTAGCGCTCGGCCATGCCGATCAGCAGGGCGTCGACCTGTTTGGGCACCACCGGGTAGCCGTCGGTGTGGGTGACGGTCATCGAGTGGCCGGCCAGTGCGACCCGGAACGCGGTGTCGGAGCCGGCGTTGATGAAGCGAATCCTGATCCGCTGCCCCGGTTTCGCGCTGAACGACGTGGGCGCGGTCGGAATGCGGCCGTTGATCAGGTAGTAGGGATACGCGATGTCACCCGCGTCGCCGCCGAGCAGGTCACTGCTGCCGACGCGCCCGGCCGGTGCCCCGGGCGTCGGGCTCGTCGACGTCGTCGGGGATGTCGAGGTGGTTTCGGACGTGGTCGTCTCGGACGTGCTGGTCGTCGTGGTCGTCGTCGTTGTCGTTGTGGCGGGGCCCGGTGCGGGCCGGTTGGGATCCGTCAGATCGCTGTAGAGCTGCTGGGGACTCTTGCCGACGCCGTCGGTCCAATCGTCCAAGACGACAATCCATTCCGCTTCGTAATCGCCCTCGCCCGGATCGTCGACGATGACCGGGAGGTACATCCCCATGTCGGCGTCGAGGCCGACATGGGGATGCGCCCAGTACGTGCCCGGATTCGGGACCGAGAACCGGTACGTGAAGTCGTGGCCGGCAGCGATGTTGGGGGTGGCGGGCTCGGCGCCGTCCATGTCGTTGCGCAGGGCGATGCCGTGCCAGTGCACCGAGGTCGGCTGGTCGAGCCGGTTGGAGACGGTGACCACCAGTTCGTCACCGACCCGGGCCCGAATCAGGGGACCGGGGATGCTGTTGCCGTAGGCGAACGTCCGCGCGATCGGACCGCCCAGGTCGACGTCCGTCGGCTGTGGCGTCAGACTCGCGGTCACGGTGCGGCCGCTGTGCGGCCGGGCCGCCTCGGCGGCGGCGATGGCGGCGGACAGCCGGGCATTGGCGGACGGCGGGGCCTTGGACTGGCTGCAGGCCGCCAGGGCGAACCCACCGGCGACCCCGGCCAGCATGAATCCGCGTCTGCTGAGCCGAGTTTCGTGCGGCGGGATGTCGCTTCCCGGTGACGCAGGCATCGGTCGCTCCTCGTCTCTACCCCGAGTCGGCCCCTACTCTCTCATATCGGCGGCGAGAAACACCCCTAACGGATGCTTTCGAGATTGCGGGGGCGCGGCGTCGTCGTCGGCGCGTGCGGGGCTCAGACGGCGACGCCGCCCCATCGAGGTGCAAGGGTTGACCCGGTGCCGAAACTGGACCGGGAAGAGCACAGGTGCTGGCGACTAAGCCGCGCCCGTCGGCACTCGGGAGGCCGTCCAGTCGCCGAAGCGGGTCTCGAAGATCGTGGCGTGTTCGCTCTCCGTCGGCACGATGGTCCACTCGTCGAGCAGCGTGCCGAAATAGCGGGCAGTAGGGTCGGCCACCACGTTCCGGGGATCGCCGGACGCCGCGAGGCGGTTGCGGATGAATTCGTCCATGCCGAGCTTCTCGGGCCCCGCGATGTTCACGATCCCGTTGAGCGGCTCGCCGATTGCCGCACGGGTTACCGCCGCGGCGACGTCCTTCGAAGCAATGGGCTGAAACGCCCCGTGCGGCAGCCGAACCGTGTCGCCATCGGTCGCCGAATCGGCTATCGCGTCGACGAACTCGAAGAACTGCGTCGCGCGGACGATCGAATACGGGGCGCCCGATTCCTCGATCAGCTTCTCCTGCGCGACCTTGGCGCGCATGTAGCCGCTGTCCTGGGCCCGGTCGGCGCCCACGATCGAGAGCGCGACGTGGTGCTGCACCCCGGCGGCGCGCTCCGCGGCCAACAGGTTGCGGGTCGACGTCGTGAAGAACTGCATCACCGGGTCGTCGTCGAACGACGGAGAGTTGGACACGTCCACCACCGTGTGCGCGCCGGCGACCGCTTCGGCGAGACCTTCGCCGGTGATGGTGTCGACACCCGAGCGCGGCGAGGCCGATACCGCCTCGTGCCCGAGTTCGGTCAGATTCGCGATGACCTGCGAGCCGATGAGCCCGGTGCCGCCGATAACTAGGATCTTCCGCGCCATGATCTTTGTCCTCCCGAGTGGTGCGATGAGCTGGCCAACTCAGCATCGCGCGACCGGGGGCCGCTCGAACCCTTGGAAGTCCGTAGTCTCTGCCCGCCAGTGGGGAGCCGCACCCCGGTGTCGCCTGCGCGACGCGATGCCGAGGTTCCCGCACCCGCCTCCGTAACCTGCGGGTGCACGCACCATCTTCTGTTAAATCAACTGCTTGACTTAATCCGGTGGCGCCGATTAACTCGTCGTGTGGGCAACGATCTCGCGGGCAAGGTCGCCGTCGTCACGGGCGGCGCGTCGGGCATCGGCCGTGCCGTGGCGGAGCGATTCGTTTCCGAGGGAGCGCGGGTCGTCATCGCCGACGTCCAGACGGACTTGGGCGAAGAACTCGCCGCCAACCTGGGCCCCGACGCCCACTTCTGCCGCACGGACGTGTCGGATGCCGACCAAGTCGGCGCCTTGGTGGCGCTCGCGGTCGAGCGTTTCGGCGGTCTGCACGTGATGGTCAACAACGCCGGGGTCTCGGGCACGATGCACGCCAGGTTCCTCGACGACGACCTTGCCGACTTCGACCGCATCATGCGGGTGAATGTCCTGGGTGTGATGGCAGGCACCCGCGACGCCGCGCGGCACATGGCCGTCAACGGCGGGGGATCGGTCATCAACATGACCTCGATCGGCGGGATCCAGGCCGGCGGGGGAGTGATGACCTACCGGGCGTCCAAAGCCGCGGTCATCCAGTTCACCAAGTCGGCGGCAATCGACCTGGCGCATTACGAAATTCGCGTCAACGCCATCGCGCCGGGCAACATTCCCACGCCGTTCGTCGCGTCGTCGGCCGCGCATATGGACTCCGAACAGGTCGCGCGCTACGAGGCCGCGATCCGGGCGACGATGCGGGCCGACCGGCCGCTGAAGCGTGAGGGCACCCCCGCCGACATCGCCGAAGCGGCACTGTATTTCGCCGGCGAGCGCTCCCGCTACGTCACCGGAACCGTGCTGCCCGTCGACGGCGGAGTTGCCGCGGGTAAGCCCATCCGCCGCCGGAACGAGGATCGTTAGGAATCCGGCGACGCTCAGGAGTCCGCCGCCGGACGACCGGCGCGGGCCTCCAGCCGCAGCCTGGCCAAGGCCTCGGCGCGTCGGAAGTCAGGCGCCCCGCAGTCCTCCATGACCGTGCTGAGCGAATGAGTCAACACGCTCAACACCGCCGCGGCGGGCAGCGTCGGGAACTGCTCGGCCAGCACCTCGGCCGCACGACGCAGTGCGGTCAGCTCCCGGCCGGCCCCCTGGGGAACCGCGCGGGTGACGTCCTCGACGTGATGCAGGATGCCCACCGTCTTGCGGTCCTCCTTGATCGGCGAGTGCACCGGCGTCCAGACCCGGTAGACGAACTCGCCCGGGTGCTGCCGATCCGGCGCGTCGTGCCGCTGTACGCCCATCCAGTGCCGGGTGCCCCGGCGCCACACCCGCTCGATAGAGGCCACCGCCTTGGCCACGCCGTCCGCTTCGGGGTTGGCGGGGTTATCCGGGAAGGCCTCCGGTAGCAGCAACCCCACCAGGCTCTCGCGCGGATGCTGCGTCACGCGTTCGTAGGCCGCGTTCACCGCCCGGATCCGCAAGTCGTGGTCGAGCAACAGGTAGGGCGCCCACCTCGTCTGAAACCAGGCGGACGCCTCGACCGCAGACACCTGCCGGACTGACAGCATCACATCCCCCGTGAACGGTTCTTCGCCTGGACACCACCCTGATGCCGTCGCGCAAACACCATCGTGGCGGAGCGGGACGGCCGGGGACGAGGGACTTTGGTCATCGTCAGACCGGCACATCGACTCAATGCGCGAATTAAATCAATCGCTTGACTTAACGACCGATGCGCGGTTGACTGTCTGAATGACCACCGCGGGCAAGGCCGTTCGCACCGAGCGGGCAAGCTCCACCCAGGAGGCGATCCTGGTCGCGGCCGAAAGGCTCTACGCCGAGCACGGCATGTTCGCGGTGTCCAACCGGCAGGTGAGCGAGGCCGCGGGCCAGGGCAACAACGCCGCGGTCGGCTATCACTTCGGCACCAAGGCCGATCTGGTGCGCGCGATCGAGCAGAAGCACCGCGGGCCCGTCGAGCGGCTGCGCGACCAGATGGTCGCCGAGTTGCTCTCCTCGCGCGGCGATCCGGTGCCGGCGCCCTCCTTGCGGGACTGGGTCGCATGCCTCGTGCTCCCGCTGACCGACCACCTTGCCGACCTCGGCAACCCCACCTGGTACGCGCGGTTTGCCGCGCAGGCGATGACCGACCCCGCGTACTACAACATCATCGTCAAGGGAGCGCTCAGCTCACCGTCGCTGGTGCAGGTCGTCGAGGGCATCAATCGCTGCCTGCCCGACCTGCCGGCCGAGGTCCACTTCGAACGCAACATCATGGCGCGCAACCTGTTGATGCACACCTGCGCCGACCGCGAACGCGCCCTCGCGGCGGGAACACCGTTGTCCCAACGCTCCTGGCGGGCCGCCGCCTCCGGACTTATCGACGCGATCGTGGGCCTGTGGCTGGCGCCCGTGACGCCGTACGAGTAAGCGAACGACACGATGAAAGTGACTGTAAATCAGGATGTTTGCGCATCGTCGGGCAACTGTGTGCTGAACGCGCCCGAGCTGTTCGACCAGCGCGACGAGGACGGCGTCGTCGTGCTGCTCAACCCGAATCCGTCACCCGAGCAGGCCGAGGCGGCCCGGAAGGCCGCCGCCGCCTGCCCCGCGCTCGCCATCCACATCGAGGAATGACATGTCGGAAACGTTGACGGACAACGCGACCCGGGCGACTCACGGGGTTCCCGACTACCCGATGGCCAGGCGGGCGAGTTGTCCCTTCGCCCCGCCCCCGGACGTGATGGCGCTCGCCGCCGACGCGCCGCTGTCGAGAGTCCGGATCTGGGACGGCAGCACCCCGTGGCTCGTCACGGGTTACGAGCAGGTGCGCGAACTCTTTTCGGATTCCCGCGTGAGCGTCGACGACCGCCTGCCGGGCTTCCCGCACTGGAATGCGGGCATGGTGTCAACCGTCCACAAGCGGCCCCGGTCGGTCTTCACCGCCGATGGCGAGGAGCACACCCGCTTCCGGCGGATGCTGTCGAAGCCGTTCACGTTCAAGCGGGTCGAAGCCCTCCGCCCCTTCATCCAGCAGGTCACCGACGACCACATCGATGCCATGCTGGCCGGACCGCAACCCGCCGACCTCGTCGCCGCGATCGCCCTGCCGGTCCCGTCCCTGGTGATCAGCCAGCTGCTAGGGGTGCCGTACGAAGACGCCGAGATGTTCCAGCACCACGCCAACGTGGGGCTGGCCCGGTATGCCACGGGCGAGGACACCGTCAAGGGCGCGATGAGCCTGCACTCCTACCTCGCCCGGCTCGTGGAGGCCAAAATGGAATCCCCCGCCGAGGACGCGGTGTCCGACCTCGCCGAGCGGGTGAAGGCGGGCGAGCTGAGCGTCAAGGAGGCCGCCCAGCTGGCCACCGGGCTGCTCATCGCCGGCCACGAGACCACCGCCAACATGATCGGCCTCGGAGTCCTTGCGCTGCTGCAAAATCCGGACCAGCTGGCCGTTCTGCGCGACGCCGAAGAGCCCAAGATCATCGCCAGTGCGGTCGAGGAGCTGCTGCGCTATCTCAGCATCATCCAGAACGGCCAGCGGCGAATCGCGCTGGAGGACATCCATATCGCCGGCGAGACCATCAGCGCCGGCGACGGCATCATCATCGACCTGGCCCCCGCCAACTGGGATGCGGACGCGTTCTCCGAGCCCGAACGGCTGTATCTGCACCGCTCGAACGCGGACCGCAACGTCGCATTCGGTTACGGCCGCCACCAATGTGTGGGCCAGCAGCTTGCGCGCGCGGAGCTGCAGATCGTGTACCGCACGCTGCTTCGCCGTGTCCCGACGCTGGCGCTGGCCATCCCGTTCGAGCAGGTGCCCTTCAAAGACGACCGCCTGGCCTACGGCGTCTACGAGCTACCGGTGACCTGGTAACCGGACTGATACCAATTCCGAATGGAGGGTCGATGATGACGACTTCTACGAGCACCGTTTCGCTCTACCCGCCCGGCGGCTTTGGCGCACCGAAGGATCGGCGCGGGCACGCCCGCGACAGCAAGGTGGGACTGCCGGAGGGGACGGTGGTGTTCTCCGCCGACAACCACATCTCCTTGGCGGATGACATCTTCTACGAGCGCTTCCCGGAGGAGTTCAAGGAGAAGGCGCCGCGTATCTGGTACGAGGAGGGCGCCTACCAGGTCGGGCGCAAGGGACAGTCGTTCCTGCCCGGCGACTTCAGCGCGGTCCTCATGCAGTACGACGACCTGCCCGGCGCCGCGAGCACCAACATCGAGGCCCGCATCCAGGAGCTGCGGGAGGACGGCGTCGACAAGGAGCTGGCCTTCCCCAACGCCGTGCTCGCCCTGTTCCACTACCCGGACAAAAAGCTTCGCGAGCTGACGTTCCGGATCTACAACGAGTACATCGCCGAGCTCCAGGAACGCTCGGGCGGCCACTTCTACGGGGCCGGGCTGATCAACTGGTGGGACCCGGCCGGCACCCGCCGCACGCTGGACGAATTGAAGTCGTTGGGACTCAAGACCTTCCTCATGCCGCTGAACCCGGGCAAGGACGACGACGGCAATCCGATCGACTACTCGTGCCGCGCCATGAGCGCGGTCTGGGACGAGATCGAGGCCTCCGGCCTCCCGGTCACGCACCACATCGGCGAGACCCCGCCGAAGAGCCCCTGCGAGTTCAACAGCGTGGTCGTCGGGATGATGATCAACATCGACGGGTTCCGGGAAACGTTCTCCAAGTACATCTTCGGGGGCATCCTTGACGAGCACCCCGGCCTGCGCATCGGTTGGTTCGAGGGCGGAATTTCCTGGGTGCCATGGGCGCTGCAGGACGCCGAGCACCTCGTGGCGTCGTATCAGCACATGTTCAACCGATCGCTGCAGCACGACGTGCGGTACTACTGGGACAACCACATGAGCGCGTCGTTCATGGTCGACCCCCTCGGCCTGGAACTGATCGACCGGATCGGCGTCGACAAGGTCATGTGGTCCAGCGACTACCCGCACAACGAAAGCACTTTCGGCTACTCGGAGAAGTCCCTGGCCGCCGTGGTCGACGCCGTCGGCCCGGCGAACGCGGTGAAGATCGTCAGCGACAACGTGACGAAGTTCCTGGGGCTGCAGTGACCACCGTCGCGCCGGCGCCGGAAGGCGCCGGCCTGGTGATCCCCGAGACGCCGGACCCGGCGCGGCTGCGCCGCGAGACCGGCGCGCGGCTGCGCTCGGCGATGACCGCGCGCGGCGTGGACGCGATGATCCTGCTGGGTAACAGCGCCGTCGTGTACGCCACGGGCACCAGTTGGCCGCTCGGCGACGCCGGGCTTTCGTACGTCGAGCGACCGGTCGCCGTGGTGCTCGCCGACGACGAATGGCCGCATCTGTTCCTGCCCTACCGCGAGGGCGCGGCGCAGGAAGCGGAGTTGCCCGCCGACCACGTCCACGGACCGGTGTACCTCGAATTCGACGAGGGCGTGCGCAATTTCGCGCGCCTGCTGGCCGAGCTCATCCCGGCCGGGGCGGTGCTGGCGGTCGACGAGTGCACCGGCGCGATGTCACGCGCGGCGACGTCGCTCTTCCCCGGCGGCGCGCCCGCCGACGCGTCGGCGATCGTGAGCGCCGCCAAGGTCGTCAAGACGCCGGACGAACTGGCCTGCATCCGCACCGCCATCCGGATCACCGACGAGGCCATGATCGACGTGGACAAGGCGCTGGCTCCCGGCATCCGCCAGAGCGACCTGTCGGCGAGCTTCTTGCGCCGGGCGTTCGAATTGGGCGCCATGGCCAGCATGCTCGAGCCGATCTGGCAGGTGATGCCGCCCAGCAAGGCCGAGGGCGTGTGGACAACACACGGCGACCTGGCGCTGCCGTTGTTGAGCACCGAGCGGGAACTGGCCGAGGGCGACGTGCTGTGGACCGACGTCAGCATCACCTACCGCGGCTACTGCTCCGACTTCGGGCGAACCTGGATCGTCGGCCGCAATCCGTCACCCCGGCAGCAGGCGCAGTTCCACCGGTGGTCGGAGATCATGACCGCGGTCCTGGACGTCGCGCGGGCCGGCGTGACCGCCGGTGACCTCGGCCGGGCCGCCACGGCCGCCAACGACGGCCGCAAGCCGTGGTTGCCCCACTTCTACCTCGGCCACGGCATCGGCGTGAACGCGGCCGAAATGCCAATGATCGGAACCGATCTCGGTCAGGCCTTCGACGACGACTTCGTGCTGCAACCGGGCATGGTGCTGGTCCTCGAGCCCGTGGTCTGGGAGGACGGCACCGGCGGATACCGCAGCGAAGAGGTCGTGGTGATCACCGAGGAGGGCTGGATCAAGTTGACCGACTACCCGTACGACCCCTATGGCTCCCATGTCAGTTGAGGTTTGCCCGGACGAGACCGCCCTGAGGCTGGGGCGCCGGGAGCGGGCGCTGGAGCAGATGGCGGCGCACGACCTCGACGTCCTCGTGCTCGGGCGTCAGGCCAACGTCCGCTACGTCACCGGGACGCCGCAGCTATGGGTCGCCGGGACGCGGCCGTTCGGTCCCGGCTGCGTGCTGGTGCGCGCGACGGGCGCGGTCCACCTGCTGAGCACGTGGGACGAGGGGGTGCCCGACGACATCCCGCACGAAAACCTCTACGGCATCTCGTGGAACCCGATGACCACCATGGCGGTGCTGGGGCGCATCGACGGTGCGGCCACCGCCCGCCGCGTCGGAACCGACGCCCTTTCACCGGCTTTCGCGAAGCTGCTGCCGACCGCGTTCCCCAACGCCGAGCTGGTCGACGGTGAACTCGCGATGCGTGCGGCCCGGCGCGTCAAGACGGCCGACGAGGTGGCCGCCATACGGAACGCCATCGCGGTCGCCGAGTCGGGTCTGGCGGCCGCCGTGGCCGAACTGCACCCGGGGGTGCGCGAGCAAACGCTGGCCGGCGCGATGATCGAGGCGATGGCCGCCGGCGGGGTGAGCACGCCGTCGAACCAGGACGTCGCGTGGGTGACGTCCCGTGACCACCCGTGGCGGCGCGTCGATGGCGGCGGCCGCGTCAATGACGGTGACCTGGTGGCGTTCTCGGCCGGGGTGCTCGCCGGCGGCTACATGGGTGAGGTCGGGCGCACCTGGCCCGCGGGCAGTGGTCGGGGCGCCGCGCCTCTCTACCGCCGGTGGGACGACCTCTGGGCCGGGCTGCTCAGCGCGTGCCGGCCGGACGCACCCACAAGCGACCTGCTGGCCGCCTACGAGGCCGCGGGGGAGCCGCCGCCGCCGATGCCGGTGGCCCGGGGCCTGGGCATGGGCTTCGACCCGCCCGTCGTCTCCCAGCGCCTGCCGGAGACCGCGGCCGGCGACCGGCTGGAGCCGGAAATGGTGCTGGCCGTGACGGGTTACGTCTGGGAGCCCGGGGTGGGTGCCGTCTTCGGGCGCGAGGCGGTCCTCATCACGGCTGACGGCGCGGAGGTGCTGACCTCCAGCCCCGCCTGGCGGGGATGATCGACTCCGGTGACGATCGATCCGTCCACGATTCTGCTGACGGGGCGCGTCGCGGTCGTGACCGGCGCCGGCTCCGGTATCGGCCGCGGGGTCGCGGCGGGGATGGCCGCCTTCGGGGCCCGAGTGGCGATCTGGGAGCGCGACCCGCAGACCTGCGCGGCCGCCGCGGAATCGATTGGCGCGCTCGGGATCGTCACGGACGTTCGGGACAGCGCTCAGGTCGACGCCGCGCTGCAGCGCACGACCGCCGAACTCGGTACGCCCACGATCCTGGTGAACAACGCCGGCGGCGTGTTCTCCTCCCCGTTGCTGGACACGAGCGAAAACGGTTGGGACGCCTTGTACAAGGCCAACCTCCGGCACGTCCTGCTGTGCACCCAGCGGGTCGCGCGTGAGCTCGTGTCGGCGAAGCTGCCGGGCAGCGTCATCTCGCTGACGTCGATCGAGGGCGTCCGCGCCGCCCCCGGTTATGCCGCGTACGCCGCGGCGAAGGCCGGCGTCATCAACTACACGAAAACCGCCGCGCTGGAACTCGCGACCCACGGCATCCGGGTCAACGCGATCGCGCCCGACATCACGCTCACCGAGGGGCTGGAGCGCCTCGGCGGTGAAGGGGCGCTGACCGGCATGAAAAGCGTTGTGCCAATGGGCCGTCCCGGGCATGTCGACGAGATCGCCGGTGTGGCCGTGTTTCTTGCGTCCGACATGGCGGCCTACCTGACCGGGCAGACGCTCCACGTCGACGGCGGCACGCACGCGGCGGGCGGCTGGTACCACGACCCGCTGACTGGGGACTACCGGCTCGGGCCGTCGGGTTAGCTCACCGCCGGCCCGGGCTCTCCTGCATCACCGAACGTGTGCGTTATGTACGGTTTGCGCGAGACTTTCGTCCATAGGCCCCACGTTCGGTGGACAAATGGACCGAGCTTTCAGTGATTCCATCCCTCGGCGGCCTGGTCGTCGAAGGTGCGGTCGATGCGTTCGAACCTGCGGCGAACCGACGCCTGGGCCGCTCGGTGCGGCAGGACGTACAACCGGTTGGCGAGGATTGCGTCGGCGGTGAGCCGCGCGACCTCCTCGACTCCCACGCCCTCGTCCTGCGTCGGCAGCTCGCCGCCCGCCGCCTCGGGTGAAGATGCCAGCCCGTAGTCGGCGCCGCGAATCCGTTCCGAATTGGAGACCAGCTTGGTGTCGACGACCATCGGGCACAGCACCGACACCCCGATGCCGTTGGGCTTGACCTCGCGGGCCAGGGTCTCGGCGAGCCCGACGACGCCGTACTTCGCGACGCCGTAGGCACCGAGCCCCGCGTTGGGCACCAATCCGGCGAACGATGCGGTGAAGGCGATATGACCGCCGGTGCCCTGCTCGAGCAGCCGCGGCAGGAACGCCTCGACGGCGTGGATCGAACCCCACAGGTCGATGTCGATCACCCACCGCCAGTCGTCGTGCGTCATCTGCGCGATCGGGCCGGCGACCACGATGCCGGCGTTGCTGAAGACGACGTCGACGCTACCGAGCAGGCGGAAAGCCTCGTCAGCGAGATGACGCACCTCGCTAAGGTGGCGGACGTCGCACAGCACACCGTGCGCGTCAAAACCGTTGGCCCTCAGATGCTGCACGGCCAACTCCAGCGAAGGCTTGTCGACGTCGCCGAGCACCACCCGAGCGCCGCGGCGCCGGGACTCGGTCGCCGTCGCCAGTCCGATGCCGCTTGCCCCGCCGGTGACAACCGCCCCGCGTCCCGCAAATCCGTCCATACGACGGAACCCTATTTCAGGCAGCCGCCCGCATCGACGGGCAGGGTGACACCGGTGATGTAGCGGGACTCATCGGATGCCAGGAATAGAACCGCGTTGCTGATGTCCTGCGGCTCCACCCACGGAATCGGCAGGGTGTGGAACAGCTGGCAGATCGGGGCCATGTCGTCGGGCCCCGGGTTCTCCAGGTCGGGGCGGAACATCTTGAACGTGCCGTCGTTGTGGAGCATCGGCGTCTTCACGTGGGTCGGATGCACGGAGTTGACGCGAATCATGTGCTGCCCCAATTCGACCGCGAAAGCCCGCATCAGCCCGACCACCCCGTGTTTGGCGGCGACGTAGTGACCGGTGTGCGGGTAGGCCTTCAGGCCTCCGACGGAACTGGTCAACACGATCGATCCGCCGCGCCCGCCAGAGAGGATGTGCGGCACAGCGGCTTTCACCGTCTTCCACACCCCGGACAGGTTGACGTCGATCATCTGCGACCAATCCGCCTCGCTGGTCTTGTCCAGCGTCTCGCCGCCGTTGCCGATGCCGGCATTGGCAACAACGATGTCCAGGCGGCCCAACTGCTCGACGCCCGCGTCGACGGCGGCCTTCATGGCGTCGTAGTCGCGCACGTCGACCTCGGCCGTGAAGATGCGGCGGTTGTGGCCCTTGACGAGGTCCGCTGTCTCGGCGAGGTCCTCGGGCGTCGACGCCGGGATGGTGGTGTTCTCGACGATGGGCTTGCAGACGTCGATGGCGATGATGTCGGCGCCTTCCTGCGCCAGCCGCACCGCGTGGCTGCGGCCCTGGCCCCGCGCGGCCCCGGTGATGAAAGCGACCTTGCCTTCGACGCGTCCCGTCATGCCTGCCCTCGTTTCCTGACCCGGGCGGCATGCCCCCACGGGTCACCCGACCGATGCCGCCTTCTGCACTCTGTCATCGGCGCCCGACGAGTGTCAATGCCGAATCCGTTTTTGTCATCTCGCACTCTCATCACGAGAGAGGCACATTCTCGCGACGGCACGCCGAACCGGTCAGTGCTGCGGGGTGGCTGGCGGCTAGCCGACGAATCCTCGTGAGCAGAAGTCCCACACCTCGTCGGCGGTGATGGGATGAACGGTCGCATCGTCGGAACCGCCGCTGGACTGGGCGATGAACATCACAGTCTGCATCGTCATCGCCGCGACGCGCTTCGGATTCACGCCCGAGCGAAGTTCGCCCGCGTCACCGGCGGCCTCCATGAGCTCCGTCAGCAAAGCCAGCAACGGCGCATGAGCGATCTTGACCTCGGCCGGATGCGTGACCAGCAACCGCGGCGCGAAGTCGGTGAACAGCGGCCGCTTGGCCGTCGGGTCGGGCCGGGAGGCCTCGTAAAGCAGCTCGACGGCCACCTTGAGCCGCTCCAGCGGATCTGAATGGCTCTCCGTGGCGGCGCGGATCTGGTCCGCCGACCGGCTCAGCGCGTCTTCGAAGAGGGCCAGGAGAAGTTCGTGCTTGCCGTCAAACTGCAGGTAGAAGCTGCGCAGCGACTGACGTGAGCGGTCGACGACCTCCTGCACGGTAAAGTCTGTGCTGCCCTTCTCGATGATGATGGCTTGCGCCGCGTCGAGAAATCGCTGAACGCGTTGGGCCGCCCGCAGTTTCGCGGTCTTGATGGACCGCTCGACCGCGCGCTGCTTCCAGGCCGGTTCTTCGCTCGGGCTTGTCACGGCCGGCTCGCCTGATTGCCGTGCAGGGAGAACATGATTGGACTCTACCGGAGAACGCCGTGACATCGCTGCGCTCGACCCCCTCACGGATGCCGTGTCTGAGATTGTAACTTTCTCGATGTGAGAATAGTATTCTCTTACATTCGCTTATGGAAGCGGAAATGTTTAGAAGGACTCGTGCCGCGCGCGGAAATCGCGATCTACCGTCCGCGCACACGCGCAGCAATTCGCGGGGAGCGCCGTGCAACTGACCTTTGACCCTGACGTGGAGGCGTTTCGCGCGGAATTCGCGGCCTTCCTGGACGCGCACCTGCCTTCCGAGGCCGAGGCGGTCGAGCGCCCGCGGTCGAGCTCGCACGTTCCCGGTTGGGCCCGCCGTTGGCAGCGGCTGCTGTTCGACAGCGGTTGGCTGGTGCCCGGCAACCCGCCGGAGTTCGGGGGGCGCAACGCGACGCTGCTGCAGCAATACGTGTACATGGAGGAGTTGGGGCGTCGCCGCATTTATCAAAGCTTCAATCCGCAAGGGGTCGGCATCGTCGCGGCGTCGTTGTTGACCTTCGGTACGCCGGAGCAGAAACAGCAATGGGTAGTGCCCATTCTGCGGGCGGACATCACCGCGTCGCTGGGCATGAGCGAACCGGGGGCGGGATCGGACCTGGCGTCGCTCAAGACGCGGGCGGTGCTCTCCTCCGACTCGCAAGGTGACCACTTCGTCGTCAATGGGCAGAAGGTATGGACCTCCGGCGCCCACGACGCCGACGTGTTGCTGACCTTCGTGCGCACGGACCCGAATGTCCCGAAGCACAAGGGCATCAGCGCATTGATGATTCCGACCGACACCCCGGGCGTGGTGCGCAGGCCGTTCGCGTCGATGTGTGACAACGACGAGCTCGACTTCAACGAGGTGTTCTTCACCGACGCGCGGGTGCCGGCCGAGAACCTCGTCGGTCAGCTGAACGGCGGCTGGCGGGTGGCGACCGGTTCCCTCGGGCACGAGCGCATCATGCTGTGGACGGGTTACGTCGACTTGTTGCACGAGCTGACAATCGATTTCGACCCGTCCGGGCCGCTGCAGCGCGATCACTTTGCGACCTTGATCATGGACGCGTACGCGCTGCGGCTCCTCGGGTCGGCGGCCCTGGCACGGGCCGCTCGCGGGGAAGAGGACGTGCCCGCCCAGTCGGTCCTGAAGCTGCTGGGCTCCGAGGCCCTGCAGCGCGCGTCGGAGGATGCGCTGAACGCCGCGGGCGCCGACGGGCTCGTCGCCCGGGCGGTCACCGCCCCCTTCGCGCCGCTGAACCTCGACAGTCACTACCGCAGCTGGTTCGACCGGTATGCGCGCAGCTTCGCGGCGACCATCGCCGGCGGAACGTCGGAGATCCAGCGCAACATCATCGCCGAGCGGGTGCTCGGACTGCCGCGCAACTAGCGGGCGTCACGCCAGGCGTAGAAACCGACGGCGACGATGCCCGCCGCGATCGCTACCGCACCCAAGATCATGCCCGCCAACGCAATTCGCGGGTTGCTCGCTTCGCCACGCCGTACCCGCCGCCGGGCGATGTCCCCGGTGACCACCGCCGCCACACCGAGTGGCACCCCGAGGAGGAGCCAGCACGTCATGAGGGCGACGAGGGCCAGGATCAGCGAGGCGACGCCGAACTGGTTCTGCGGTGCGTCGGGATGACTCATGGCCAACAAATTTAGCGCCCAGCGTCGACCTGTCGTGCGAGCGGGCGGACATTTGCCGCAACCAAGTCGACGTTCGGCCTGTCGAAAGTTACAGATGGGCCAGCCGAGGCGCAAATCCGTTCGCCAGCAACACCTTCCCCGCTTCGCGGGTCAAATCGCGTGTGCTGCCCAGCAGTCCGTCCAGGACGAGTGACCGCTTGACGTGGTGATGCAGCCCGTGTTCGGCGGTGAAGCCGATCCCACCCAGCACCTGCTGGCAATGGCGCGCGGCCGTCAGCGCCGCCTGCCCGGCGGCGGCCTTGGCTAGCAGCGAGGCGAGGCCCTCGCCCGGCTCGTCGGTCGCCACGTGCAACGCGGCCTCGGCGCCCTCGATCGCCACCAGCGTCTCGGCCAGCCGGTGCCGCACCGCCTGGAAGGAGGCGATGCGGCGACCGAACTGGACCCGGTCGACGGCATGTTGGCGGGCCAGCAACAGCATCGCCCGGGCGGTGCCCACCAGCCACCAGCCGAGCGCCCGCCGCCCGGCGGCCAGCGCGTCGTCCGACAGCGGATCTCCCTGCCCCACAGTGTGAATCGGCAGGGCCTCGTCGATGGCAGGGCCGGGCACGTCACCGCGATCCCATATCACCCATGCGCCACCGGTGAACGGCAGCGGCAGCGTGCCCCCGGGCGCGCGCCCAGCCGCCGCCAGCACGACGTCGTTGAGCACGGGGGCCTGCGCGCCCGTCTCTCCCAGCAGCCGGAACACCAAAGCGATAGCGGGCTCGGGCATCTCGTCCAGCATGTCGAACCAGCCCAGATCTTTCAGCGCGGCGTCGAGGCGGGCGCCTGAGGCCGTGGTCATCGTCGTCCGGAGCGGGTCGGCGAGTAGGTCCAGCGAGTCGACGTCCACGCTCACTCCTTGCCGAGGTCGAGCAGCCGGCGGGCGATGATGTTGCGCTGGATCTCCGCGGTGCCGCCGTAGATGGTCGCCGCGCGCGAGTACAGGTATTCGGGCCGCCATGACGTGTCCTCGAGCTCCAGCGTCCCCGGCAGCAGATCCCGCACGGTGTCGTAGAGCCGCTGCTCGGCCCCTGCCAGCAGCACCTTGTCCACCGAGGTGTCCGGCCCGAGGCGCGCGCCGTCGCCCAGCCGGTGCTGGGTGTCGCGGGATCGGCAGCGCAGGGTGTGCAGCGCTAAATACGCCGCCCCCAGCGACGATTCGTCGGGATCAACCGCCTCGCCGATCAGCGCGTCGAACCGCGAGTAGAGGTAGGCGATCCGCTGCCAGAAGCAGGTCGAACGCTCGTAGGGCAGCAGGTCCATCGCCAGCCGCCAGCCGTCGCCCGGCCGGCCCAGCATCCGGCCGGACGGGATCACCACGTCGTCGTAGTACACCTCGCAGAATTCGTCGACGCCGTGCATCGTGCGCAGCGGCCGGATGGTGATGCCCGGTGTGTCGAGGTCGACGAAGAATGCCGTGATCCCCTCATGCCCCGGCCCGGTACGGGTCAGCAAAATGCAGCGGGTGGAAAATTGGGCGAAGCTGGTCCAGACCTTCTGCCCGTTGACAATCCAGTTGTCCGCGTCGGGTACGGCGCGGGTGGTCAGCGACGCCAGGTCGCTGCCCGAGCCCGGTTCGGAGAAGCCCTGACACCACTGCTCGCGCCCGCTCAGGAGGCGGGGGACCATCTCGGCGGCGAGTTCCGCGGGAGCGTAGTCGATCATGGTGGGGGCGAGCACTTCCAGCATCGAGTAAGGGCCCGGCTCGGCCAGCCGCCGGCCCACCACCTCTTCGCCGACGATCGCGCGCAGCACCGCTGGCCCGCCCAGGCCGCCGACCTCCACGGGCCAGCCGTAGCGCATCCAATCGGCGTCGTAGAGGGCGCGGTGCACGCGGGCCAGTTGCCGCATCTGGCCCCCCAGCGAGTGGTCGGGCCCGGGCGTCAGGTCGTTGTCGTCCAGCCACGCCCGCAGATCGTCGCGAAATTCCGCGACGTTCACGAGTCGCCGGCGGGCCGCCCGATGGCGTGCGGGCGGCCGGAGTCGTGCACGCCGCTGCGGCGGATGAACGTCATGGCCCGCGTCTTCAGCCGCCACCCGTCGGCGGTGCGGGAGTAGGTGTCGCGGTAGTAGCCGATCCGCATGTCGTGCGTGGCGTGGTCGATGAAGCACAGCGGCTGCGTCCCGCTGGCGGAGTCCCCGTCCAGTTCGACCGCCGCGGTCCCGGTGAGGAACAGGCCCTTCGGCGCGGCCGCCACCAACTCCGGAAAACGGTTGAGGCTGTACGTCTCACCGAAGGCGCTGTAGGTCCCGTCGGGGGTGAAGACGCCGACCAGCCCGTCGATGTCTTCCTGGGTGATGGTCACCGCATAGCGGGCGAGCATCTGCTGGATCTCGACGAGGTCGTCAGTTCTGGTGGGCATACACCTTGCCGCCTTTCATCACAAAGCTGACATTGCGGGTAACTGTGATGTCCTCCAACGGGTTTCCCGGCACCGCGATGATGTCGGCGAGCTGTCCCTCGGCCAGCCGCCCGCGGTCGGTGCAGTTGATCAGTTCGGCGGCGGTCACCGTCGCGGCCCGCAGGACCGCCAGGGGCGGCAGTCCCCAGTCGACGAGCGTCACGAGCTCGTCGGCGTTGCGGCCGTGCGGAATCGCCGGGGCGTCGGTCCCCACGGCGATCTTTACGCCAGCCTTGTAAGCGGCGAGGATCGAGGTTCGCGCCTTGGGGAACATCTCGGCGGCCTTCGCCTGCAACTCGGGCGGGGCGTGCGAGACGTCCATCGCGTCGCCGTCGGCGAGGCGGCGGGTGCTGACGAGGAACGTGCCGTGCTCCACCAGCATCGCGATGGCATCGTCGTCGATCAGGAAGCCGTGCTCGATGCAGTCGATGCCCGCGGCGACGGCGTGTCGCACCGCCTCGGCGCCGTGCGTGTGCGCGGCGACCCGCAGGCCGCGCCGATGCGCCTCGTCGACGATGGCGCGCAGCTCTTCATCCGAATAGTGTTGCGCGCCCGGCGGTCCCGTCAACGACATCACGCCGCCCGAGCAGCACACCTTGATGAGCTCCGCCCCGTGCTTGATCTGGTAGCGCACGGCCTTGCGGATCTCGTCGACACCGTTGGCGATGCCCTCCTCGACCGTGAGGTCGAGCACGTGGGGGGCGAACGCCGCGAACATCGTTGGGTCCAGGTGCCCCCCGGTGGGCGTGATGGCGTGCCCGGCCGGGACGATCCGCGGGCCGTCGATCCAGCCCGCGTCGATCGCCTTGCCGAGCGCCACGTCGAGCAGGTAGCCGCCGGTCTTGACGAACAGGCCGAGGTTGCGCACGGTGGTGAATCCCGCGCGCAGGGTGCGGCGCGCGTTGCCGACCGCGCGCAGCATCCGCGTCGGCGGGTCGTCCTGGACTTGGGACAGGCCCGGCTTTTCCCCGCGCCCGCCCATGAGGAGGTTGACCTCCATGTCCATCAGGCCCGGCAGCAGGATCGCCTCGCCGAGGTCGAGCACATCACCCTCGACCGCGCCGCCGACGCCCACGATGCGGTCGCCCTCGACGCGCACCACGCCGGGCCGCCGGATCTCCCCGGCGTCGACGTCGAGCAGTCCGGCGGCCTTGAGCGTCAGCACCGTTCAGATCACCGGTTCCCGGATCAGCTCGACCCAGGCCGCCCCGCTGTCCGGTACGCGCGGCTGCTTCCACGCCTCGATCGGAAACGACACCATGACCAGCGACTGCATGATGTGCATGAGCGTCCTGGCGTCCTCGGGAAGATCGTCGAGCGGGTACTGGTCACAGTAGGCGATCACGTCGTTCATGCGGGGGAACGCGGCGTCGTAGAACTGCTGCATCTCGGCCATGGTCGAGGCCAGCCGCTTGGCGTAGCGCTCCGGTTCGGTCGCGAGGTCCCAATCCAGATAGGGCTCCAGGTCGGCGAATTCAGACGGTAGCGCCATTGGTCTGGTATCCCTTCACGTAGTCGCCGGTCGTCTTGTGCAGATGGCGGATCAAGACTTCCTGGTCGCACAGCAGGAACTCCTTGACGGCCCGTGTGCCGATCATGGTCTGGGTCGCTTCCAGGGTGTTGGCGTCCTGCAGCGCGTACTCCTTGAACGTCACCGCGGCCAACTCCTGGGCGAGGCGTTCGCGCGCGTTGCGTGGCGGCACGAAATACAGCGAGCACTCGAAGATGTGCTTGTCCACGGCCGTCGGCCAGTAGTGGTAGGTCAAGTACCAGCCGGGTTCCCAGATCAGCAACATGAAGTTCGGATAGAACAGCCACGAGTCGATGCCCCACTGCGGCACCCTTTTCACGTTGACCCCGGGCGGCAGTTCCAGGTTCTCGATGACCTCCGGCTTGTCCCACGGACCGAACAAGCCGCTGCGCAGCACCTGGTCCATCGGCTTGACCATGGACAGGTCGGCGGGCGGAGCCTGACCACCCCATGTCGACTGCAGGCTGTGCGGGCCGGCCACCTCGTAGTGCAGCGCCTCGTAGCCGTACTTCTGGATCTTGGCCGCTTCCTCCCTGGTGTACTGCCCCTGGTGCAGGATCGGCGCGTGGTAGAACTCGACGAACGCGTCGATGAACAGCTTCCAGTTGCTGCCGACCTCGGCCCGGTAGGAGTAGGTCTCCGTCATCGCGCCGAAGGGGTAGCCCTCGATGCCCTTGGCGAGCGGCCCCAGGTAGTCGGTGAGCGGCGCCGTGGTGTTGTCGAAGTTGATGAAGATGAAGCCTTCCCAGACCTCGCAGCGCACAGGCACGAGCCCGTACTGGCTCTTGTCGAGGTCGAAGAACTCGTCCTCCTGCTGGACGAAGGTCAGATCACCGTCCAGGCTGTACCGCCACGCGTGGTACTTGCAGGTGAACTGCCGGCAGGTGCCCGAGGTCTCCTCGTGCGGAAAGTCGTTCCACACCAGCTTGTTTCCGCGGTGGCGGCACACGTTGTGGAATGCCTTGACGGCCCCGTCCTTGGTCTTGACGACGATCACCGACATGCCGGGGCCCGCCGAGGGCAGCTCCTTGGTGAAGTAGCTGCCGGTGCGCGGGAGCCGCTCCACGCGGCCGACGTTGAGCCAGGTCCGTTTGAAGATCGCCTCGCGCTCCGCTTCGAAGAAGGCCGGATCGATCGAGTCGCTGTAATCCACCGGGGCGGTGCCCAATTCGGGATAGTGCTGCGTCCAGCTGCCCTCGGCCGGTTTGGTGAAGTGGGGCACGTTGCTACCTCTCTGTTCGGTCCTGCTCGACCTCGACGCCGAAAGTGTTGATTGCCATCGCGAGTCCCGCATAGCCGCCGACGGTGAAGACGAGGTCCATCAGTTGCCGCTCGTCGAGCCGTCCGCTCAACGCGGCCCAGGTTTCGTCGGAGAGGTCGGACCGCTCCTCGAGCTCGTCGACGGCGGTGATCACCGCACGGTCGAACTCGTCGTCCGCGGCGCCGGTGCGGGTGGCGGCGATATCGGAATCCGACAGCCCCGCCTGCCGCGCCAGCTTGACGTGATGCGTCCATTCGTAGTCGCACCGGCGCCGATGGGCGACCCGCAGGACGGCCAGCTCGCGGACGCGGGGCGGGAGAGTGGAGCCGTAGAGCAGGTAGCCGCTGAAACGGAGGTACGCGCGCGCCAGCTTGGGGTGGCGCGCGAGAGTCGACATGAGGTTGCCGGCGTCCTTCGGGTTGCGCCGCTCCGGCGGCAGCATGCCGGACAGTGAGTGCTCGACAGCCTCGTCCCACTGGTCCGCGGGCAGCGGCTGCAGGCGCATCCGCAATCTCCTCTCGGCGTCCACGCGGCTACTCTCGGTTATGGAGAATCGTATTCTCATTTCCAACCAACAGACTTGCACGAATCGAGCGGCCGGTCAATCCCGGCGCCGAATACCTCGGCGCGATTTGAGTCGATCGCTCTCGTCGAGACCTGCCGAGACGGTCGCTGGATGTTGATTCTCACTTCACGAGAAGCTAGTTTTCAAGAAGGGATCTCGGCTGCGCGGCGTCCGTGTGCCGTGTGGGAACAGAAGGATTCGCACGAAACCAGATGGACTCGATGGAGAGGGTAGTGGCCATGAACAAAGAGGACATGATGCTCATCAGCGTCGACGACCACACGGTCGAGCCGCCGGACATGTTCAAGAACCACCTCCCCAGCAAGTACCTGGACGACGCGCCCCGGCTGGTGCACAACCCCGACGGCTCGGACATGTGGAAGTTCCGCGACACCGTCATCCCGAACGTGGCCCTCAACGCCGTGGCCGGGCGGCCCAAGGAGGAGTACGGCATCGAGCCCACGGGTCTCGACGAGATCCGGCCCGGCTGCTACAACGTCGACGAGCGCGTCAAGGACATGAACGCCGGCGGCATCCTGGCCTCGATCTGCTTCCCGTCCTTCCCGGGCTTCGCCGCGCGGCTGTTCGCGACGGACGACCCCGAATTCTCGCTGGCGCTTGTGCAGGCCTACAACGACTGGCACATCGAGGAGTGGTGCGGCGCCTACCCGGCGCGATTCATCCCGATGGCGATACCGGTGATCTGGGACGCCGAGACGTGCGCCGCCGAGGTGCGGCGGGTCTCGAAGAAGGGCGTGCACGCGCTGACCTTCACCGAGAACCCCGCCGCGATGGGCTATCCCAGCTTCCACGACGAGTACTGGAACCCCCTGTGGAAAGCATTGGTGGAGACCGACACCGTCATGAACATCCACATCGGTTCCTCGGGTCGGTTGGCCATCACCGCGCCGGATGCGCCGATGGACGTGATGATCACGCTGCAGCCCATGAACATCGTGCAGGCCGCCGCGGACCTGCTGTGGTCGCGGCCGATCAAGGAGTACCCGGACCTGAAAGTCGCCCTGTCCGAGGGCGGGACCGGCTGGATCCCGTACTTCCTGGAGCGCGCCGACCGGACCTATGAGATGCATTCCGCGTGGACGCATCAGAACTTCAAGGGCAAGCTGCCCAGCGAGGTCTTCCGCGACCACTTCCTCACGTGTTTCATCAGCGACAAGGTCGGTGTGGCGTTGCGCAACATGATCGGCATCGACAACATCTGCTGGGAGGCCGACTATCCGCACAGCGACTCGATGTGGCCCGGCGCGCCGGAGGAGCTGTGGGACGTCTTGAGCGCGAACAACGTTCCCGACGACGAGATCAACAAGATGACGTACGAGAACGCGATGCGCTGGTACTCGTTCGACCCGTTCACCCACATCTCGCGCGAACAGGCGACGGTCGGCGCGCTGCGCAAGGCCGCCGAGGGGCACGACGTGTCGATCAAGGCGAAGGGCCACGACAAGGACTCCAGAGGCGGGTCGTCCTTCGCGGAGTTCGCGGCCAACGCGAAGGCCCTCACCGGCAATAAGGATTAACGGCGGGGTTGGCTCGGCCGGGGTGCGCCGCGTCGACATTGCGATGAGGGTCGCGATTTTCGGCACATTCACGACCACCACGGCAATCTCGCCGTTGGCAATGAAGAGGAGATCCCAGCAGTGCCCGGCGACGGAATGAACTTCGAGCTGACCGAGGACCAGGAGCTGATCCGCCGGTCGGTCGCGGAGTTGGCGCGCAAGTTCGACGACCACTACTGGACGGAGAAGGACCAGGCGCACGAATTCCCGACGGAGTTCTACCGGGCCATCGCCGACGGCGGCTGGCTGGGCATGACGATCCCCACCGAGTACGGGGGGCACGGCCTGGGCATCACTGAGGCCACGATCCTGCTCGAGGAGGTCGCCAAGTCCGGCGGCGGCATGAACGCGGCCAGCTCGATCCACCTGTCCATCTTCGGCATGCAGCCGGTGGTGGTGCACGGGTCCGAGGAACTCAAGGCGCGCACGCTGCCCAGCGTCGCCACCGGCGAGGTGCATGTCTGCTTCGGCGTGACCGAACCCGGTGCGGGGCTTGATACCTCGCGCATCACCACCTTCGCCAAGCGCGACGGCGATCGCTACGTCGTCAACGGTCGCAAGGTCTGGATCTCCAAGGCGATGGAGTCAGACAAGATCCTGCTCCTCACGCGCACGCAGGCCTACGACGAGGTGGCCAAGAAGACCGACGGCATGACGTTGTTCCTCACGGACCTCGACCGCAGCCGCGTCGACATCCGTCCGATCCGCAAGATGGGACGCAACGCCGTCAGCTCCAACGAGCTGTTCATCGACAACCTGGAGGTGCCGGTCGAGGACCGAGTCGGGGAGGAGGGCAAGGGATTTCAGTACATCCTCGACGGACTCAACCCCGAGCGGATGCTGATCGCCGCCGAGGCGCTCGGCATCGGCAGGGTGGCGCTGGAGAAGGCCGTCAAGTACGCCAACGACCGCGAGGTCTTCGGCCGGCCCATCGGCATGAACCAGGGCATCCAGTTCCCGCTCGCGGACTCGCTGGCCCGGCTCGACGCCGCCGAGCTGATGCTGCGCAAGGCCACCTGGCTCTACGACAACGGCAAACCCTGTGGACGCGAGGCGAATACGGCCAAGTACCTGTGCGCCGACGCCGGCTTCACCGCCGCCGACCGCGCCCTGCAGACCCACGGCGGCATGGGCTACGCGGAGGAGTACCACGTCGCCCGGTACTTCCGCGAGGCCCGGCTGATGAAGATCGCGCCGATCAGCCAGGAGATGATCCTCAACTTCCTGGGTTCGCATACCCTGAAGCTGCCGAGGAGCTACTGACGGTAAGTTGCTACTCGTCGAATGTGCACTGATCGCGATTTTTTCGTGGTTTCATCGCGCTGAGTGCACGCTCGGCGCAGGGGCGCATAGGAGCGGAGTGGGCGCATGCGTGAGACAGTCATCGTCGAGGCCGTGCGGACGCCGGTGGGCAAGCGCAACGGCGCCCTGTCGGGCATGCACGCCGCCGACCTGTCCGCGGTCGTCCTGAACGAGCTGCTGGACCGCACCGGCATCGAACCGACGATCGTCGACGACGTCATCTGGGGATGCGTGTCCCAGGTGGGCGACCAGTCGAGCAACATCGGGCGGTACGCCGTCCTCGCCGCGGGCTGGCCCGAGAGCATCCCCGGCACCACGGTGAACCGTGCGTGCGGCTCCAGCCAACAGGCGCTCGACTTCGCGGTGCAGGCGGTGATGTCCGGCCAGCAGGACGTCGTCGTGGCCGGCGGCGTCGAGGTGATGAGCCGGGTCCCCCTCGGCGCGGCCCGCGCGACGGGAATGCCGTACGGCCCGAAAGTCCTTGCGCGCTATGACGATTTCTCCTTCAACCAGGGGCTCTCGGCCGAGATGATCGCCAAGAAGTGGGGCTTTCCCCGGGCCGCCCTGGACGAGTACTCGGTCCGGTCGCACGAACGGGCGGCCGCCGCCCAGGACGCCGGCGCCTTCACCGACCAGATCGTGCCCGTGTTCGCCGACGGCGGCGCCCCCGTCGCCGCGGACGAGGGCGTGCGGCGGGGGTCCACCGTCGAGAAGCTGGCCGCGCTCAAGCCCGCGTTCGTCGAGGACGGCGTCATCCATGCCGGCAACTCGTCGCAGATCTCCGACGGCGCCGCCGCCCTGCTGGTGACGACGTCCCAGATGGCCGTCGAGTTGGGACTCACGCCGATCGTGCGCTACCGGGCGGGCGCGGTCACCGGCGCCGACCCCGTGCTCATGCTCACCGGCCCGATCCCGGCCACCGAGAAGGTCCTCAAGAAGGCCGGCGTCCCGCTGGCGGAAGTGGGCGTGTTCGAGGTGAACGAGGCATTCGCCCCGGTGCCGCTCGCGTGGATCGCGGAGACGGGCGCCGACCCGGCGCGGGTCAATCCGCTCGGGGGCGCGATCGCGCTTGGTCACCCGCTGGGCGCCTCCGGCGCGGTGCTGATGACCCGCATGGCGCACCACATGCGCGACCACGGCATCAGGTACGGGCTGCAGACCATGTGCGAGGGCGGCGGCACGGCCAACGCCACGCTGGTCGAACTCGTCCGCTGAGCCGGGCAAGCGTCTGACTGAGACCCTTGTCACAGGCGCCAAACCAACCTACTGTGTGTTCACTAGGTTGGTTGCGATCCGCATGAAGGAGTCCGGTGCCCGACGCGCGGCGATACGACACGCTCCTCGCCAAGGGTGAGGACCGCAAGCAGCGGATCCTCGAGGTCGCCCAGCGCCTGGTCGCGCGGAACGGTTGGCGCAACACGACGCTGGCGCAGATCGCGGGCGAAGCCGGCGTCACACCCGCCGGACTGCTGCACCATTTCGAATCCAAGGAGCAGTTGCTCAACGCGGTGCTCGACGCGCGCGACCTCGACGACGACCTGCACGCCGACCGGGCCGGCGACCTCATCGGCGAGATCGCGCAGGTGGCCGACCGGTTCACCCGCGCGCCGGAACTGATCGGCACCTTCACCGTGCTGCTGGCGGAGAACATCTCACCCGACGCGCCGTTGCACGACCGCATGCTCGAACGGCACCGCGCCGCGACGCAGATCGTCGCCGACCTCATTCGCCGCGGCCAGGCGGACGGCCGATTCCGCACCGACATAGACCCCGCCGTCAAGGCGATCGAAATCCTCGCCTTCGTCCACGGAATGGAAACCACATGGTTGCTCGACCCTTCGATACCGCTCACCGATGTGTTCAAGCAGTACGCGGAGACACTGGCGCGGGACTTCGCGCCGCCCACGACGGGGCAGACGACATGAGGTACCGGCTCGACGTGGTCGCGGCCGATGTCGTGGACGTGGTCTTGTTCGCGGGCGGTTGGCTCTTCGACCGGGCGATGGCCGGGTGGGACGTCACCGTGCTCCTCACGGACCTGTCCGGGCGCCCCGACTGCCGGCCGCTGCAGATCCTGGGCGCGCGGGTGGCGGACCTCGACGATGCGCTGGCGTCGGTCGGGGTGCGCCCCAAGCCTCAGGCACTGGCCGCCGCCGCCGATCTCTTCGGCTGCGATTCGCGTGTCCGGCAAGGAGTTTCGCAGGCTCTCGACCACGGCGTCACCGAGGTGACGCTCTGGGGCAACGACTGGCCCGCCGAACTGGACGGCAGTGTCGGCCAGGTGCGACACCGGCTGAGCGCCGCCGCGCGGATCTTCAAGGGGCGGGCGCTGTCCGCCGTCGCCCTGGACGGCTCGGTCGTCGACGCCTACGAGACCTTCCGGGGCGGCCTGCTGGCCAGCCCCTCGGTGGCCGCGGACCTGATCCCCGCCGGCTGACGCCCCCGCCTGCGTTGACGACCAACGCGGCCGTGTGGAAATGTAATACTCATCTCCGAGAGGGACATTCTCACTAGCCGAGATCGAACGGAGCGATTCAGTGAACGAGTTCGCCGACATGGACTTCTTCAAGGACGCCCGGCTCGTCGAGGATCCCTACCCGTACTACGAGTCCCTGCGGCAGCGGTGCCCTGTCACCCGGGAAAGCCACCACGGGGTGACGATGGTGACCGGCTGGGACGAGGCCTGCGCCGTGCTGAACGACGCCGAAACCTTTTCGTCATGCGTCTCGGTGACCGGCCCGTTCCCCGGCTTCCCGGTGTCGCTGGAGGGTCTGGAGAACAGCGACATCACCGAGCTGATCGAGCAGCATCGCGACGAGCTGCCCTTCAGCGACCAGCTGCCCACCCTCGACCCGCCGACGCACACCAATCACCGCGCGCTGCTCATGCGGCTGATCACCCCCAAGCGCCTCAAGGAGAACGAGGACGCCATGTGGCTGCTCGCCGACCGGGTGCTCGACGACTTCCTGGCCCCCGGTGAGGGCGACTTCATCAAGGCCTTCGCCGGCCCCTTCACTTTGCTGGTCATCGCCGACCTGCTCGGCGTGCCCGACGAGGACCGCGACCAGTTCGTCAAGGGCATCGGTCGCCACGCGGGCGGCGGCGTGGGCGGCACCGGGGACAAGGCGCTGGCGCACAGCCCGCTCGAGTTCCTCTACGGCACCTTCGCCGACTACGTGCGCGACCGTCGCCGCGAGCCCCGGGACGACGTGCTGACCGGCCTGGCCACCGCCACATTCCCCGACGGATCCGTCCCCGACGTCGAGGACGTCGCGCGCGTTGCGACCAACGTCTTCTCCGCGGGCCAGGAGACGACGGTGCGACTGCTGGGCGCCGCGCTGCAGATCATCGGCGAACGCCCCGACATCCAGCAACAACTGCGCAAGGACCGCAGCCTGATCCCGAACTTCATCGAGGAGGCACTGCGCATCGAGAGTCCGGTCAAGGGGGATTTCCGGCTGAGCCGGACGCCCGTCACCGTGGGTGGGGTGGACCTCGCCGCCGGCACCACCGTGATGATCCTGCAGGCGGCGGCGAACCGCGACCCGCGACGGTTCGACGACCCCGCCACCTTCGATCCCGCACGCAAGAACGCGCGCCAGCACCTCTCGTTCGGCCGGGGCATCCACAGTTGCCCCGGCGCGCCGCTGGCCCGTGCCGAAACCCGGGTGGCGATCGAGCGGCTGCTCGACCGCACGTTGGACATCGTGGTCGACGAGCGCTTCCACGGCCCGGCGAATGACCGCCGCTATCAATACGTTCCGACCTATATCCTGCGCGGCCTGACCGAGCTGCACCTGCGGTACACGCCGGCATGAAAGTCTCGGTCGACGACCAGCGCTGCCGCGGACACGGCGTCTGCGTCACCCTGTGCCCGGACGTGTTCAGCCTGACCGACGACGGTTACGCGGTGGCGATAACGTCCGACGTGCCAACCGAATTCGAGGCGGACACCCGCGAGGCGATCGACTGCTGCCCCGAGCAGGCGATCACGGAGGCCTGACGGGCAAGGGAGTTTCAGGCGTTGACTGCCCGGCCGGCCGGGCGCTCGGCGGCGGGACCGGCTACTCGACGATCGAGATCGCCTGGCGCGGGCACTGGCGCACCGCCTCGCGCACCAGCGCCTCGTTCTCGGGCGTCACCTCCGGTTTCAGCACGGTCAGCATGTCGTCATCCCCCACTTGAAAGATGTCGGGGGCGATGCCCATACACACCGCATTGCTTTCGCAGAGGTCCCAGTCGACTTCAATCTTCATCGCAACACCTTCACCGGTACGTGTTTCCATCCTGCGACGTTCTGCATGTGCACGCGCTCGCAGCCGGCCCAGTCGACCTCGAATCGAGGCATGAAGTCAAGCAGCTTCTCGAGCGCGATCGCGCTCTCCATGCGCGCCAGCGCCGCCCCCAGGCAGCTGTGAATCCCGTAGCCGAAGCCCAGGTTCAGCGCCTCGGTGCGGTCGCGGTCGATGTCGAACTTGTCGGGGTCCGTCCACGCCGCCGGGTCGCGGTTGGCCGCGCCGTTGATGAGGAAGACCGGGTACCCCGCCGGAATCGTGACGCCGTGCAACTCGACGTCCCGCATCGAGCGACGGACCTGGTATTGGGACGGCGCCTCGTAGCGCAGCAACTCTTCGACCGCCGCCGGGATCTTGCTGCGGTCGTCGAGCAGCTTCTGCCACTGCTCGGGATTGCGTCCGAACACCACCGGCGCGTTGCCGACCAGCTTGGTCACCCCGGCGGCGCCGGCGCCGCCCAACAGCGTTGCGAATCCGGCTATTTCGAGGTCGTCCAGCCTTCTCTTCGAGCCGTCGTCGCAGATCAGCTCGGCCTCGAGCAGCTTGGTGAACAGGTCGTTGCCGGGCTCGGCGCGGCGTTGCATCACCAGGTCGTAGTAGAGCATCGCCGTTTCGATGTTGGCCTTCATGCCCTCCTCGCCCACCTCGACCTGGCCGGGTTCGCGGGTGAGCGATTCGTCGATCAAGTGCCGGATCTTCTGCGCGTGCTCCTCGGGCACGCCGAGCATCGTCGTGATCACCTCGACCGGGAAGGGGCCCGAGAAGTCCTGCACGGCGTCGAACCCGTCGGGGTCGACCGCGCCGAGGTACTTGTCGACCTTCTCGCCGACCATCTGCCGCTGCGACTGGATGGCGCGCGGCGTGAAGACCTTGTTGAGCAGGCTGCGCATGTGGCGGTGGTCCGGCGGGTCCATGAAGATGATCGACTGCGGCGGCTTCTCGCCGGAACGCACCATCGCCAAGTCGATCCCGTACGCCGACGAGTACGTTTCGAAGTCCTTGAGCCCGGCGGCGACGTCCGCGTGGCGGGTCAACGCGTAGAAGTCGTACTTCTCGTCGTAGTAAACCGGCGCCTCATCCTGCATCCGGCGGTACGTCTCCCAGGGGCCGTTGAAGAATTCCTCGGAGAAGGGATCGAAGACGAGCTTCGACGTGGTCATCGGGCACTCCTCAACGGGGTCGCGGGCTGGCTCGTACCGTTACAGCGGATCGGCTCACTGTAACGCTAACGGTAGCGGTTTCGTGACGAAGCCAAAAGAACCAAAACGCCGCAACTCACAGCCTCCGGGCGGCGTCGACGGCCTCGATGGCGGCGTCCAGCGCACCCAAATCGGCGCCGGCGTCACCGGCCATGTGCCGAACCACCGCGACGTCCTTGTCGACGAATTCCCCTACGGCGTCGACGAAGGCGGCGATGGATCCTCTGGACGCGACGAGGCTCAGCACGCGGCTCGCGGCGCTGCCGTGGGCGAGCGCCCCCAACAGAACCGGCTCCGCCACACCCAGGCGCTCACCCAGGCGAACCGACTCGGCGAGCAGCCCGATCTGCGCCGCGAACAGCGCATTGTTGACGAGCTTCACCTTCTGCCCGGCGCCCAACGGCCCCACGTGCAGGACGGGATCCCCGTAGCAGTCCAGCACCGGTCGCACGCGCGCGACGGCATCGCAGGCCCCGCCCACGAAGAGGGAGAGCCGGCCGGCGGCGATGTCGTGGGGGCCGCCGCTCACCGCGGCGTCGACCACATCGACGCCGTGGGCGCGGGTGGCGATCGCGGCGACGGTGCCGACGGCGGCGGTGGTGTGCACCACCAGAGCTGAACCGGGTGGCATGGCCGACATGAGCGCCGCATCCAGGCAGACCTCGCGCAACTGATCGTCATCGAAGACGCACACCACGACGGCATCCGCGCCGGCGGCCGCCTCGGTCACGCCGCGGACCGCGGTGGCGCCCAGCTCGTGTAGCTGGCGGCGCTTGTCGGCAGTCCGGCCCAGAGCCCGGACGTCGTGGCCGGCGTAGACGAGGCGGGCCACCATGGGCCGCCCCATTCGCCCGGCACCGACGAACCCGACCTTCACGACGCCCTCATCGGGGGTGGTCCATCAGGGCCAGCGCGGCATCGGCCGCGTCGAGCACGGCGCCGGTGTTCGCGCCGGCCCGTTCAGCGACGTCGACGATCAGCCCGACGTCCTTGCGCAGGAGCCCGCCCGCGATCCCGGCGAGCCGCTGCAACCCACCGACGCCGCCGAGGGCGCCCAGCGCGAAGCTGTTCCCGCTGCTGCGTGAAACGACGTCGGTGAGCCGGTCCACGTCGACACCGAGCGCGTCCGCGAGCGACATGGTGGTCGCCGCGGTGGCGAGGTTGGCGGTGAAGAGCAGGTTGTTGAGCAGCTTGGCCGTCTGTCCGGATCCCACCCCGCCGAGGTGCACCACCGGATCGGCATAGGTCTCGAACACCTGCCGGCACCGCTCGACGACGTCGTCGTCGCCACCCACCATCACCAGCAGACGCCCCCGCTCGGCCGCGGGGGCCCCGCCGCTCACCGGCGCATCGAGCACCGAAACCTGATGCGCGGCAGCCCTGTCCGCCAGCTTGCGGCACGTGTCGGGGTGCACTGTGCTGTGCACGGCGATGACGCCTCCGGGGCTCATCGACGCCAGCAGGCCGCTCTTATCACCGGTGAGCTCGTCGACGTCGGCGTCGCCGACGACGCAGAGGCAGACCAGGTCGCTGGCCGCCGCCAATTCGGTCGGTGAGCCAACGATTGTGGCGGCGGTGTCCGCGAAGGGTTCGAGGCTTTCGGGCCGGCGCGCCCACAGTGTCGTCGGATGGCCGCCGTCGATGATGCGTCGCGCCATCGGGGCGCCCTGGCTGCCCAGGCCGATAAACCCGACCCTCATCGCGCCTCGCCCGCGGCGACACACTCGTCGGCGAACGAAAAGACCTTCGTGTGGTAGTCCGCGGCCGTGTGACCGAGGCTGATGTTGTGGCCGGCCTCGGGCTGTCGGTGCACCTCGAACCGTGGCACCCGGGAAAACAGCGCTTGAACCTCCGCCACCGCCGAAGCGTCGCTCTGCCAGACCTTCTCGTGCTCGGCGATGCTGAAGTGCACCGGGACGCGCACCGCGGGCGCGAGCGTGGGAAACGTCTTGCGCGCCCAGTCAGACACCATCTGGTCCTCGTAAGCGGGAGCCGTCGGCGAGACGGTGGCGCCATTGAGAACCTCGGGCGGGTAGAGCCTTTCGGGATGCCACAGCAGTTCGCGGAGGCCCGCCGGACGGCGTTCGCGAGTCGCGGTTTTCAAGATTTCGCGGGCGTCAGGGTGGTAGTGCCGGCCGGTGCCGGCGAATTCGATGCCCAGCAGATGTGCACCCCGATCGTCGGCGCCCATCCGAATCGCCAGCTCACATCCGCCCGAATGACTCATGATGAAAAGCCCTGCACCGCGGGGTCGGTCGCCCAGGATGCGGTCCACCGCCCCGTAGGCGAGGTCCACCCGTTGCTCGGGCAGCGCCATGGCCTCGGGGTACGGGCCCGAGCTGCCATAGCCCGGCCGGTCGAGCGCCACCACGGTGAAGCCGGCCGCCGCGCCGCTGCGCAGCAAGGACAGCGACGGGTGGCCGGGGCAGTCGAAATACGTTGCGGTGGTGCCTCCGCCGTGGATGGCCACGATGACGGCCTTCGGCTGTTCGGCCTCCGCCACCAACGCCGACATGGGCACGCCGTTGACGATGACCAGCCGTGGGCGCGGTGCGGTCACGCGTCGGCCCGCAACAGGATCACGCCGCTGGGCGTGAGGCCGCCACTGCTGACCACGCCCACGCGGGCGCCGGCGACCTGACGATCACCGGCCTCGCCCCGCAGTTGACTGACCGCCTCGTGCAACAGGCCCATGCCGTGGGTGCGGCCATGGGATAGCTGACCGCCGTGCGTGTTGAGCGGCAGCAGCCCGTCGCGGGCGATGTTCTTGCCGCCGTCCAGGAAGTCCTTCGCCCCGCCGATCTCGCAGAAGCCCAGCGCCTCGATCCACGACAGGCAGTTCATGGTGAAACCGTCGTACAGCTCGGCGACGTCGACGTCGCTCGGCCGCAGCTCGGTGCGGGTCCACACGTGCGCCGCCTGCCCCAGCACCTGCGGCTCGTGCGTGAGAGTGCTTTGATCCCAGTCGATTCGCTCGATGATCTGCGTGCCCACCGCCTCGACAAGCACGGGCGGCTTCGCCAGGTCGCGGGCGGCGTCCACGGCCGAGACGATGACCGCGATCGCGGCGTCGCACGGCACGTCACAGTCGTAGAGGCCGAACGGTGTGGTGATGGGCCGCGCGTTCAGGTAGTCGTCCATGGTCATCGGCGACCGGTACACCGCTGTCGGGTTGAGCCCGGCGTTGGCGCGCTGGTTCAGCGCGATCCAGCCGAGCGTCTCCTTGGTGGTGCCGTAACGGTGAAAGTGCCGCTGCGCGTTCATGGCCAGCGTGTGCGCGGCCGACGTCGCGCCGAACGGGAACATCCAGCCGGCGGCCCGGCCCATCGACCCGGTGATCTTGCCCTGCTTCATCAGCTCGCTGTGGGTGGCCTCCCACAGGGTGCGGAAGCACAGCACGTGGCGCGCGAGGCCGGTGGCGACGGCGAGCATCGCCGCGATGAGTGAGCCGCCGGGACCGAAGGTTTCGATGCCGCCGTTGTGCCACGTCGGGCGGATGCCCAGCGCCGCCTCCAGGGCGGTGACGCCGCCCTCCCCGAACCCGCCGAGGTTGCCGCCGCCGGGGTACGTCGAGAGGCCGTCGATGTCGGCGAAGGTCAGGCCGGCGTCAGCGACAGCGGCCTCGCAGGCCTGCATGGTCAACGACAACGGCGGAACCATCAGCCGGCGGCCGACCTGCGACATGCCGATGCCGGTCAGCGCGACCCTGTCCTCGAACTTCTCGGCCGTGAGCATGGGCCGGACGTGCTCGCCGAAACGCTCGGGCGCGATCTCGTCGTCCGGCAGGGGAGCGGGCTCGGCGTCGGGGACGGGGCGGAACAGCGGCAGCCACACGTCCTCGGCCGGCTCGAAGACCACCTCCACCCGCTGGCCGAGTTCGAGACTGTCCGGGTCGCAGTCGATGATGTTGGTGGTCAACCGAACTCGCGGGTCCTCGGCGACCGCCACCTGGGCGATCACGTAGGGCGGCGGCAGGCCCGGCAGGCCGAACCGGTAGTTGACGGTGAACCCGGCGAGCGTCGCCTTGCCCGAGACGGCGCGCACCCCCATGTCGCGGGAGCGGCAGTACCGGCACACCGGTGCCGGCGGGTGGATCAGCGACGCACAGGCCCGGCATTCCTGCAGGCGCAGCGTGCCGTCGGCGCCGGACGTCCAGAAGAACTCGTTGTCGAGCGTGACCAGGGGAGCGGGACGCCCGGTCAACGGGTGAAACCCCACTCGGCCTCGTTCTCTTCGACCTTGAGGTGCGCGACGGGATCGTCGTCGGTGTCCGTCTTTGGCGGCACGTCGTCCGGCCGGCGCTCGTCCATTTCCATGATGGCGTGCACGGGGCAGTCCATCAGCGCGCGCATCACCGCGTCGCGGTCGGCCTCGGCGACCGTGCCGTCACCGACCACGCACGCATATCCCCAGTCGTCCAGCGAGAAATACGCGGGCGCGTGCTTGGCGCAGATGCCGAAACCGTCGCACAGCGTCCGGTCGAGATGAATTTTCATGTCCCGGTTCACGCGTATGCCACCGCCTCCACCTCGTAGGGCCGCTCGGCGCGAAACGCGTTGGTACGGCAGGATTCACAGGCGTTGTCGAGATGCCGCGCCACCGCGTCCGGAAACTGGCTTAGCAGTGTGCCCGCCACGTTGGTCGCGGCGTCGAGGGTCGCGCACGCCCCGCGGCCCCGCAGCATCACCGACCATCGCCGCAACCGGCTGACGTCCTCGGCGGTGGCAACCCCGTCGCGCAGCGCACCGGCGGCGGCGGCCATCGCGGCGGTGCCGTTGAAGCAGGAGCCGCACTGGCCGGCGTTCTCCCGGTCGAAATAGGCGAGCACCGAGGCGGCAACCGCGACCGGGCAGTCGTCGGTGAGCACCGTGATCGCGCCGCAGCCCAGTCCGGCGCCCAGGCCGCGCAGCGTCTCGTGGTCCAGCGTGGCACCGAGCACGGCACGGTTGAGCATCCCGGCGAAGTATCCGCCCAGCAGCGCTCCCGTCACCTTGTCGGATGGAACTCCGTGCAACGCAAGCAGTTCCGTGAACGGAAGGCCGTGCGGGATCTCGTAGAGGCCAGGCGGCAGGCCGGCTCCGGTGAGAGTCGCCAGGAACGTGCCGGGCGACGATGTTGTGCCCTGCGACCGGAAGGCGGCCGCGCCGTGGCGCTGCAGGAAGGGCAGATTCGCAAGGGTTTCGACATTGCTGACCAGGGTGGGCAGGCCGCCGACCCCGCGCTGGAACGGCCGTGGCGGCTTGTCGGTCGGCTTGACCGGTCCGCCATTGATGGCGCGGGTGACCGCGGTCTCCTCGCCGGCGATGTATCCGGGCCCGACGCGGCACAGCTCGACGACGCCGTCACCGAACGGGCGCTCCGCCAGCGCGGCTTCGACGCTGCGCGCCGAGTCCTCGTCGGACAGGTAGACGTAGGCCCGGTCGGCGGCCACCATCGCCGCGGCCAGGCGCAGGCCGTCAAGGACCAGATGCGGCCGGTTGCGCAGCAGCCAGCGGTCCTTGATCGAGGCCGGCTCGCCCTCCTCGCCGTTCGCGACGACGGCGCACCCGCCGGCGCCGCCGGCGCTGTCGCGAACCGTGCGCAGCTTGACGGCGAGCGGGAAGGCCGCGCCGCCGCGGCCCTGCAGCCCGCTGGCCTCCACTTCGGCGAGCAGTTCGGCGGGTTCGGCGAGCGCCTGGTAACCGCCGGCGCCTTGGTAGGCGCGGTGGTCCTCCCGCGCTCCGCCGACTTGCTCACCCAGCAGCCGCGAGCCGCAGCCGGGCCAGGCGGTGACGGTGATCGCCGGCTTGGCGCTGGTTTCCATCACGAGCTCTCCCATGCCTTCGCTAGCCTTGCGCACATGCGAACCGCGGTAGTGCGCGTCAACGTCGACCCCCCCGGTCTGCTGACGGCCGCGCGGCTACGCGAGGGCATGGCCGCGCTCCTCGTGCTGGCCCGCGAAAGCGGCGCGGACGTCGTCGAGAACGACCTGGCGGTCATGCCGGTGGGCCGTCGCGAGGTGGAACTGCTGATCGCCGGCGACGACATCGACGCGCTGAGGCGCCTCGGAACCAAGCTCTGCGCAACGGCTTTCGGGACCAGCCCGGTGGCCGGCGTCGTCACGTTCATCAGCAGGGGCACCGACGATGACGCGCACGGTGTACTCGCCGGGTTCGGGCTCAGCGGCGAGATCACCCGCACGCCCGGCGACGACGGATTCGACATCGTCCACGTGACATTGCGCGAGAGCGACCTCGACCGCGTTCCCGAGAGCCGCA
Organism: Mycobacterium sp. Marseille-P9652; assembly: GCF_902652685.1. Taxonomy (GTDB): domain Bacteria; phylum Actinomycetota; class Actinomycetes; order Mycobacteriales; family Mycobacteriaceae; genus Mycobacterium. The sequence goes on from NZ_CACRUY010000010.1 coordinate 72,362, forward strand.
TCCACACCGCCCTCGAGGCCTCGCTCAATTGCGAGGTCCACATCCGCACGGTGTAAAGCCAACGCCGGCATCACGATCCCAAGAATTCGAGGATCGGGGGTGCGGCCTGCACCCAGGTGTCGAACATGTTGAAGTGCTGCACTTTGCCCTTGGCCCGGTCCTCGGACGCCCGCTCCCACGCGTCCTCCGGCCACGGCGGGTCGATCAGCTTGGAGCCCTTGATCAGGCAGCTGACCTCCAGCGAGGTCCGCTTGGGGTGGTCCCAGTCGTTCTCGCCGCCGCGGATGATCAGCGTCGGAACCGTTATGCGATCGAACATCTCGTCGTCGACGCCGGGTATGGTCTGCCCGGGCTTGGAGACGAAAGCGTTGAGCCAGCGCAGCATCACCTTGAGGAATTCGTCCTTGTCGAACGAGAGGAACCGCTGCTCGTTGTCCGGGTTCTCCTCGATGCGCTCGCGCCACTCGGGGACCTTCACCACCCCCTCCATCCCGGTACCGCGGGCGGCGAGGATGCTCGGCACGATGTAGTAGGAGCCGAGCACGAACGTGCCGTAGATGCCGCCGACGATGTTCCACACCACCAGCTTCTCGACGAGTTCGGGATAGAGCATGGTGGTGAGCATGGAATCCCTTGCGCCGCCGGATCCCCCGGCCAGGATGCACCGCTCGACGCCGAGGGCGCCCAGCAGGGCGTGCAGGGTCTCGGCCCGCATGTGGGACTCGCTCTGCCCGTAGAACTGCACATCGGAGGCGCCGCAATTGGGCCGGTCCCACAGCAGCACGCGATACCCGCCGGCGACCAGCGCCTCGGCGAGCGGCCGCAGCCCCGGGATCTCCTTGCTGAACCGCCCGCCGGGGGTGAGGGCGATGAGATCGCCTGCTTCTCCGAGGATTTCGTAGACGACGTTTCCACCGTTCACCTCGATAGCGGACAACCGATTCTCCCGTCGCGTCAGGCCATTACCAACACGTCGTTGCCGACGACACGCACCGGATAGGTGCGGATGCTCCACTCGGGCTTCACCGCGGTCGTGCCGGTCGCCAGCTCGAAACCCCATTGATGCCATGGGCAGTAGATGAACTCCAGGTCGCGCACCATCACCGCGTCACCGGCGGCGGACTCGTCGACTATGGTGCGGCCGCGGGGCCGGCCGGAGCACAGCGGTCCGCCCTGATGCGGGCAGTAGTTGGCGATGGCGTAGAAGGTGCCGTTGACGTTGTAGACGCCGACGCCGTGACGGCCGATGGGCACCAATTTGTGCTTCCCGGGCGGTATTTCGTCTATCGTCGCCACGACGTGCTCGCGGCCCTGAGCGAGGCGGGGCTGGGGCCGCCCGGTGGTCGCCCCGTCGGTTTCCGACGTCAACTCAGTACACCCGGGTCTGGCCCTCGAGGACCGGCACGGTCTCGGGAAGGTGGTAGGTCGCGATCCCGTTCTTGAACATCACCGCGTCCCGCGCCGCCTTGGGCAGGTGCTTGACCAGCCAGCGCGGGTCGTCGAACGTCCAGTGCGGGTAGTCGGAGGAGAACAGCAGGATCTTGTCGCACTCCATCCACTCCAGGGCGCGGGTCAGTTCCGTCTTGTCCTCGGGATAGTCCAGCGGTTGCGTCGTGAACTTGATGTGGTCCTTGACGTATTCCGAGGGCTTGCGCTTGATGTCCAGCCACGACTTGCGAGCCTCGTAGATCGCGTCCATGCGCCACATCAGCGGCAGGATCCAGGAGAAGGCGTGCTCGACGAACACGATGCGCAGCGTCGGGAACCGGTCGAAGACGCCGTCGAAGATCAGGCTCATCACCTGGTTCGCGGCCAGCAACGAATAGGTCACCATGAAGTCGTGGTTGTAGCTGGGCAGGCCCACGGGAGGTGTCGGCAACATCTCGTAGTTGCTCCGCGACAGGTGACAGCTCACCGTGATGTCGTGCTTGGTAGCGGCGGCCCAGATCGGGTCGTACTGCGGGTGTCCCCAGGACGGCCGCGGCTCCGCCTTGATCAGGATCTGCGCCATGTAGGGGTGGCCCGCCCACTTCTCGATCTGCTCGACGGCCCCCTTAGGGTCCTCGATCGCGGCGCAGATCGAGCCGCGCCAGCGCTGGTGCCAGTTGTTGTGGCTGTCCAGCCAGTGATTGTGCTGCCAGTCGTTGAGCGCGCTCGAGAAAGCCTGGTGCGCTCCGGCCAGCCGCGGCGTCCGGCCGCCGGGCTCGAGGATCGCGATGTCGGAGCCGGCTTCCATGATCAGCTGGCGGAAGGCCATATCCGGGTCGCTGCAGGCGAATTCGCCGTCCGGCGGGAACGTGTCGACGCGCATCGCGAAGGTGTGGGCATAGTCGGGGGCGTCGTAGTAGATCAGCTCGCCGACCTTGTGGTGCTGGAAGAACTTGCTGCGCCACGGCTCGGGGATGTACTGGACGAGTTCGCCGCGCCGGGGCACGGGGTGGACGTCGGAGTCGACGCACCGGACGGCTATGCGCTCGGAGGCGGGAACCCGCTCCCGCATATGGGTCAGCGTCATCTTTCGAACTCCTCTGCTTCTTTCCTCTACTGTGCGCCCGACCCGACGGCGATGTCTATGCCGTACAGCTCGGCCGCATTGCGCCAGCACAGCTTGTCGCGCTGTTCGGCGGAAAGCGCCGCGGGCAATTTGCGGACGTCGCCGCACTGCCAGTGCGGGTAGCTGGAACCGAACATCACCATGTTCTCCTTGCCGGTGAAGCCGAACCACTCGCCGGCGAAATCGACATCCGGGGGACCGTCGAGGCTGCCCTGCACGAAATACACGTGACCGGGCAGGTAGTCGCTGGGGATCCGCGGCGCCCACGGCGTCTGCTCGAGGTGCGGCCGGCCGAAGGTGTCCATGCGCCAGATGAAGGGCGTGAGAAAGTCGGCTGCGCCGTCGGCCCATACGAACTTCAGGGACGCGAAGCGCTCGAATACGCCCTCGGCGATCATGTTCATCAGGTGGTACAGGTAGTTGAGCGCCATGAAGCTGACGTACTGCTCGTAGGTGAGCGTGTGCCCGGAGGGCGTGGGGGGAAAGCCGATGCCCTCACCCGTCTCGATGTGCACCGCGACTGGCAGGTTCGCGTCGGCGGCGGCCTCCCACAGCGGCCAGAACTGCGGTTTGCCGTAGAGCTCGCGTGACTGCAGCGGGACGCCGATCTGAACCACGCGCGGGTGCCCCCGCCACTTCTCGATCTCGCGGAGCGCCCCGGCGATGTCGTCGGGGTTCACCCGGATGGTGCCGCGGAACCGCTCCCCGAATTCCGCGGAGTCCAGCCAGCGCGTCACCATCATCTCGTTGTGGGCGGCGTGCAGCGCACTGCCGAGGTGGCGGTCGGGCATGATGCCCCGCCCCATCGGATGCAGGACCGCCACGTCGACCCCGCGCTTCGAAAACAGCTCGTGCGCAACGAAGTCCGGATCCGAACCGGGGTACTGGCCGTCCAGCCCCTCGGTATTCGGCGCATACTCGCCGCCCGGCGCCCCGTACCAGTCCATCTCGTAATCCGGGAAGCCGCGGCTCTTGAACGGCTCCCGCAGGACCGAACGCAGGTCTTGGTTGGAGGGAAAGAAGATGTGCACGCTGGCGTCGATCACCGGCGTGCGCGTGCCGTCAGCGTGCTCGATCACGAGAGCCGCCCCTTGGTTCGGGGATGGTCATATGATAGATAAGCTAACATTCTCGCCCATCGCCTATCAACGGCTTTCCGGTAAGCGTCTCGATTAAACATCGGCCCTGGTTATCCAGGGTATTACGGCCTGTCAGGTAAGTGTCGTTCTTGAATACGGATAATATCATTCTCCCTTAGAACCGACGAGCGCGACCGGCTCACGTCAAGTGCCGAAGCCGGCCCCCCGCGGGCGGTACGATCCGTCGCGTGATCGCCGGGTGAGGGTCGTGCACGCGTCCATGGTGCGCTGCACCGGCCTGCTGTTCGTGATCGGCGCGGCACTGTTCGCCCTCGGTGTCCTGCTCTCGCTGCTGCCGGGATCGCCACCGCTGCTCTCGGCGGTGACCTACGCGATCGGGGCGGTGTTCTTCACCGCCGCGGCGACGCTTCAGCTGGGCCTCGCCCGCCGAGAGCTGCCCGAGGCCGAGCGGCACTCCCTCCCGTTGCGGGCGCGCACCACCGATTGGCTGGCCGCGGCCATCCAACTGGTCGGCACGGTGCTCTTCAACATCAATACGGTGGACGCCGCGGTGACGATCGGCGCGCGCCCGGAGTTGATTGACGTCGACGTGTGGGTTCCCGACATGGTTGGCTCCCTTGCCTTCCTGGTGTCCTCGGCCATCGCGATCGTTCCCGAAGTCCGGGCCCGCCGGCATTCCCACGCTGCCAGCGCCTCGCGGCGCATCGCCTTCCTCAACTTCGCGGGGTCCGTGCTGTTTCTCGCCTCGGCCGTGGGCGCGCTGGTGTTGCGCACGGGGGCCGACGTCAGCCTCGTGTGGGCCAACGTCGGCACCTTCTTCGGCGCCCTGTGCTTCCTCGTGGCGGCCTGGCTTTTCGGCTGGCCGCCCAATCGGATTCATGACCGGACCGGTTAGCGTGACGGCGGCCCCACCGGCCCACGGTGGCGCCGGCGGCCCGCTCGAACGGGTTCGACCACCGCCCCATGTTGCCCAACCCGATGATCCGACGTCCATCACGACGACGAACCGTCGACTTCGGAGAACACTTCCCGGGCGAGGCGAAAGCTGTCGACCGCCGCCGGCATGCCGGCGTAGATGGCGACCTGGAGGAAAATCTCGCGAATCTCCTCCCGGCTGACGCCGTTGGTCAGCGCCCCTCTCAGGTGCGTGCGCAACTCGTTGGGGCGGTTGAGGACCGCGATCATGGCCAGGTTGAGCATGCTTCGCGTCTTCCTCGGCAATTCCTCCCGTCCCCACACAGCGCCCCAGCAATACTCGGTGACGAAGTCCTGCAGGGGTTTGGTGAAGTCGTCGGCTTCGGCCAGCGCCCGGCGGACGTATTCCTCACCGAGCACCGCGGACCGGACCTCGAGTCCGCGTTGGTAGGTTTCACGATCCAATGGTCCCTCTCCTTGACCTCGGGTGCCGCAACTCATGCGGGCGGTCTACAGTCAACACCCATCTGCGCCCCCCTGTGTCGCCGACGTTCGCGGAGCCGCAACGTGTTTGGCGCAGGCGCGGTCGCCGGCGCGCGATCTCCTTGCGACGGCGAGGTTTTGAGCCTGCGGAGGGGCGGTGGCCCGAGAAGGAGGAGCGGTGATGACGGGTCCGAGCAGCGACGTCTGGCAGGTCATGTCGACGGCCCGCACGATCCGGCGATTCACCGATGAACCGGTCGACGATGCGACGCTCGCTCGCTGCCTCGAAGCGGCCCGGTGGGCGCCGTCGGGCGCAAATGCCCAGGGCTGGCGCTTCGTGGTGCTGCGATCGCCCGAGCAGCGGGCGATCGTGGCCAGGGCCGCGGCGCATGCGCTGGAGGTGATCGAGCCGGTCTACGGGATGAGCCGGCCCGCCGGCGACGACCACAGCCGGCGCGCCCGCACCTACCGCGCGACGTACGAATTGCACGACCGGGCAGGGGAATTCACGTCGGTGCTGTTCGCGCAGCAGCACTATCCCACGGCGTCCGAACTGCTGCTGGGCGGCTCGGTGTTTCCCGCCATGCAGAACTTCCTGCTCGCCGCGCGCGCCCAAGGCCTGGGCGCCTGCATGACCAGCTGGGCCTCGTACGGCGGGGAGCGCCTGCTGCGCGAAGCCGTCGGTGTCCCGGACGACTGGTTGATCGCCGGCCACATCGTGGTGGGGTGGCCCAAGGGCAGGCACGGGCCGCTTCGCCGCCGGCCGCTGGCCGAATTCGTCAACCTCGACCGGTGGGGCGCGGCCGCCGACGACCTCGTGGGCGCTCTCGACCCACCAGTGACTAACCCGTAGGCCGTTCCGGAGATTATTACTTCCGCATTGGAGAATGTTATTCTCGCGGGGGTGGTGACGACAGGAGGCGGCCGGGATGCTGTTGGAGTTCGATGCCGATCAGCGGCTGTGGCAGAGCACCGTCCGCGACGTCGTCACCAAGCAGTGCCCGCCGTCCCTGGTGCGCGGCGTCGCCGAGGACGGCGTGGACGCCAGTCCGCTCTGGAAGTCCTACGTCGACCTCGGCTGGACCGAACTGCACGATCCGTCGAGCGCCGTGGAATTGGCCATCGTGCTCGAAGAGCTCGGGCATGCAACGGATCCCACGCCGTTCCTGGCGACGATGAGCCAATTCGCTCCGCTGGCCGGTGACCGCTTCGACCCGCACGAGTCGGGCACGGCCGTCTACGGCGGCGTGACCGCTTACCGGGACGCTGACGGCTGGGTGCTGGCGGGGACGGCCCGTCACGTCCTCGACGGCGATCGGGCCGACCGGTTGGCCGTGGTGACCGACGCCGGCGTCTTCCTGGCCCCGGCCAGCCAGGTGTCGGCCCGGCGGGCCGGGGTGTTCGATCCCGTCCTGCACGTCGCCGACCTGACGTTCGCCGATGTCCACGTGGGCGACGACGCCCGGCTCACGGTCGACCGCGAGCGCGCCCACCACGTGGCGCTGACGGGCATGGCGATCACGATGGTCGGCGCCTGCCAGCGCATCCTCGACCTGGTGCTCGATCATGCCCGCAGCCGGCACCAGTTCGGGGTGCCGATCGGCTCCTTCCAGGCGGTTCAGCATAAGGCCGCCGACATGCACGTCGCCATCCAGCGGGCGCGGGCGCTGGCGTACTTCGCCGCGCTCACCATCGCGGCGGACGACGCCCGTCGCCGCCTGGCGGCCGCGATGGCCAAAGCCTCTGCGGGCGAGTGCCAGTCGCTCGTCTTCCGGCACGGTCTCCAGCTTTTCGGCGCGATGGGATTCACGTGGGAGAACGACCTGCAGTTCGCGCTCAAGCGGGCCAAGGCGGGTGAGCACCTGCTGGGTGGGGCCGCGGAACACCGGGCGCGGATCGCCGAGGAGTACCGTGCAGCTGACTTTTGACGCCGAAGACGAGGCGTTCCGGGCCGAGTTCGCGGCCTTCCTCGACGAGAACCTGCCTGCCGCAAGCGAAACGCTGGAGCGCCCGCGCTCCGTCTCGCACATGCCGCAGTGGGCGCGCCGCTGGCAGCGGCTCCTGTTCGACAACGGCTGGCTGCTGCCCGGGCAACCCCCCGAGTTCGGCGGGCGCAACGCCACCGTGGTTCAGCAGTTCGTGCACCTCGAGGAGTTGTGCCGCCGGCGGATCTACCACAGCTTCAATCCGCAAGGCGTGAATATCGTTGCCGCCTCGCTGTTGTCGTTCGGCAGCGAGGAGCAGAAGCGGCGGTGGGCGGTGCCCATCCTGCGCGCCGAGATCACCGCCTCGCTCGGCATGAGCGAACCGAGCGCCGGTTCGGATCTGGCGTCGCTGCGCACCCGCGCGGTCCTCGACGGCCACCACTTCGTGGTGAACGGCCAGAAGGTCTGGACGTCGGGGGCGCACGATGCCGACGTGCTGCTCGCCTTCGTGCGGACCGACCCGGACGCGCCGAAACACAAGGGCATCAGCGCGTTGGTGATCCCCACCGACACCCCCGGCGTCGTGCGCCGGCCGTTCGCGTCCATCTGCGCCGCCGACGACCTGGACTTCAACGAGGTCTTCTTCACCGACGCGCGGGTGCCGGCCGAGAACCTGGTCGGTGCGCTCAACGAGGGCTGGCGGGTGGCCAACGGGTCGCTCGGGCATGAGCGCACGATGATGTGGCTCGGGTTCGCCGATCGCATGGACAACGTGATCGCCGATTGGCGTCCGACAACGGATCTCGAGCGCGACCAGTACGCCAGCCTGGTCATGGACAAACAGGCCCTGCGCCTGCTGGGTTCGGTGGCGCTGGCCCGCGCCGCCCGGGGCGAGGACGACGTCGCCGCGATCTCCGTGCTCAAGCTCCTGGGTTCGGAGGCGGAGCTGCGGGGAACCGAATACGCGTTGACGGCGGCCGGGGCGGACGGGCTGACCCAGCCCGGCCAGTCCGGCCCGTACGCACCGATGAATCTCGACCACTACTTCGGGAGCTGGTTCGACCGCTACGCCCGCAGCTTCTCCGGGACGATCGCCGGCGGCACCTCGGAGATCCAGCGCAACATCATCGCCCAGCGGGTGCTGGGCCTGCCGCGCTGACGGGGGGCCCTCGAGCGTCACGCTGGCGTGATGCTCGGCCGCGAGTGCCACCCCAGCGTGACACTCGCCGAAGCTCTAGTCGATGACGGCGGATTCCTTGCGCTCGGTGATGGGCCTGGCGAGTTCCTGTTCGTCGCAGATGCGTTGCAGCTTGTCGAGCGTCTCGTCGAGGCCGGCTCCGACCCGGGGGCGGGGGGTGAACGTGGCGGGGAGGTTGCGCATGCCCTGGATCACGCCGATGGTCTCGTAGTGCACCGTGCCCTCGGGATCGCAGCGGTAGTCCGGCATCCGGTCGAGCACCGCGGTCAGCATCGACTTGAACACCGTGCGTGCCACGTTGGAGCCGATGCAGCGGTGCACCCCGAGCCCGAAGCTGAAGTGGCGGTTCCCTTTTCGGTCCAGCACGACCGTGTCGGGGTCGTGGAACACCGACGGGTCGCGGTTGGCCATGGCCCACGAGATCCACAGCCGCTCGCCCTCTCTGAAGCGGATGCCGTCGAGCTCCACGTCGTCGGAGAATGTCCTGCCGTCGCCGGGCGCCGGCGTGAAGTACCGCAGGAATTCCTCGGTCGCGGGATCGAGCAGGGTGTCGCGTTGGGTGCTGAGCACCTGGCGCTGGTCGGGGTGCTGTGAAAGCCATTCCAGCGCATGGGCGGTCAGCGCCGTCGTGGTGTCGAAGCCGCCGCCGATCACCAGGCCGAGATTGCCGAGGATCTCCAGATCCGGCGCCGGCTGCCCGTCGATGCGCAGCTGAAGCAGGGCATTAACGATCCCCGGTCGCGGGTTCTCGCGGATCTCGATCATGTTGTTGACGAGGTCGAGCCCCATCTGCCGGTGCATCTCGGTGACCCGCTGGATATCGGGGGAGTGTTCCGGTGTGTAGATCGCGGCGTGGGTGGGCTCGCTGTACATCTTCCAGTTCTTCAGCGGAATCCCCATGAGCGCCAGCGTCAGAACCGCGGGCACCACGTTGGCGAGGTCGTCGACGAAGTCGATGCGGCCCTGCTCGATCCTCTCGTCGAGGCAGGCCCGCGTCACGTCGTCGATGAACGGCTCCCAGCGCTTCACGGCCGCCGGGGACAGGTACGGGTTGAGCACATTGCGGTAGATGCGGTGCTCGGGGTCGTCCATCTCGAGGATGCCGCCCCGCACGCCGTTGATGCGGCTCGCCGTCGGGATCGAGATGCCCTTGTACCCGCGGCGTTCATTGTTGACGTCGTGATCGTTGGAAACCGCGGGGCAGCGCGCCAGTTCGAACACCTCGTGGCTGCCCGCGGCCACCCAATGGCCGCCGTAGGTGTCGCTCCACGCCATCGGGCACTTGGCGTGCATCTCCTGGGTGACGGCGCTGAACTGCGCACGGTACTCCGCGCTGTGCCGGTCGAAGTGGTACAGGTACCTCGTGCGGTCGCTGTCATCGATGACGTCGTCGACGCTCACCAGCCGGCTCCCTTCACGCGTCGTCCGTGAGGACGATGGCCTGCTCGGGGCAGGACTGCGCGGCTTCGCGGACCTGTTCCTCGCGATCGGCGGGCACCACCTCGTCGACGGCCGACGAACTGCCGTCGATGTCGCTGAGCCGGAAGGAATCCGGGGCGATCATCGAACACAGGGTGTGTCCCTGGCAGCGTTCCGGGTCAACCCAGACCTTCACGGTGTCTCCTTGCCGAGTGTGTTGCCGGTGCGACTTCAGGTGTTGCGCCCGCCGTTGACGCCGAGGATCTGGCCGGTGATGTAGCCGGCCTCCTCCGACACCAGGAAGGCGCACGCCGCCGCGATGTCTTCGGGCCGCCCCATCCTGCGCACCGGCGTGCGCGCGATGGTTTCGTCGATGTCACCGAGGAACCCCTTCTCGGCGGCGGCGCGCAGCATCGGCGTGTCGATGAAGCCGGGGGGCACGGCGTTCACCGTGATTCCGCTCGGGCCGTATTCGAGCGCCAACGACTTGGTGAGCCCGTTGACCGCCGACTTGGCCGCCACGTAGTGACTCATATACGGCGCGCCGGAATGGGTGCTGGACGACGAGATGTTGACGATCCGCCCCCACCCCGCCTCGACCATGTCGGGCAGCACCGCCTGGGTGACGTGGAAGACGCCGTGCAGGTTGACGTCGATCACCCGCCGCCAGTCCTCGAACGTGATGTTGGCGAACCGCTTGAACCCGTCCAGCCCCGCCGCGTTCACCAGCACGGTAACCGGACCCAGCTGGGCGCGGACCGCGGCGAGGGCGGCGTCCACCTGCGCGCGGTCGGTGACGTCGGCGGTGAAGGCGAGCTCGACGTCGGAGGGTTTGAGGTCGAGTGTGGCGACGTCGAGACCGTCAGCGCGGAGTCGCTGCGCTACGGCGAGGCCGATGCCCGAGCCGCCACCGGTGACCAGTGCTGTCTTCACGCCCTCACCACCGAGCGATCCCCTTCTCCAAACGTGGCAGTCTCAGTCACAAAGAATCTCCCTTGCAATTATGAGAACCTTACTCTCCGGCTGAACCGGGCTGCAACAGACGCGAGAAACACCGCGCGGCCTGCAGGGGGAGGCCCAATCGGGCGTGAAATCCGTGGCGCGAGTACACCCGTCTCGTTTCTCGGGCTTTCTTGAATTATCGAGACCCGAATGTAAGATTCGCCCGGTAGGAGAATGAAGTTTTCGTGACCGGCGCCACTCGAAGGGGACGAGAATGCCAGCTCAGGACACCGCGGACACCATCACGGATGCCGCGCCTGAGCCGTCGGTCGACCGTCGACTGCTCGTCGGCTGCCGCCTCGTCGGCGTGACCTTCGCCGTTACCTCCCCTGTTCCAATGGCCGCCGGGGCGACGGCATGAGGCCGCTGGACGGCATCCGCGTCCTCGAGGTGGCGATGTACGGGTTCGTCCCGTCGGCCGGGGCGGTGCTGCGCGAATGGGGCGCCGACGTGGTGAAGGTCGAGCACGCCGTGACGGGGGACCCGCAGCGCGGGCTGCGGCAGACCGGCATGCTTCGCGTCGACGGCGACCCGAACCCCAACATCGAGCACGCCAACCGCGGCAAGCGCAGCATCGGGCTCGACATGTCCGTGCCCGAAGGCAAAGAGGTGCTCTACGAGCTGGCCCGCCGGGCCGACGTCTTCCTCACCAGCTTCCTTCCCGCTCACCGCACGAAGTTCGGCATCGACGTCGACGACATCCGTGCGGTCAATCCGAACATCGTCTACGCCCGCGGCAGCGCACTCGGCCCGCGCGGCGCCGAGTCGGAGAAGGGCGGCTACGACATGACCGCCTTCTGGTGCCGCGCCGGCACCGCGGCGACCATCACCCCCGCGGGCATGCCCGGCATGATCGCCCCGCCCGGACCCGCCTACGGCGACACCATCTCCGGCACCAATCTCGCCGGGGGCATCGCGGCCGCTCTGCTCAAGCGTGAGCGCACCGGTGAACCTTCGGTGGTCGACGTCTCGCTGCTGGGGAGCGGCCTGTGGTCGATGGGTCACACCGTGGCGTTGACCAACCACCTGCACCAGCGCATGGAGGCCCCCCCGCCGGGTGTGCACGGCGCGCCGAACAACCCCCTGGTGGGGCTCTACACCACCTCCGACGGCCGCTACATCTCGTTCGTGATGATGCAGCCCACCAAGTTCTGGGCCGACGTGTGCCGGCACGTCGACCTCCCGGAGCTGGCCGACGACCCACGGTTCGCCACGGTGGAGAGCATCGCGGCCAACACCGCCGACGCGGTGGAGATGTTGACCAAGGTGATCGCGACCCGCACTCTTGCCGAGTGGAGCGAACGCTTTGCCACGCTCGCCGGGCCGTGGGCGCCCGTGCAAGACACCTTGCAGGCGGCCGAGGACGCGCAGATCCGCGCCAACGAGTACATGATTCGCGCGGGCGAACTCGAGCTCGTTGCCAATCCGGTCCAATTCGACGTCACCGCACCGCAGACCGGGCCGGCGCCCGGATTCGCCGAGCAGACCGACGAGATCCTGCTCGAGATCGGGCTCGACTGGGACCGCATCATCGAACTCAAGACGGCCGGCGCCGTCACCTGAGGAACGAAATGTCCGAGCCGATCGCCGCTTCCGTGAATCCCGCTTCCGGGCCAGATAACGGTTATGCATTTTTTGCACCACCCAGATGTGACATGAGTCATAATCGCCGGACGCTTGTCAGACACCGGGCCCCGTCGGGCGGAGCTCTGGTGAGGCGCGGACTCGGGCGAGGAGAACGGAGGGCCGGCGTGAGGCTGGTTGCCGTTGCTGGACTGGCGCACAGCGTGATTGGTGGCGGCGAATTATTTACCTCGGCGTCAGCCCCGTCTCTGGAAGGGGTCGGGCCGGATGGCGGCTAAGAGCGCGGGGCCCGAGCGGTGGACCGGGGGCATCTCGTTGGGCCGGGGCTCCAAGCCCATGGAGGCCGTCGGGGGCTTGTTCGCGATGTCTTTCGACGCCATCAAGTTCGTGTTCCGCCGGCCCTTCCAGTGGCGGGAGTTCCTCGAGCAGTCCTGGTTCGTGGCGCGGGTGGCGCTGGCGCCCACCCTGATGGTCGCGATCCCCTTCACCGTTCTGGTCAGCTTCACGCTCAACATCCTGCTGCGGGAACTTGGTGCCGCCGACCTGTCCGGCGCCGGCGCGGCGTTTGGCGCCGTGACCCAGGTCGGGCCTTTGGTGACCGTGCTGATCGTGGCCGGCGCCGGTTCCACGGCCATGTGCGCGGACCTCGGTTCGCGCACGATCCGCGAAGAGATCGATGCGATGGAGGTGCTGGGCATCAACCCGGTGCAGCGCCTGGTGACACCGCGCATGTTAGCCGCCGGTCTGGTGGCACTGCTGCTGAACAGCCTGGTCGTCATCATCGGCATCGTGGGCGGCTATGTGTTCTCGGTGTTCGTCCAGGATGTCAACCCGGGGGCGTTCGCCGCGGGGATAACGCTGCTGACCGGGGTGCCCGAGGTGATCATCTCCTGCGTCAAGGCAGCCCTTTTCGGCTTGATCGCGGGGCTGGTCGCCTGCTATCGCGGGCTGACGGTATCGGGCGGTGGCGCGAAAGCCGTGGGCAACGCCGTCAACGAAACGGTCGTGTACGCCTTCATGTCGTTGTTCGTCGTGAATGTCGTTGTCACGGCGATCGGTATCCGCATGTCCACCAAAGGCCACTGAGGAGGTATAGGGACACGCCGTGACACTGCGCGCCGTCTATCCGCGACTATCGCGGCAGATCGACAAGCCGATCGCCACCCTGGGGCGGATCGGCGATCACACGCTGTTCTACGGCAAGGCGCTGGCCGGCGTGCCGTACGCGGTGCGCCACTACCGGCGGGAAGTCATCCGTCTGGTTGCCGAGATCAGCATGGGCGCGGGAACTCTCGCGATGATCGGCGGCACGCTCGTGATCGTCGGATTCCTGACGCTGGCCGCCGGCGGCACGCTGGCCGTGCAGGGGTACAGCTCGCTGGGCAACATCGGCATCGAGGCGCTGACCGGGTTCCTCGCGGCGTTCATCAACGTGCGCATCGCGGCGCCGATCGTCGCGGGGATCGGCCTTGCCGCCACCTTCGGAGCGGGGGTGACCGCGCAGCTCGGCGCGATGCGGATCAACGAGGAGATCGACGCGCTGGAATCCATGGCGATCCGGCCGGTTTCGTATCTGGTCAGCACCCGGATCGCGGCCGGCATGATGGCGATCACGCCGTTGTATTCGATCGCCGTCATCCTGTCCTTCCTGGCGAGCCAGTTCACCACCGTGGTCCTGTTCGGCCAGTCGGGCGGGTTGTATCAGCATTACTTCTCGACGTTCCTGAACCCGATCGACCTGCTGTGGTCGTTCCTGCAGGCCGTGCTGATGGCCATCACGATCTTGTTGATACACACCTATTTCGGTTACTTCGCGTCGGGCGGGCCGGCCGGCGTCGGCGTCGCGACGGGCAACGCCGTGCGGACCTCGCTGATCGTGGTGGTGTCGGTGACGCTGCTCGTCTCCCTGTCCATCTACGGCACCAACGGCAACTTCAACCTGTCGGGCTAGGAAGGCGGTGAAAGGACGATGACGCGCAACCTCGGGCCCGGGCCCATCCACCGGTCGGAGACAACCAGCTCCGCTCGACCCGTCGCCGCGTCACCCGGCCGCCACTTCGGCGCCCAGTCCTACGCCCGGCCCCTTGCCGGGTTGGCCACCATCGTCCTGATCGCCGTCATCTTCGCGATCTCGATCGGTCTCTTCCAGGGAGACTTCACCGAAAGCGTGCCCGTGACGGTCGTTTCGCCGCGCGCGGGCCTGGTGATGAACCCCGACGCCAAGGTCAAGATGCGCGGCGTCGAGGTCGGCCGGGTGGAATCGATCGATGTCCGGCCCAACGGTCAAGCCGTCCTGAAGCTGGCGATGCAGCCGTCGCAGATGCACCTCATTCCCGCGAACGTCCTCGTCGACATCGCTTCCACGACGGTGTTCGGCGCCAAGTTCGTCGAGCTGGTCCCGCCCGCGGATCCGTCGGCGCAGCCGCTGCGTGCGGGACAGGTGCTCGAGGGCAAGCACGTCACCGTCGAAATCAACACCGTGTTCCAGCAATTGACCTCGCTGCTGTCGACGATCGATCCCGCCAAGCTGAACGAAACCCTGGGCGCGTTGGCGTCGGCGGTCAACGGCCGCGGCCACAAGATCGGCCAGATGCTCAAGGACCTGGATTCCTTCCTGGCCACCCAGGAGCCGAGCCTTCCGGCGCTGAGCCACGACCTCGAGGCCTTGCCGGTGGTGAGTAACGCCTATGCCGACGCAGCGCCGAATCTGCTCGCGACCGCCGACAACGCGGTCCGTATCAGCAAAACGATCGTCGACGAGCAGCAGAACCTGGACGCCTTCCTCATCAGTTCAATTGGCCTGGCGGACATGGGCAATGACGTGATCGGCGGCAACAGGGAGGCGTTGACCGATGCGCTTCATCTTCTGGTGCCCACCTCGGACCTGCTCAACGAGTACCACGAAGCGCTGTGGTGCGGCCTCTCCGGATCACTGGTCAACCTGCACGCGCCGAACCTCCCGGAGCCGATGATCAAGGTGTTGGTCGAGATCGGCTTCGGCGCCGAGCGTTACCGGTACCCATCCAACCTGCCCAAGGTCGCCGCGACGGGCGGCCCGCAGTGCCAGGACCTTCCGGTCGTGCCGTTCGACAAGTCCCCGCCGTTCGTCATCACCGACGTGGGCGCCAACCCGATGGAGTACGGGAACCCGCAGTTGATGTGGAACTCCGACGCCCTCAAGCAACTCCTGTACGGGCCGATCGACGGGCCGCCGCGCAACACCATGCAGATCGGGCAACCCGGATGACCGGCTCCCGCAACATGATCATCAAGTTCGGTGTCTTCGCCACCGTGATGATTGTGCTCACCGTGTTCCTGTTCTTCATCTTCGGGCAATACACGACCGGTTCGACCAACGGGTATTCGGCGGTGTTCACGGACGTGTCCCGGCTGAAGCCCGGAGAAACGGTGCGGGTGGCCGGCATTCGGGTGGGCACCGTCAACAGCGTCAGCCTGCGTCCCGACAAGAAGGTCGTCGTCAAGTTCGACGCCGATCGCAACAGCGTCGTGCTCACCAACGGAACCCGTGCCGTCGTCCGCTACCTGAACCTGGTCGGCGACCGGTACCTCGAACTCGTCGAGGGTCCGGGATCGACGAAGACGTTGCCGCCCGGCTCGGAGATACCGCTCGACCGCACGGCGCCGGCCCTCGACCTCGACCTGCTGCTCGGCGGATTGAAGCCGGTTACCCAGGGGTTGAATCCGCGCGACGTGAACGAGTTGAGCGCCGCGCTGATCCAGGTGTTCCAGGGCGAGGGCGGGACGCTGCAGTCGCTGCTGTCGAAGACGTCGTCGTTCTCGAATGCGTTGGCCGACAACAGCCAGACCGTCCAGGAGCTGATCGACAACCTCAACACCGTGGTGGGCACGGTGGACAAGGACAACGCCAAATTCTCCGGCACCATCGACCGACTCGAGAAGCTCATCAGCGGGTTGGACCAGGACCGCGACACCATCGGCACCGCAATCACCGCCCTGGACAACGGAACCGCCTCGATTGCGGATCTGCTGACCCGGGCGCGCCCGCCGCTGGCGAGCACCGTTGACCAACTCAGTCGACTGGCTCCCTTGCTCGACAAAGACAAGGACGTCATCGACATCTCACTGAAGAAGTTGCCGAACAACTACCGCAAGCTGACGCGGCTCGGCGCCTACGGCGCCTGGTTCCCGTACTACCTATGCGGGCTGGCACTGCGGGTTTCCGATCTGCAGTACCGGACGGTGGAAGTCGGAATCAACCACGAGGTCACCGGGCGTTGCGCGGAGCCGAAGGATCCCGATGAATAAGTACCGCGGGGCAGGGCTCATCAAGGCCGGATTCATCGGCGCCGTGTTGATCGCGCTGGTGATCGCCGTCGGACTGAATCCCGACCAACTGCTACAGCGGGCGACCACGGTCCGCTACCAGGCGCTGTTCTCGGACGCGGGCGGCCTCGCCACCGGCAACGACGTGTTGGTGTCCGGAATAAAGGTCGGCAGCGTGTCGAACATGTCGCTGGACCATGGCGACGTGCTGGTGACGTTCACCGTGAAGGGCAACGTCTTGCTGGGGTCGGCGAGCACCGCCCACATCAAGACCGGTTCGCTGTTGGGGCAGCGGGTGCTCACGCTCGACTCCGCTGGCAGCGGCACGATGCGTCCGCTGGCCGTCATCCCCGCGTCCCGCACGTCGTCGCCGTATTCGCTGTCCGAGGCGGTGAGCGACCTGACCACCGACATCGGCGGGACCAACACCGACGCGCTCAACCAGTCGCTGGACACGCTGTCGTCGACGCTGAATCAGATTGCGCCCGAACTGGGCCCGGCGTTCGACGGGGTCACCCGGCTGTCTGCGACCCTCAACGCGCGCAATCAGACGCTCGGGCAGTTGCTCAAGGGTGCCGCCGACGTCACCGGCATCCTGGGGCAGCGCAGCCAGCAACTCAACACGCTGATCCTCAACGCCAACGACCTGGTGTCGATGCTGGTGTCGCGGCGGCAGGCGATCGTGCGACTGCTATCCAGCACGTCCGCTGTGGCCAGACAGCTCTCCGGCATCGTGCATGACAACGAGGCGAAGCTGGCGCCGGCGCTGGAGAAGCTGAACTCCGTGACCGACATGCTGGAGAAGAACCGCGACAACCTGTCCAAGGCCCTGCCGGGCCTGGCGAAATACGAGCTCACACAGGGCGAAACGGTGTCGAGCGGGTTCTACTACAACCCGTTCATCCCGAACGTGTTCACGCTGCAGTTCTTCCAGTGGTTGTTCGACTACACCTGGGGATTCCGGGCCTATGGCGCTCCCGGTCAGCCGCCGGACACCGCCGGACCGCGGGCGCTGTTCCCGTTCCCGTTCAACCAGAACCCCGGGGGGTCGCGATGACGCGACTCGAGGCGATCGTGCGCCACCGGAGGTTCAAGGTCGGACTGGCGGTCCTGTTGGTCGTACTGGTCGTTGTGGGCGCCGGAATCGCCGTCCGCAACACCTTCTTCCGTCCCACCACGATCACGGCCTACTTCCCCACCGCGACCGCGATCTACCCGGGTGACGACGTGCGGGTGTCCGGCATGAAGGTCGGCACGATTGCGTCGATCCAGCCGGTCGGCACACAGGCGAAGCTCGTGATGCACGTCGACCGCGGCGTGCCCATCCCGGCCGACGCGAAGGCGGTGATCGTCGCCCAGAACCTGGTGGCGGCACGCTACGTCCAACTCACCCCGGCCTACCGGACGAGCGGCCCGACCATGCACGACGGTGCGGTGATACCGGTCGAGCGGACCGCGGTGCCCGTCGAATGGGACGAGGTCAAGGACCAGTTGATGCGCCTGGCAACGGAGTTGGGCCCCAACAGCAAGGTCTCGACCCCGTCGGTCGCGCGGTTCATCGACAGCGCGGCCGACGCGCTGGGTGGCGGCAACGGTGAGAAGCTGCGGCAGACGCTGGCGCAACTGTCCGGGGTGGGCCGCGTCCTGGCAAGCGGGAGCGGCAATCTCGTCGACATCATCAAGAACTTGCAGGCCTTCGTCGGGGCGTTGCGGGACAGCAACGTTCAGATCGTGCAGTTCGACAACCGGCTGGCCACGCTCACCAGCGTGCTGGACGACAACAAGTCGGAATTGAACGCGGCCCTGACCGACCTGTCGAGTGCGGTCGGGGAGGTGCAACGCTTCATCGCGGGCAGCCGGGACGCGACCTCCGAGCAGATCGCGCGGCTGGCCGACCTCACCCAGATCCTGGTGGACAACAAGATGGCGCTGAAAAACGTTCTGCACGTTGCGCCCAACGCGTTGGCCAACGGCTACGCCGACTACGACCCCGATGTCGGGAATGTCCGTGGGGGGGTCGGCTTCCCGAACCTCGCCAACCCGGTGTTCGCCCTGTGCTCGCAGATCGGGGCGCTGGAGAACGCCACGGCCAACGAGTCGGGAAAGCTGTGTGGGCTGTACCTGAGCCCGGCGCTGCGGGTGTTCAACCCATTGCTGTACTTCAACTTCAACTACCTTCCGATCCCCATCAACCCGTTCCTGTCGCCGGCGTTCGACCCGAAGAACGTCGTGTACACCGAGCAGCGGCTCGCCCCCGGTGGCGAGGGACCCAAGCCGTCGGCGCCGGACTTGCCTCCCGCCGTGTCCGCCTACACCGGGTTGCCGGGTGACACTCCTCCGGCGGCGCCACCGCCACCGCCGCCCGGGCGTATCCCCGGAGCGGCGATGCCGGAGCCGCCCCCGCCGAGCACACCGGTCCAACCGCCGCCAGCGGGTGCCCCGGCCAACGTGCAGGACATGTTGCTCCCGAACGAAGGGCCGCAACCATGACCGCCTGGAGGGCCGCGCGGCGGCGCGTGCTTGGCGTCGCCTGCGCCGTGATGCTCGCGACGAGCGGGTGCGCGTTCAACGGCCTGAATTCGCTGCCGCTGCCGGGCGCGGTCGGACGCGGCCCGGGCGCCGCCACCTATCACGTCGAGATCGCCAATGTCGGCACCCTCGAGGCGAATTCGCCCGTCATGGTCGACGATGTCATCGTCGGCAGCATCAGCAAGATGAGGGTGCGCGGCTGGCATGCCGACGTCGACATCTCGGTGCGGCCGGGCGTGACCATCCCGGCGAACGTGGAGGCCAGCGTCGGCCAGACCAGCCTGCTGGGCTCCATGCACCTGGCACTGAATCCGCCGCTCGGCCAGGAGGGCACCGGAAAATTGAAGCCCGGTGACACGATCCCGATGAACAGATCGAAGACGTACCCGTCGACCGAGCAGACCCTGTCGTCGCTCTCGGTGGTCCTCAACGCGGGTGGGCTGGGCCAGATCGGGGACATCATCCACAACTTCAACGCATCCGTGTCCGGTAACGAAGGCGCCCTGCGCGATCTGATCAATCGCCTCGACAGGTTCGTCGGCACATTCGACCAGCAGCGCGACAACCTGGTGGAGTCGATCAAGGCGCTGAACCGGCTGTCCGGCACGTTCGCCGCGCAGCGCGACGTGATCACGCAGGCGCTCAACAAGATTCCGCCGGCCCTGGATGTCCTGATCAAGGAGCGACCCCGGTTGGTGACGGCGCTGGACAAGCTCGGGACGTTCAGCAACACGGCCACCAGGCTCGTCAACGACGCGGGCGACGACCTGGTCAAGAACCTGCAAAACCTTGCGCCGACCATCAAGGCGCTCGCCGACGTAGGGCCGGACCTCGACGCCGCGATCGCCTACGCGCCGACGTTCCCGTTCACCCAGGGCTTCATCGACCGCTACGTCCGGGGCGACTACGTCAACGGGTACTTCATCATCGACCTCACCAACGCCGGACTGCGTAAGAGCATCCTGTTGGGCACGCACTGGGGACGGCTGGGCGCCGAGGCCGTGCCGACGGTCGGCGACCCGGAGTACCTGCAATTCAAGTACGGTGCACCACCGGGAGCGCCCGGGGCCGTGCCGGCGCCCGGGCCGGTGGGCGAGCCGCTGCGACTGGGCTTCTGGCCCCCGCCGTGGCAGCCCGGCGTGCCGCCGCCCGACGCGCCCCCGGTCAACGCGCCCCCGGCATCGGTCAACCCGCAGTCGGGCGACGCCCCGTCGCCGCAGCCGCCGGTCTCGCCGCTCATCGCGGGACTGACCATGCTCGGGCCCAAAGCGCAGAACGATCCATCGTCCATACCCGCACTGCCTGCCCCCCCGCCGGGCCCGTCGGCCGGTGATGCGTCGTCACCGGCGAATCCGCCCGTCCCGGGTGCGACACCGACTTCGGGCGGGGGGCAGTAGATGCTGACGCGCTTCGTTCGAATCCAGTTGGCGATCTTCGCGATCGTCGGCATCGTGGGCGTGGTCCTGATGGTGCTCTGGTACGTGCAGGCGCCGACGTTGCTCGGCATCGGCAAGATGACCGTCACGCTGAAGCTGCCCGCGACCGGCGGGCTGTACCGCTTCAGCAACGTGACCTACCGGGGCGTGCAGATCGGCAAGGTGACCGCCGTCGGGTTGACCCCGGATGGAGCGCAGGCCACGCTCTCGCTGGACACGTCGCCGAAGATTCCGGCCGACTTGCGAGCGGAGGTGCGCAGCATCTCCGCGGTGGGCGAGTATTACGTCGATCTGCGACCGAAGACCGACAAGTCCCCCTATCTGCACGACGGCTCGGTCATTTCGGTGAACGACGCCACGATCCCGCAACCGATCGGCCCGGTGCTGGACCAGAGCAGTGCGCTGATCAACAGCATCCCCAAAGGCAAGCTGAGCCAGTTGCTCGACGAGTCGTTCCAGGCGTTCAACGGCGCCGGCTACGACTTCGGGTCTCTATTCGACTCTTCGTCACGAATCTCCGGCGATCTGAACGGTGTTGGCGATCGCGCGCGCTCCCTGACCGAGGACACCGGGCCGTTCCTCGACGCGCAGGCGCAAACCGCCGACTCGATCCGGACGTATGCGCGCAGCCTCGCCGGCTTCACCGGCCAGTTGTCCAAGAACGACCCGGAATTCCGCACGCTTCTGGAGAGGGGCCCCGGGGCGTTGGACGAGGCTTCTCGGCTGCTCGATCAGATCAAGCCGACGCTGCCGGTGCTGCTCGCCAACCTGACCACCATCGGCCAGATCGGCGTGACCTACCACCCGTCCCTGGAGCAGCTTTTGGTTCTGCTCCCGCCGTTCACCGCGGCGATCCAGTCGTTCATCGGCACCAAGTCGCCGAGTGGGCTGGCCACGGGCGCCTTCAACCTCATCGTCAGCGACCCGCCCGCCTGCACGGTCGGCTTCCTCCCGCCGAGCCAATGGCGCGCCCCATCGGACACCCGCGTCATCGACACGCCGAACGGGTTGTACTGCAAGCTGCCACAGGACTCACCTATCGGGGTCCGCGGCGCCCGCAACTACCCCTGCATGGGGCAGCCGGGGAAGCGGGCGCCGACCGTCGAAATCTGCGAAAGCGACAAACCTTTCATGCCGCTCGCGTTGCGGCAGCATGTCTTCGGCACCTATCCGCTGGACCCGAATCTGATCGCGCAGGGCATTCCGCCCGACGACCGGATGAACTTCAACCGCGAAAGAATCTTCGGGCCGGTGGAGGGAACGCCGTTGCCTCCCGGGGCCGTTCCGCGGGGAACACCCCCATCCGGCGGGCCGCCGTTGCCGGCGACGATCAACCCGGCGACGGACATGAGCGCGGTGACACCGCTGGCCCCGCTCGACGTCGCCGCCTCGCCGCCGGCACCTCCACCCACCGCGGCCGCGGCCGCGCCACCGGCCGCGCCGCCGCAGCCGACGTCCATGGCGCCAAGCGCGTTCACCGACAACCAATCCCGGCCCGGCCCGTCGGTGGCCGTCGCCCAGTACGACCCCAAGACCGGTAGCTACGTGACGCCGGATGGTCAGGTGTACCGTCAGGCGGACCTCGCCGCGCCGTCGGCGGCCAAAGTGCCGAAATCCTGGAAGGACATGTTCGCCACCTGACGGCCGTGGCTAAGGCCGGCAGTGCTTTTCGCGCGCGCCCGCTAGCCGATCCTGTCCAGCCGGAATGGCTGCTCAATCCAGAGTGGTGCATTGCTACCGCAGACACCGACCGGGCCGACCGTCTTCTCCTTGCCGGCCATTACCGTTGAGCCCAGCGAAATTTCGCCGGTATCCGGGTTGGCCGGGTAGAAGTAGATGTAGTCCGTGCCGGTGAAGGACGAGCCGTCAGGACACCTCTCCCAGTTCGGGATGTCGCGCTTGACGTACCAGTTTTGCCCGTCATGCATGTGCAGCGGCGCGGACCAGCCCTGGTCGCTGACCACCTGGCCCTTGCAGTCCTGAGCGGTGTAGCACGACGAGGTGATGGTCCAGGTGCTGCGCACCACGGCCTCCTGGTGATACACCCCTTTGGTCTGGGCCCAGTCACCGACAACGGTGGCCGTGTAGGTGCCGTTGACGGCCGGATCGAAGGCCCAAGCCGACGGTGTCGAGCCGAGGCCGCTAACCATGCCCGCGGCGACCAGCGTTGCCGCTATTGCCGTATTCGATGAACGCATCGCGTGCTCCTTGACGCGCTAAAGACCGCAATTCTCAAGCGAATCGAATTTACAGACTAACACCGCTGCCGCTCACCGGGGAATGGTTCGGGCCAGGCCGGTCTCACGCGGATTCGAATTTGTCAATGAGCCACGATCCGTTGACTTTTGTCATCGCCACCCGAACGCTGCTCGACGTCACAACCGGTTGCGGCCGGTCCTTGCTCGTCGTCTTCTGCTTGACGAACACCAAAACCACTGCCGAATTCGGCCGCAGCTCGGTGACGGCGGCCCTGACCACCGTCGCGGCCGTCGAGACCTGGCCGCGCTGCGCCGACGGGCTCACGATCTGGTCGGCGAACCGCTGGTAATACGCGAGGTAGCTGTCGCTGAGCTTGGATCTGGCGTTGGCGAGATCGCGCTCGAGCGTGGCGGGCGAGTAGGACAGCAGCGCCACGGCCCCGTCGCTGGCCGCCGTGATGACCTGACGCGCCACGGAATTGTCGGTCTGCAGATCCGGGCGATACACGACGTAGAAATAGCCGCCGCAGAACGTGGTCGCACCAACGAGCAGGACGGCCAACAGGATTGGCCGCCACCGCGCCAGGCCGCGGCGCGCCCAGCGTCGGAGCACACGTGCGTTGCGGCCCCGGGTGGGCGCCCCGGCGTCGGCGGGTGGGCTGCCTACGGTCACTGGACGAACTCGACTCGGGAGATCTTCAGCTGCCCGCCGTCCCGCTGCAGGCTGATGACCAGACGCAACGATCGCGAGTCGGGTTTTGCCTGACCGGGTTTGGTCGATTCGGACTTCGCCGCCACCAGAACAATGGCCGAATCGTCGGTCATCGAATCCACCGCGGTGGCCTGCACGGAACCCTTGGAGGAGATCTTCGATTGCTCCATGGCCTTCACCGCATCCTCGGCGCCCATCAGGACGCCGGCTTTGAACAGCCCCGTGGTGTCGTCGGCAAAACGCTGCAGGTCGTCTCGCGCCTTGTTCGAATCCATCGACAACATCATCACCACGCCATTGCGGGCCGCCGTGGTGAACTCCGCGGCTCGCTGCTTCTGCCGGTCGACGGCGTGGTGATGCCAGACGATGAATCCGCTCGCCGTCAGCGACCCGGCGACCACGAGAACGGCCGCCATCGCGGCCACGAACTTTCGGCCGGGGGGCCGCAGCCGACGCCGACGCGGGGGCGGAATCGGATCGGCCGCGTCGGGGGCGGTTGGCGCGCTGGTGTCCCCCGACGCGGCCTCGGCTTGCCGGCGCAGGCGCGTGGCGTGGGCGCGCGCAGCCTGTGCGCGTGCTTCGACTTTCGCGAGTTCGTCGGCTTCGGCGGGGGACCCAGATGGGGGCATCGTCACCTCCTTGTCCGCGCCTGCTGGAGAGTCACGTTATCACCGAGAGGTGGGGGTGCCTGCGCCGACAACGGCGGCATTCGCTCGGTACCTTCTCTTCGCGCGAGAATTCTATTTCAGTCGCAGGCGAGATAATTTACAGTTATCTCGTGCGATTCTTTGTGACCGCGTTCGCCCTGATTCTGGGCCTGAGCGTGCTCGGGGCGCCGCGCGCTGCCGCCGGACCGGTCAATTGCGACTATCCGGATTGCACCCCCGGCATCATGCCGCATCAGGTACTCGGTGCGCCGTGCGACAACTTCACGTACTACGTATTCGGTACCGCGGATTATTACGTGTCGTTCGCGACGCAGCCCGGACGGCTGATGTTCTGTGGGTCGCCCAGGCGGTACCAGGCCCGCTGGTTCCGGTCACCTCCGATGGCCGGCGTCAAGGAAGAGAACTCGTCCTGCACCGACTACCCGGAGTACTACGTCGCCCAAGCGCCGGATGGCCTCTTCCTGGTCTGCAATGCCCATGACGGAGTCCAGAACTGGGAGCGCGGCGACACCTGAGCCGCTCCGGTCGTCTTCTGCGCCTTACGGATACGGGTTCGGCTGTTCGGGCCACGTCTGAAAGGGACTGGGCCCCCAATAGTCCCCGTTGTGGATGGTGCCGTCCCTGTCGCGGTGATGCGCGTCATGGCAGGTGCTCGGATCCCACTGCGGTCCCCAGGCGGGATCGAAGGGCTGGCCGGGGCACCAGTGATATCCCACGAACGGCCAGGGCGGGTTGTCGGCGCCCGCACGGGCCGCCGGGCCGACAGCCGACAATGCGAAGCCGCCGGTGACCGTGAGCGCCGCGGCGGCGAGACGCGCCACTTTCTTCATGGAAGAACGGTACCTGAGCGCTGGGCGAATTGGGCAAAGAAATTGCAGCGGTTCATTCGCCCACATCGATCAGCCGTCGAGTGATTCGCCCGAGCGCGGAACGCAGTGTGCCGTCGTCGATGTCGGCCACCAGTGGGTGTACGACCCCAACCGCGATGGCGCCCGACAACACCGCCGCGGCCACCCGTGCGTCCTCGGCGGAGTCGTTGAGCAGCACGCCATAGAGGCGCCGGATGAATTGCTGGAATGGTTCGTGTTCGGCCAGCAGCCGCACGATCACCGGATCGAACTGCAAGGTGCTTGCCGCGCCCCGACGCTCGACCGCGACGTCGATGACGCGGTCCAGCAAGACATCTCGTGCCCGGATCCGATGATCGTGCGCCTCGGCCGCCTCCAGCGCCTCCTCGAGGCCGCCCAGCTCGCGCTCCGTGAGCGCGATGACGATCTGCTCCTTCGTCTTGTACTGGTGGTAGACGGCGGCCTTCGTCACTCCGATGGCGTCGGCGATCATCTGAAGCGACGTGCCGCCCACACCGTGCTCCGCGATCAATTGCAGCGCGGCGTCCAAGATGCGGGTCTGCGCTGCGCTGCGCGTGATGGAACGAAACCTTGGCTGAGTGGAAACCACACCGGAAGCGTAGCCGATCGGCTATTGACCACGGGTAGCCGATCGGCTAGTTTCGCTGGCGGGGGAGCGCGTCCGACTGCGGACGAGCTGGAAGGAGTTTACGAATGACCGGCGTCGGTGCTGACCGATCCCCGGGCTCCGATCGAAAGATGTTGCGGCGCATCGATGGTGAGTTGATCCTGCTGTGGACCCTGCCGGCGACGGTCCTGATCTGGGTCGGCGCGTTCCTTCTGTTTCCGGGTTTCAATCCACCGATGTCTCCCTCCATGACGGCGGAGCAGGTCGCCGCGTTCTACCGCGATCCGGCCCACCTACCCGAGATCCGGTACAGCATGATCGTGTTCAACTGGTTCGGGGTGTGCCTCGTCCCAATCCTGACGCTGATCGTGCTGCAGGTCCGCAGGATGGCGCACCGGACGCCGATCTTCTCCTACGCGTTGCTGAGTTGCGTCGCCAGCGGCCCGACTCTCTTCCTGGTGGCCAACGTGTGCTGGTTGTTGGCCGCCTTCCGGCCGGAACGCAGCCCGGAACTCACCCAGCTGCTCAACGATTTCGCCTGGATCACCTTCACCATTCTGGTGCCCTATCTGATCGGGCAGAGCGTGATCCTGGCTCTGGCAATCTATTTCGACGACCGGTCGCGTCCGGTCTTCGACCGATGGGTGGCCCACTTCAACCTGGCCGTCGCGGCCGCGCTGGTGCCCGCGGCCTTCGTCGGCCTGGGGTTGACCGGTCCGCTGGCATGGGACGGCTTCCTGTCGTTTTGGGTGAAGAACGGGGCCATCGCGGTGTGGATCGTCGTGATGGGCCTGGTGGTGGGTCGAGCGGTCTATCGGGAACGGGCCGAGCACCGCGGGCAGGAGCTGGCCCGCGCATGAGCGCGGTGATCGCACCGCACCCGGCCTCGGCGACCCCGCCGGAGGGGCCGCTGTTCCGCCGGTTCGCGTGGCACTGCCGGCACAACCCGAAACGCGAGCTGTGGTTGGCGTGGGGGACGCTCCTGGTCTTCTACAACCTGTTCTTCCCGGTGTTCTTCATCGTGGCGCAAGTCCAGCCCCCGCCGCAGCCGACCTGGGACCTCGCCACCCAGGTGCACTGGTTCGGCGAACGCCACCTCGGGATACCGGTCGGGTTCGGCATCATCTTCGCCATCGGCGGCATGACCGCGATAAACAACGCCCTCATCGCCTACTCGATGCGGCGGATGTCGGTCAGCCGCGCGTTCGCGTATTCGTACCTGATCATCTACTCCCTCAGCGCAATTCCGGGCCTCTACCTGCTCTGCATCGCGCTGATCGTGGCGACGCTGCGACCCGCCCGCGACCCCCAGCTGGTCGGCTGGCTCTACGATTTCGCGTTCCTGTCCTTCGACGGAACCATGGGCGTGTTCCTCATCGGCTCGCTGATCTGGATGCTCGCGATACTGCTCGACAAGAATCGGGTCTTCCCCAAGTGGTTCGGCTATCTCAACCTGTGCAACGCGCTCACCGAGGTTGTCGTGGCGCCCTGCTGGATCTTCCGGCGCGGCGTTCTGGCCTGGAATGGCCAGATCGCGTGGTGGCTGGACATGGTGGTGTTCGGCGTCTATCAGGTCACGTTCATCGTCATGCTGTTCCAGATGATCCGGCGCGAAGACTTCGGCACCGGACCGCTGCCCGAGCGGTCGCGGAAGGCGGTAGCGCGATGACGGACCTGGACGAAAGGGGCACACGCGTCCGGTCAGTGCCGGGCCAGCCGGACATGTGGGCCTTCGTGCTGTTCGAAACCCTGGTCTTCACCGCGTATTTCGGCTTCTACCTGTTCTACCGCGCCCGCAGCCCCGAACTCTTCTTGCACTCACAGGCGCAGCTCGACCTTCGGGTCGGTGTGTTCAACACCCTCGTCTTGCTGCTGAGCTCCTGGTCGGTGGCGCGCTGCGTTCAGTCATCCCGCGCGGGCGCGTACCGCGCGGCGCTGCGGGACGTGTACGTCACGATCGGATTGGCCACGGTGTTCTTGATCTCCAAGGTGTTCGAGTGGGCGCGCCTGGTCCGCACGGGAAACGGCTTCGACAGCAACGACTTCTTCACCTATTACTTCTTTTTGACCGGAATCCACTTCGTCCATCTGCTGATCGGGTTCGTCGCGCTCGGTGTCGTTGTTCATCAGCTGAGGAGCGATGCGCGCCGGTCGCAGAATCTGGTCGAGACGTGCGCCACCTACTGGCACACCGTGGACTTCCTCTGGGTGCTCATCTTCGCTCTGCTGTACGTGGTGAGGTGAAGTCGATGATCAGAACCAACACCAGGTTGCTGGTCGCGTGGGTGATCCTGGCGTCCCTGACCCTGGCTTACCTCGGGATCGATCACTCGGCCGCGTCACACGGCGCCAACGCGGTAGTCACGTCCTGCGTCATCGGAATCGCGGTTGTCAAGGTGCGCATCATCTTTCGCGAGTTCATGGAGGTCAGGCGGGCGCCCGCGTTGCTGTGCCGCCTGACGGACGCCTGGGTGGTACTCATCGCCGCCAGCCTGTTGGCTTGCTACTTCGCCGGAAGGCTGTGGTAGCGGCTCGGAGGTCTCAGTTGCGGGGCGTGAACGTGAGGTGGAGCTCGCTGAGCCCGCGCAGGATGTACGTCGGCTCATAGGTGTAGCGGCGATCGTCGGCCGGCCCGTGTACCTTCTCGTCGATCTTGATGTCGAGCATCCGGTCGAGGATGCGCTCGATGGAGACCCGGCCCTCGACGCGGGCCAGCGGTCCGCCCGGGCACGAATGCACGCCGCGCGCGAACGCCATGTGCTCGCGAACGTTTCTGCGGCGGGGGTTGAACTCGTGCGGGTTCTCGAACCGGCGGGGATCGCGGTTGGCCGCGCCCGGCAGCACCATCACGACGGTGCCCGGGGCGATATCGACGCCGCCGACCGTCGTCGCCCGGCGAGCCAGCCGCGAGTCGCATTTGACCGGGCTGTCCATTCGCAACGATTCCTCGATGAACCCGGGAATCAGTGTGCGGTCGTCGCGCAGTTCTTGCTGGATGTCGGGGCGGTCGCCCATCACCTGCAGCGCGGCGCTGAGCAGCTTGGCCGTCGTTTCCTGCCCGGCGGCGAACAGGAACGTCGCCGACCGGACCACCTCGATGACCTCGGGTGTGGTGCCGTCGGGGTACTTGGCCGTCGCGAGCGAGGTCAGCACGTCGTTGCGCGGTTCGCGGCGCCGGTCCTCGATGTAAGCGCAGAACTTGTCATCGAGCCACTCGAGCGGGTTGACCCCCACGGATTCGTGGTCCAGGGCTCCCACCCGGCCGGGTTTGTCGGCGCCCAGCACGACCCGAAATTCCTTGTGGTCCTCCTCGGGCACGCCGAGCAGGTCGGCGATCACCAAGGTGGCGAACGGTTTCGAGTACTCGCTGATGAACTCGCAGGCGCCGTTGACCAGGAACTCGTCGAGCTGGCGGTCGGCGAGGCGCCACATGAACTCCTCGTTCTGCTTGAGCCTGCTCGGCGTCAGCAGCTTGCTCAGCACCGACCGGGCCCGGGTGTGGTCCGGCGGGTCCATGGTCACCATGTGCTCGTACATCGGGAAATAGCTGCGGTGCTCGTCGATCAGGTGGCTGATGTCCTCGCCCTCGGGTTGGAACGGAAGCGGCGGGAACGGCCCACCGAGCGCGACGATGTTCGAGAACGTGTCGGGGTCCTTGTAGACCTCACACGCCTCGTCATAGCCCGTCACGGCGACGACGCCGTAGTGGGGGAGCCGCAGCACCGGGTTCTGGCTGCGCAGGTAGTCGAAGTACGGGTGCGGATCGGGCACCAGAGATTGGTCGGTGAAGAAGTCGATCGTGTCGAAGGTGGTCATGTCGCGCGTGTCTCCTTCAAGCCGACGCTGGCCGAATGGTGGTCCGGCGGCCCGCCCCCCGCGCCGCCCGAGTGTGAAGTGCTGAGCAACTGCTTAGCATGGTGCGATTACCAGGGTCAAGGCGACACCGCCGGAGCGAGACCCGCTGGCTAACATCTGGCATGGTCGACACTGGGCGGCCGAGACGCCGAGATAGGGGAGGGACCGCATGACATCTGCTCCCACCGCCCGCAGGCTCGGAGCGCCGGACGCGAAGAATCGCGGGCTGTTGCTGGACGCGGCCGAACAACTGATGCTCGAAGAGGGTTACGCCGCCGTCACCTCGCGTCGCCTCGCCAACAAGGCCGGGCTGAAACCGCAGCTGGTGCACTACTACTTCCGCACCATGGAAGAGCTGTTCCTCGAAGTCTTCCGCCGCCGCGCCGAGGAAGGCCTGCAGGTGCAGGAGCTGGCGCTCCGATCGCCACAGCCGCTGTGGGCGCTGTGGCGGTTGGGCACCGATCCCGCTTTCACGCGTATCTCCATGGAATTCATGGCGCTGGCCAACCATCGCAAGGAGATGCGAGCCGAGATCGCCTACTACGCGGAGCGGTTCCGGGACGGACAGCGCCGCGCGGTAGAGGATGCGCTGCGGCGCTACGGCCCCGCGTCCGGGCCCGACGTGCCGCCGGTCGTGTGGACGGTGCTCATGACGAGCGTGTCGCGGGTCCTGGTGCTCGAGCAGGCGATCGGCATGTCGGGTGGTCACGCCGAGACCAGGGAGCTGGTGGAAAGCTATCTGCGCCACCTGGAAGGCGAGCCGCAGCCGGTCGAAGGAATCCCGCCGGCCTGGACGGTTCACCAGGACCGCAGTGAACAGAGCGCGCCCTTGGGACCGATGTTGGACACCACGACCTTGCCGTCGACCGACAAGTTGCACTGAACGCCGCCGTCCGCCAGCGGCTCCCGGCCGGTAGTGGCCGTGACCATCGCCCACTGATCGGGGTTCAGCAGGTTCACCGGTTGCACCCACGGCTTATCAGGGCTGATGTCCGCGTGCACCTGCGGGGTGAATTGGTAGTTGTTGTGGCTGTAGTCGGAAAAGAGCGCGGGGTCCTGGTCCTGATAGAAGATGTCGACATAGGCGGGGGTTTTGGTCGTGGCCACGTAGACGACCTGATGCCAGACCGGGTCGGCCTGCGCGGGTGCCGGCACCGCCACACCCGCCACCAGGGTCGCCGCGCCTGCTGCCAGAACCCTTTTCACCGTGTTCATGACGCTCCTTCGGCTGCCGGGCGCGGACTGGCGGTGCGGTTCATCACCCGCTCTGCGGCCTGCCAGTGGGCGTCGGCAACCCACAGCCGTGCAAAGGATGCTATCGCCTCATCAGGCGAAACGCCGCTGATTACCCGCTTTATCTCGGCCGCCGGATGGCGGGCCAGCGAACCGGCGATCGACCGCCACCCCTCGTCGAACGTGGCGCGGGGAAAGACGATGTCCACCAAGCCGATTCGCTGGGCCTCGGCGGCTTCGAGGGTGCTTCCGGTGCCCGCCAGCAGCAAGGCCTTACCCTTCCCCACGATGGCGGCCAGCCGTTCGGCGCCGCCCCAGGCGGGCATGATCTCGAGCTGCACCTGATTGAACGCGATCTTCACGTCGTCGGCGGCCACCCGGATGTCGGCGGCGACGGCGACCTCGGCTCCGCCCCCGAAGGCGTGCCCGTTCAGCGCGGCGACCACGGGCGCGGGAAAGCCGGCCAACTGGTCGCAAATCGAGCGCATCCGCTTCGCCATCGCCGCCGCGTCCTCCTCGGTGCGCAGCGCGCTGAGCTCCTTGAGGTCGCCACCCGAGACGAAAGCCCGGTCGCCGGCGCCCCTGATGACCAATGCCCTGGCTCCCGCCGCCGCGTCGATCGCCTTTTCCAGCTGACCCATGGTGTCGAGCGCGATGGCATTGCGCGCGTGGGGGCGGTCGATGGTCAGCACCGCCAACCCGTCCTCGAACTCCAGATCGACCACGCGTCAACGCTCCAGTGATAGGGACGCCCGGAACGCCGATATTGGCATTCTCCTGTCGGGAGAATAGCATCATCGCTACGGTCGGACGGGGTTGCTGTGTGAGGGATCGAGGTGGCCGGATGGGCAGTCGCATTTCGGCGGCATTGGTCGCGTCGACGGTCGTCGTCGGCGTGGTCGCCTGCACGCCCAAGCCGCAGACCCAGCTGTCCAGTACGGCGTCGGTGACCGTCAACGGCGACGACGCGAAGCTCAACGTGGTGAAGTGCACCCAGCAGGAGTGGTACCGGACCATCGAGATCGGCGGCGATTTCGCGGGCGCGCGGGTAGTCATCGACGAGCGCGCCGTCCCGATGGTGACTCAGTCGGTCCGCATCCGGAACCTGGGCGGCTTCACCGGCATGTATTCCAAGGACGACGGCGGCGACGCCACCATGAGCTTCAGCGGCGAGAAGTTCACGATCACCGGTTCGGCGAACGGCTCGAAATCCGACAAGCCCGACGAGCCGGCTACCGCGACCTTCAAGATCGTCGCCAACTGCTGACCGGGATTCCCCTTACGTACCGTGCCGCTCGCCCGATGCGATCGCACGCAACGCGTCGCCGTACGCCTTCGCGACGGCACGCGGTCTCGCCAGCGGCCCGCGGTGGTCGAGGCCGGGCATGACCGCGACGCGCCCGGCCGGCAACGCGGCGGTGATCTCGGTTGCCGCGTCCAGGAAGTACGCGGGGCTGCGCTGGCCGACCAAGAAGCACACCGGTGTCGCGATCGACTTATAGGCCGACGCCGGTCCGTTGAGCCGCAACGCCTCCCGCCCTTCGCGGGGCACGGTCGGCAGCACCTCGCATTCGGCCTTCCACACGGTGACCACGCCGAGCCAGCTGGCGGCGAGGGTCACCCCGAAGGGCAGGTCGTCGAGGTGGCGTCCGATCCGTAGCCCCCTGGTGAGCTCGGCTATCGCCCGCGCGTGTCGTCCGCGTTCGACCGACTCCGTGAACGAGGGCAGGAAGTCGAACGGCATCGAACCGTCGATGTCGACCGCCGCGTCGTACACCACGACCGAGTCGAGTCGTCCGTCATTCGCCCGAAGGGCCGCCCGCACGGCGATCAGCCCGCCGTAGCTGTGCCCGAACACGGCTCGCGAGCTGGTCTTGTCCAGGACGGCGAAGACGTCGTCGCACTCCCGGTCCATGCAGTAGGCCTCGCCTCCCGGACCGCTCGCGCCGCGGCCGCGTCGATGCACGATGTGGACAGTGTGCGACCGGGCCAGAGCTTTCGCGAAGGAGCGGTACCGGATCGGTGGGGCCAGCGAGCCAGACAAGACGGCGATGCCGGGCCCGGAGCCGACGCTGTCGAAGGCGATTCGCGTGCCGTCGGGAGAAGTGACGAATTGGCGTTGGAAGTGGCCGACGTCCATGCGACTCCGTTCGTCCACCCCGCGTGCACTGTACCGCGCGCGATCGGCGTCGCGGCGCGCTCGCGGTTCGCTGCCCGCGGCGACCAGAGCCGCCGGATCGCCAGGGGCAGTTGCGGCCCGGGCCCTGGAGAGAATACGATTCTCGCAAATTGCGAAGGAGGATTTCATGGGTCAACTGTCGCACCGGGAGGACGTCCCGTTCCCGATCTTTGACGCGGACAACCATCTCTACGAGCCGCCGGAAGCGCTGACCAAGTTCCTGCCCAAGGAGTACAAGGACTTCGTCCAGTACGTGCAGATCAACGGGCGCACCAAGATCGCGATCCGCGGCCACATCAGCAACTACATCCCCAACCCGACCTTCGAGGTCGTCGCCCGCCCGGGCGCGTGGGAGGAGTACTTCAAGTACGGCAACCCGGACGGCAAGAGCAAGCGCGAGCTATTCGGCGAGCCGATGCGCGCGATCCCGGCGTTCTTCGAGCCCGGCCCGCGCCTGGAGAAGATGAACGAATTGGGCCTGGATCGCACCCTGATGTTTCCGACGCTGGCCAGCCTGCTCGAGGAGCGGCTGCGTGACGACCCGGTCGCCATCCACGTCCTGATTCACGCTCTGAACGAATGGCTCGACGAGGTCTGGGGCTTCAACTACCAGAACCGGATCTTCACCACCCCGGTCATCACCCTGCCGATCGTCGAGAAGGCGATCGAGGAGCTGGAGTGGGCGGTCAAGCGCGGCGCACGCTGCATCCTGATCCGCCCGGCTCCGGTCCCCGGCTTCCGCGGCCCGCGGTCGTTCGCGGTGCCCGAGTTCGACCCGTTCTGGGAGCGGGTCGTCGAGCACGACGTGCTGGTCGGCATGCACTCGAGCGACAGCGGCTACTCCCGTTACACCTCCGAGTGGGACGGCGCCGAGCAGGAGATGCTGCCGTTCCAGACAAATGCGATGGGCATCCTCAACGAGTGGCGGCCGATCCAGGACGCGGTGGGCTCGTGGGTGATCCACGGCGCGCTCTACCGCCACCCGAAGCTGAAGGTGGCGATCGTCGAGGCCGGTTCCAAGTGGATGACCCCGTTGCTGGACGGGCTCGCCGAGGTGTACCGCAAGGCGCCCGAAGTGTTTCCCAGCGACCCCGTGGAGATGGTCAAGAGCCGCATCCACGTCAGCCCGTTCTTCGAGGACGGCATCGACGATCTGGTCAACCTCGTCGGCGTGGACCGGGTGCTGTACGGCTCGGACTGGCCGCACCCGGAGGGGCTGGCGGAGCCGACCTTCTACGTCAACGCGCTGTCGCACTTGTCCGTTGACGACCAGGCAAAGATCATGGGCGGCAATCTCGGTCGGCTCGTCACGGTGTGACGGACGCATCCCCGTGGGAGACCATCCCCGAGATGGTCTTGAGCGCGGCGGACCGCTTCGGCGACGCGGAAGCGGTGGTCGACGGTCCGCTGCGCCTCACCTTCACCGAGGTGGTCGATGGAATCCGCAGGGCCGCTGGGGCTTTCGCTGACCTCGGCATCGGCAAGGGTGATCGGGTCGCCATTTGGGCGCCTAACTCCGCGGAGTGGATCATCGCGGCGTTCGGTCTGCTCACGGCGGGCTGTGTGCTGGTGCCCGTCAACACCCGGTTCAAGACCGAGGAAGCCGGCGACATCCTCGTGCGCAGCGGAGTGAAGGCAGTCCTGGTGCAGAAGGGCTTCCTGGATCAGGACTACACCGCGCCGGCGGGGATACCCGTCATCGACCTGAAATCGGGCTTCCTGTCCGCCGGTTCCCCGTTCGAGCGGGCGGTGAGCGGGACCGACATCGCGGACATCATCTTCACGTCGGGCACGACGGGGCGCCCGAAGGGCGCGATGATGAATCACCGCCAGACGCTGCGCATGTACGAGGAGTGGGCGACACTGGCGGATCTGCGCGAGGGTGACCGCTACCTGCAGATCAACCCGTACTTCCACACGTTCGGCCTCAAGGCCGGGCTGGTGGCGTCCTTTCTGCGCGGCGCGACGATGCTGCCGGTCGCGACATTCGACCTCGAAACTGTGGTGAATCTCGTTGCCCAGGAACAGATTACGATGCTGCCCGGGCCGCCTACGGTGTACCACTCGTTGCTGACGGTGGGTGAGAAGGACAAGCTCTCGACCCTGCGCGCCGGCGTCACCGGCGCCGCCGATATCCCCGTGGAACTGGTCCGCCGCATCCACGGCGAACTGCCGTTCGAGACCCTGATGACCGGTTACGGGCTGACCGAGGCCGGCAATGTGACGTTGTCCCGCCCGGGCGACACCTTCGAGCAGGTGGCCACCACCGCGGGCCTGCCCTGCGACGGGGTCGAGGTCCGGATTGCCGACGACGGCGAGGTGTTGGTCCGCGGTTACGGGGTCATGCAGGGCTACCTCGACGATCCGGTCGCCACCGCCGAGGCGATCGACACCGACGGGTGGCTGCACACCGGGGATCTCGGCGACCTCGACGCCACCGGCCGGCTGCGCATCGCGGGCCGAAAGAAGGACATGTTCATCGTCGGCGGGTTCAACGCCTATCCCGCCGAGATCGAGGGCTTCCTGCTGGGTCACCCCGCCGTCGCGCAGGCCGCGGTCATCGGCGTGCCCGACGAGCGGCTCGGCCAGGTGGGCAAGGCATTCGTCGTCACCGAGGGCGCCGACGGTGTCGTGGGCGAGGACGAACTGATCGGCTGGTGCCATGAGCGCATGGCCGGGTTCAAGGTGCCGCGGTCGATTGTTTTCGTCGAGGCGCTACCACTCAACGCGACCGGGAAGGTCGTCAAAGACCTGTTGCGGTAAAGGGGGTATCGAACGGCTGATATGCGCAAGATAAGAATCGGATTCCCCTGTTCACGGTCGCATTCGGAGCCCGCGGCGCTTCGCCTACGGTCTCGTCCAAGCAAGCGGTGATAACGTGGCTTTCCGCGGGCTGAGTGAAAACAAGGATCTATACGGCGCCGATATGCTCGCACGTCATTGCGTCTGCCGAGTAGATTGGCGCATCGGCGACGGCCCTCGCGGCCCCGAGCGCCAGAATCGGTCGACAGGCTCGATCGATTCGAGACGCCGTCGCCGGGCTCAGACCGGCAAGCGGTAGAGGAGTTTCACGGTGAGTCATGAGCAGCCGCTTCCTCGGGCTGGTGGGCGTTGAGCCCGCGCGTCCGCGCGAATACCGGTCGCACGAAATCGGATCAGATGAGTAAGGACGACACGCCCAGCGCCGCCGACATCCGGTCGTTGGCCGAGCAGGCCGAGGCCGAGGCCGAGGAAGCCGAGGCCCTCGCCGCCGCCGCGCGCGCCCGCGCCCGCGCGATCCAGCTGCGACGCCAAGCCGAACAAGCCGAGGCCGAACCGGAACTCGAGGAGGCCGAGCCGGAGACGGCAGAGCCGACCGATGACGCGGAGGAAGGGCCGGCCGACAGCGTCGATGAACGCGCCGCCGATGTCGCGGAGACTGAGCCGGTCGAGCCGGAATCTCCCGAATCCGAGGAGGGTTCGGACGAGGCGGTCGCCGCAGCAGAGGCGGGCGCTCCCGCCGCCGACGCTCCGGCGGAGCCGCGGGCGCGGCGCCGGCGCGTGCGCCTGCGTCGTCCGCGATGGTCGACCGTCGCCGCCGCCCTGGCCATCCTCGTCATCGTCGCCGCGCTCTCGGGCAGCGGCTACATGATCTACGCGCACCGCAAGGCGGAGCACGACCGCCAGCTGGCGGCCGAATTCTCTAAGGCGGCCAGTCAGGGCATCATCAATCTGACATCGCTGGACTTCAACGATGCCAAGCGGGGCGTCCAGCTCATCCTCGACAACGCAACCGGCGAGTTCAAAGACGACTTCACGAAGACGGCCGATCAGTACGTCAAGACGGTCGAACAGATCAAGGTGCATTCACAGGGCACCGTCCAGGCCGCCGCGGTGGATCGCAACACGATGACGGACGACTCGGCGGTGGTCCTCGTCGCCTCCACGCAGGAGGTCACCAATGCTGCCGGCGCCAAACAGGAACCGCGTAGCTACCGATTCGTCGTGACGATGAAACGCGACGGCGACCAGCTCAAGATCGCGAAACTGGAGTTCGTGCCGTGACGGCAGACGAGAAGCCGGTGGACGCCGAGCGGACGGTCGCGGAAGACGCCGACGAGACGGTCGATACCGAGGAGCCGACGGAACGCGACGAGACCGCCGTCGACGGCGACGAGCCGAGCAACAGCCTCCTGAGTGGCGAAACCAAACCGCGGAATCGTCGGGTCCGGCGGCTCGTTGCCCTGGCGACGGCGTCGCTCGTGATCGTGCTCTCGCTGGGACTGCTCGGTTGGCTGGCGTACTTCTGGTACTTCCCGGATCGGGAGGTCGACGCTGGGGCCGCGCGGGCGGCGATCGCGGCGGCAAGCGAGGGTGCCGTGGCGACCCTGTCGTACGGGCCGGAGAACCTGGACAACGACCTCTCCTCCGCGAAGTCCCACCTCACCGGCGAATTCCTCAAGTACTACACGCAATTCACCGACAGCGTCCTGAAACCGGCCGTCCGGGAGAAGTCGGTGAAGAGCACCGCCATCGTGCTTCGCGCCGCGTTGCAGACGCTGAATCCGGACAAAGCCGTCGCGCTGCTGTTCATCAACCAGACCACCCAGAGCAAGGACAAGCCGGAGCCGTCGTACATGAACAGCAGCGTTACCATCACGCTGACGAAAGTCGATGGCAAGTGGCTCATTTCGGAGCTCGCACCGCTTTAGGCCGGGTGGTGCCCTAGGCGGAAGGGGATGCCGGCGATGCCCCACGACATCCACTCGATGGTGATCGCGTCGGACTATCGGGTCCCGGATCCGAGCAAGGTGTGGCCGCTGCTCGAGCGCAACAAGACCAGGCTCGCCGACATCGGCGCGCACCACGTGCTGGTCTACACGTCCACCCACGACTACGGGCGGGTGCTGGTGATGATCGGGGTGCACAGCCGCGAACCGATCGTCGAATTATTGCGCTCGCGCGTGTTTTTCGACTGGTTCGATGAGGCCGGGGTCGACGACATCCCCGCCGTGTTCGCCGGCGAGATCATCGACCGGTTCGTCGCCGAGCCGTCGGCCACGCCCGAGGCGCCCGGGGTGGTGGTCGCCGCCATCGCCTGCGTCGACAACGTGTCCACGCTGGTGGCCGGCGTCCGTGCGGCGATGGGCAGGTTCACCGCGGCGGGCATCCGGAAGACCTGGGTGTTCCAGGCCTTCGACGACGAGGACGAAGTGTTGATCCTGCAGGACTTTCCCGACGAGGACAGCGCGCGCAGATGGATCGACCACCCCGACGCCGCCGCCGAGTGGATGTCCCGGGCAGGCGTGGGCGCCTACCCGCCGCTGTTCGTCGGCCGGTTCACCGACATGATGCGCATCGAGGCGGAATAGCGGGTCGCCGGGATGTTCGTGTGCCTGTGCAACGGGGTCACCAGCCAGACCGTGAACGAGGCGGTCGCGGCCGGGGCGGCGACGACGAAGGACGTCGCTTCGGCGTGCGGCGCCGGAGCCGACTGCGGGCGTTGCCGGCGCACCATCCAGGCCCTGCTGCGCTCGCCGAGCGCGGGCCGGGCCGCGAACTCCCGCTAGCTGTTGTCGCCCTGGGGTGCCATGGGCCCGACGAGCTGGCCGAGCAGGGGCGGGATCTCGAGGCGGGGCAGGACCACCTCGACGAACACCATGCGGTCCTGGTGCCGCGCGGCGGCGGTGAACGCGTCGTCGAGTTCTCCGTAGGTCTGCGCCCGGAACACCAGGTGATCACGCACCCCCAAGGCGTGGGGGATGTCCGTCCAGTTCCAGCCGACGATGTCGTTATAGGGCGCCGTCTTCCCGTGGATCGCCCGTTCGACGGTGTAGCCGTCGTTGTTGACCACCACGATGACGGGCGACAGGCCTTCGCGCGAGAAGACGCCGAGTTCCTGGATGGTCAGCTGGGCGGCGCCGTCACCGATGAGGAGGACCGTGCGCCGGTCGGGGTGGGCGACCGCGGCGCCGACGGCGGCCGGCAGCGTGTAACCGATTGAGCCCCAGAGCGGTTGGCCGATGAAGGTGACGCCGTGCGGCAGCCGGTGGTCGGCCATGCCGAAGTACGAGGTGCCCTGATCGGCGAGCACCACGTTGCCGGGCGTCAGCGCGACGCACAGCCGGTCCCACAGCATCTGTTGGGTGAGGGGCTGATCCCGCGGCGGGGGAGGCGGCAGCGGTTCGGCCGGCGGCGCCGCCATCTGGGGCGAACTGATGCCGCGCCGGGCGACGATGGTGGCCAGCGCCTCGAGCGCGGCGCCCATCTCCAGCGGCGCGAAGACCTCGCCGGCCACGCTGCTCTGGTACTGCGCCACGTCGATGGTGCGGGCCGGGTCGATGCGCTGGCTGAAGAAGCCGCTGACCATGTCGGTGAACACCACCCCGGCCGTCACCAGCACCGGGGCCTGCTCGATGGCCGTGCGCACCCGGTCGGCGCTCGCCGAACCGGCGTAGATGCCGAGGAAATTCGGCGAACTCTCGTCGAGCAGGCTCTTGCCCCACATGAGCGTCGCGTGCGGCACGACGTCGGCGGCCAGCAGCGCCTCGAGTTCCTTGACGGCGCGCAGGCGGTGCACCAGCAGGTCGGCCAGGACCGTGAGCTGATGATCGCCGATCAGCTCGGTGGCGGCCTCGACGAACATCGCCAGAGCCCGCGGGCTGGTGCCGCCGGTGTATCGGGGAAGCGGTTCGGCGGGGGGCTCGGTGGGGAATCGTGCGACGTCGGTGGACATCAGGATGTAGCCGGGCCGCTTCTGCTCGCGCACCTCGCTGAGCACCCGGTCGATCTCGCGGCGGGCCGTGGCGGGCATGAGATTGGCTTGGGCGCAGGTGATTTCCCGGCTGACGCGCAGGAAATGCTCGAAGTCGCCGTCGCCGAGCGAGTGGTGCAGCGCCCGCCGGGAGCCCTGCGCGTCCTTGGACGGGCCGCCGACGATGTGCACCACGGGCACGTGCTCGGCGTAGCTGCCCGCGATCGCGTTGGCCGCCGAGAGCTCACCCACCCCGAATGTCGTTACGACGGCGGACAATCCGCGCAGCCGCCCATACCCGTCGGCGGCGTAGCCCGCGTTCAGTTCGTTGGCGCTGCCGACCCACCGGATCGCCGGATGGGCGACGATGTGGTCGAGGAACGCCAGGTTGTAGTCGCCCGGAACGCCGAAGATCTCTGTGACGCCGAGCTCGGCCAGCCGGTCCAACAGGTAGTCACCGACGGTGTAGACGGGATCAGTCACAGCCACGACGGTACGCCGGGGCCGAAACCTTTCCGGTCGACACGCGGCCGCGCTATCGTCCCAGCCATGGCAGTCAAGGAGTCCCGCGAAGTGGTCATCGAAGCGACGCCGAAGGAGATTCTCGACGTGGTCGCCGACGTCGAGTCGATGCCGGAGTGGTCGTCCATCCACCAGAGCGGCGAGGTGATCGAACGCGACGCGGACGGTCGCCCGCAGCGCGCGCGAATGAAGGTGAAGACGTCCGGTGTCACCGACGAGGTCGTGCTGGCCTACACGTGGCGCGAGGACGGCGTCTCCTGGACCCAGGAGAGCGGGAAGGCGTCCCGTAACCAGAAGGGTGCCTACACGCTCAGCCCGGAAGGCGACAAGACGCGGACGAAGTTCGACCTCGAGCTGGACCCGCTCGTGCCGCTCCCCGGCTTCGTGATGAAGCGGGCGATCAAAGGGATCATGGAGATCAACACCGACGGCCTGCGCAAGCAGGTGCTCAAGGTGAAGAAGGGGTAGTAACCCTCCGTGACGGGTGATGGCCCCCTGGCCGGGGTGCGGGTGATCGAACTCGGCGGCATCGGCCCGGGCCCGCACGCGGGGATGGTGCTCGCGGATCTAGGCGCGGACGTGGTGCGGGTGCGACGGCCTGGTGGCTTGACGATGCCGCCAGAGGACCGCGACCTGCTGCACCGGGGCAAGCGGATCGTCGACCTCGACGTCAAGACCCAGCCGCAGGCGCTGCTGGAGTTGGCCGCGAAGGCCGACGTGCTGCTGGACTGCTTCCGGCCGGGCACCTGCGAGCGGCTCGGCATCGGCCCCGAACAGTGCGCGGCCGTCAACCCGCGCCTGATCTTCGCGCGGATCACCGGCTGGGGCCAAGAGGGTCCGCTGGCGCAGACGGCGGGGCACGACATCAACTACCTGTCGCGCACCGGGGCGCTGTCGGCGCTCGGCTACGCCGACCGGCCGCCGATGCCGCCGCTGAACCTGGTCGCCGACTTCGGCGGCGGCTCGATGCTGGTGCTGCTCGGCATCGTGACCGCGCTGTACGAGCGGGAGCGTTCGGGCCGGGGTCAGGTGATCGACGCCGCCATGGTCGACGGCGTCAGCCTGCTCGCCCAGATGATGTGGACGATGAAGGCGACGGGCGCGCTGCGCGACCGGCGCGAGTCGTTCCTCCTCGACGGCGGCGCCCCGTTCTACCGCTGTTATGAAACGTCCGACGGCGGCTACATGGCCGTCGGCGCCATCGAGCCGCAGTTCTTCGCCGCCCTGCTGCACGGGCTGGGCCTGGCGCCCGACGAGGTGCCCAACCAACTCGACATCGGTTCCTACCCGCGGATGTACGAGCTCTTCGCCGAGCGATTCGCCGCCCGCACCCGCGACGAGTGGACACGCGTCTTCGCCGGCACCGACGCGTGCGTCACCCCGGTGCTGACGTGGGGCGAGGCGGCCACCGACGACCACCTTCGGGGCCGTTCCACGCTGATCATCGCGCACGGCGTCGACCAGGCCGCGCCCGCGCCCCGCTTCTCCCGCACTCCGGCAGGCAAGGTCGGCACCCCTCCCGCGGGCACCACACCGATCGCCGAAATAGGTTGGGAGTAAACCGGTTCCGCGGATCCGGCCCCTACCGCGCGCGGTGTTGCTAGGTTGACCCCTAGTGGCCGTAAAAGCATCACGCGAATTCGTCGTCGACGCGCCGCCAGGAGTGGTCATGGAGGCGCTGACCGACGTTGCCGTCTTGTCGGAGTGGTCGCCGCTGCACAAGCACGTCGAGGTCATCGATCGCTATCCCGACGGCCGGCCGCACCACGTCAAGGCGACTATCAAAATCCTCGGGCTCGTCGACAAGGAGATCCTCGAGTACCACTGGGGCCCAGACTGGGTCGTCTACGACGCACAGGGGACCGCCCAGCAGCACGGTCAGCATGTCGAGTACAACCTCAAACCCGAGGGGGTCGACAAGACCCGGGTCCGGTTCGACATCACCGTCGAACCCGCCGGCCCCATCCCCGCGTTCATCGTCCGGCGGTCGAGCGAGAAGGTTCTCGATGCCGCGGCCAAGGGGCTGACCGATCTCGTCTCGGGCGGCGGGGACGCGAACGCCGCGAAGTAATCGCAAAATGCCGCGTCCGAACGCGGTTCGCTGTTGCTAACTTGTTAGCAGTGGCCGTGCAAGCTTCATCCGAGATTGTCATCGACGCGCCCCCGGACGTGATCATGGAGGCGCTCGCCGACATGGACGCGGTGCCGTCATGGTCGTCGGTGCACAAGCGGGTCGAAGTGGTCGACAAGCATCCGGACGGGCGACCGCACCACGTGAAGGTCACGATCTCGGTGACCGGCATCCACGACACGGAGCTGCTCGAATACCACTGGGGCCCCGACTGGATGGTGTGGGACGCCGAAAAGACCGCCCAGCAGCGCGGCCAGCACGGGGAGTACAACCTGATCCGCGAGGGGGACGAGAAGACGCGGGTCCGGTTCGCGATCACGGTCGAACCCTTCGCGCCGCTGCCCGAATTCTGGGTCAACCGGGCCCGGAAGAAGATCCTGCACGCCGCGCTGGAGGGGCTGCGCGAGCGGGTGATGGGCACCTGGAGCGGGCCGGTCGCCTAGCCCTTCAGCGCCGCCAGCCGCCTGATCGCCTCGTCGAGGGTGTCGTCGCGCTTGCAGAAGGTGAAGCGCACCAAGTGATTCCACGCTTTGGCGTGCGGCCCGTCCGGGTAGCAGAACGCCGACAGCGGGATGGCGGCGACGCCCACCTGCTCCGGCAGCGCCGCGCAGAACTGCGTGCTGTCGTCGTAGCCGAGCGGACGCGGGTCGGCGCACAGGAAGTAACTGCCGT
Organism: Mycobacterium sp. Marseille-P9652; assembly: GCF_902652685.1. GTDB lineage: Bacteria > Actinomycetota > Actinomycetes > Mycobacteriales > Mycobacteriaceae > Mycobacterium. The sequence goes on from NZ_CACRUY010000010.1 coordinate 115,191, forward strand.
GGCTGTGGTGCACCTCGAAGCCGACCTCGGTGAGCCCGGCCGCCAGTCGGTCGCGCCGGGCCTGCAACGAGCGGCGCAGCGCCGCCACCCAGTCGTCCTCGGTGTCGAGCGCGAGCGCCACCGCGGGCTGGAACGGCGCGCCGCCGACGTAGCTCAGATACTGTTTGGCCGCGCGCACACCGGCGACGAGTTCGGCCGGGCCACAGGCCCATCCGATCTTCCAGCCGGTGCAGTTGAACATCTTGGCCGCGCTGGAGATCGTGATCGTGCGCTCGGCCATGCCGTCGAAGCCGGCCAACGGCACGTGTTCGTGGCCCTCGTAGATGAGGTGCTCGTACACCTCGTCGGTGATGACCAGCAGGTCGGCCGCCACCGCGACCTCGGCGATGGCCGCCAGCTCCGCCTTGCTCAGCACGGTGCCGGTCGGGTTGTGCGGCGAGTTGACGATCAGCGCGCGCGTGCGCGGGGTGACCGCCCGCCGCAGGGCATCGAGGTCCAGCGCGAAGCTGCGGCCGTCGGGGACCAGCGGCACGGTCACCCGTCGCGCGCCGGCCATCTCGACCACCGGCGAGTAGGAGTCGTAGAAGGGCTCGATCAGGATCACCTCGGAGCCCGGCTCGACCAGGCCGATGACCGCCGCCGCGATCGCCTCGGTGGCGCCGACCGTCACCATCACCTCCCGGTCGGGGTCGTACTCGATCCCGAAGTGCCGCCGGCGCTGCGCCGCGACGGCCTCCCGCAGCGCCGCCACCCCGATCCCCGGCGGGTACTGGTTGAAGCCCGCCGCGATGGCGTCCTGGGCGGCCCGCAGCATCGCCGGCGGCCCGTCCTCGTCGGGGAAGCCCTGACCCAGGTTCACGGCGCCGATCCGGGAGGCCAGCGCCGACATCTCGGCGAACACGGTGGTCGCGTACGGCCGCAGTCTCGACACCGTCATGGTGGTCGAGCGTAACTTCGCCGCGCCCTGTGCGAGCGTCACGCCAGCGTGACGCTCGGCGTCGATGGCCACGCCAGCGTGACGCTCGGCGTCGTGACCCTGCGCTGGTTGCCCAACCAACAGGTTGGCCGGGCCCCCTGTTAGGGTGCTCTTACTGGGCCTAATGTCTAGGACGGATCAGATCCCCCATTTGCGAACAGGAAGTTGTCATGTCCGAACAAGCCTTCATCTACGAGGCGATCCGCACGCCGCGCGGCAAGCAGAAGAACGGGTCGCTCACCGAGGTCAAGCCGTTGAACCTGGTGGTCGGCCTGATCGAGGAGCTGCGTCGGCGCAATCCCGACCTCGACGAGAACCTGATCAGCGACGTCATCCTGGGCTGCGTCTCGCCCGTCGGTGACCAGGGCGGCGACATCGCCCGCACCGCGGTGATCGCGGCCGGCATGCCCGACACCGTCGGCGGCGTGCAGCTCAACCGCTTCTGCGCCTCGGGCCTCGAGGCCGTCAACACCGCGGCCCAGAAGGTGGCCTCCGGCTGGGACGACATGGTGCTCGCGGGCGGCGTCGAGTCGATGAGCCGCGTGCCGATGGGCTCCGACGGCGGCGCGATGATGGCCGATCCCGCCACCTCCTACGACGCCTACATCGTCCCGCAGGGCATCGGCGCCGACCTGATCGCCACCATCGAGGGCTTCTCGCGCGACGACGTGGACGCCTACGCGCTGCGCTCGCAGCAGCTCGCGGCCGAGGCGTGGTCGGGCGGCTACTTCGCCAAGTCGGTGGTCCCGGTCCGCGACCAGAACGGCCTGCTGATCCTCGACCACGACGAGCACATGCGCCCCGACACCACCATGGAGGGCCTGGCCAAGCTGAAGCCCGCCTTCGAGGGGCTGGCCGCGATGGCCGGCTTCGACGACGTGGCGCTGCAGAAGTACCACTGGGTCGAGAAGATCAACCACGTCCACACCGGCGGCAACAGCTCGGGCATCGTCGACGGCTCCGCCCTGGTGCTGATCGGCAACGAGAAGGCGGGCAAGTCGCAGGGCCTGACGCCCCGCGCCCGCATCGTCGCCACCGCTACCACCGGCTCCGACCCGACGATCATGCTGACCGGCCCGACGCCGGCCACGCAGAAGGTGCTCGACCGCGCCGGCCTGACCGTCGACGACATCGACCTGTTCGAGCTGAACGAGGCGTTTGCGTCGGTGGTGCTGAAGTTCCAGAAGGACCTGAACATCCCGGACGAGAAGCTCAACGTCAACGGCGGCGCCATCGCGATGGGGCACCCGCTGGGGGCCACCGGGGCGATGATCCTGGGCACCATGGTCGACGAGCTCGAGCGCCGCGACGCCCGTCGCGCCCTGATCACGCTGTGCATCGGTGGCGGCATGGGCGTCGCGACGATCATCGAGAGGGTTTAAGACCATGGCAGAGAACACGATTCAGTGGGAAAAGGACGCCGACGGCATCGTCACCCTGACGCTGGACGACCCGACCGGGTCGGCCAACGTCATGAACGAGAACTACATCGAGTCGATGCACAATGCCGTGGAACGCCTTGTCGCCGAGAAGGACTCGATCACCGGCGTAGTGATCACCAGCGCGAAGAAGACCTTCTTCGCCGGCGGTGACGTCAAGAGCATGATCAAGATCGGGCCGGAGAACGCCGGAGAGGCGTTCGACCTCGTCGAGGGCGTCAAGAAGGACCTGCGCGCGTTGGAGACCCTCGGCGTGCCGGTCGTGGCCGCCATCAATGGCGCCGCGCTCGGCGGCGGCCTGGAGATCGCGCTGGCGTGCCACCACCGCATCGCCGCCGACGTGAAAGGCCTCGTGGTCGGCTTTCCGGAGGTGACCCTGGGCCTGCTACCCGGAGCCGGCGGTGTCACCCGCACGGTGCGGATGATGGGCATTCAGAACGCGTTCATGAACGTGCTGAGTCAGGGGACCCGCTTCAAGCCGGCCGCGGCCAAGGACAACGGCCTGGTCGACGAGATCGTTTCCAGCGTCGAGGAACTGGTGCCGGCCGCGAAGGCGTGGATCAAGACCAACCCCGAGGCGCACACCCAGCCCTGGGACGTCAAGGGCTACAAGATCCCCGGCGGCACCCCGAGCAGCCCGGCGTTGGCGGCGATCCTGCCGTCGTTCCCGTCGCTGCTGCGCAAGCAGCTCAAGGGTGCGCCGATGCCGGCGCCGCGGGCCATCATGGCCGCCGCCGTCGAGGGCGCGCAGGTGGACTTCGACACCGCCACCCGCATCGAGAGCCGCTATTTCACCGAGCTCGTCACCGGCCCGATCGCCAAGAACATGATCCAGGCGTTCTTCTTCGACCTGCAGACCATCAACGGCGGTGGCTCGCGGCCCGACGGCATCGGCAAGACCCCGATCAACAAGATCGGCGTGCTCGGTGCCGGGATGATGGGCGCCGGCATCGCCTACGTCTCGGCCAAGGCCGGCTTCGATGTGGTGCTCAAGGACGTCAGCATCGAGGCCGCGCAAAAGGGCAAGGGCTACTCCGAGAAGCTGGAAGCCAAGGCGCTGGAGCGGGGCAAGACGAGCAAGGAGAAATCCGACGCGCTGCTGGCCCGCATCACCCCGACCGCCGACCCCGCCGACTTCAAGGGTGTGGACTTCGTGATCGAGGCGGTGTTCGAGAACCAGGACCTCAAGCACAAGGTCTTCCAGGAGATCGAGGACATCGTGGAGCCCAACGCGCTGCTCGGGTCCAACACCTCCACGCTGCCGATCACCGGCCTGGCCACCGGCGTCAAGCGGCAAGAGGACTTCATCGGGATCCACTTCTTCTCGCCGGTCGACAAGATGCCGCTGGTCGAAATCATTAAGGGCGAGAAGACATCCGACGAGGCGCTGGCCCGCGTCTTCGACTACACGCTGGCTATCGGCAAGACCCCGATCGTGGTCAACGACAGCCGCGGCTTCTACACGTCCCGCGTGATCGGCACCTTCGTCAACGAGGCGCTCGCGATGCTGGGCGAAGGCGTCGAGCCGGCGAGCATCGAGCACGCCGGTTCGCAGGCCGGGTACCCGGCGCCCCCGCTGCAGCTGTCCGACGAGCTCAACCTCGAGCTGATGCACAAGATCGCACTCGCCACCCGCAAGGGTGTCGAGGACGCCGGCGGCACCTACGAGCCGCACCCGGCCGAGGCCGTCGTCGAGAAGATGATCGAGATCGGGCGCTCGGGCCGGCTGAAGGGAGCCGGCTTCTACGAGTACGTCGACGGCAAGCGCACCGGGTTGTGGCCGGGCCTGCGGGAGACGTTCAAGTCCGGCACCTCGCAGCCGCCGCTGCAGGACATGATCGACCGGATGCTGTTTGCCGAGGCGCTCGAGACCCAGAAGTGCCTCGACGAGGGCGTCATCACCTCGACCGCGGACGCCAACATCGGCTCCATCATGGGCATCGGCTTCCCGCCGTGGACCGGTGGCGCCGCGCAGCTCATCGTCGGCTACCCGCACGGCGGCAAGGCCGGGTTCGTGGCCCGGGCCCGCGAGCTGGCCGAGAAGTACGGCGAGCGTTTCCAACCGCCGAAGTCGCTGACATAGGTTCCGAGTAGGCGAAAGCCCCCGAACACGTTGTGTTCGGGGGCTTTTGCTCGCATCGAGATATAACTGGCTCGCGTCAGCCGATGGCGGCCGCGATGCGGCGCCACTGCTCGCGCGGGAATTCCCTCGGGTCTTCCGTGAGCACCTGCACGCAGACATGGTCGGCGCCGGCCGCGTGGTGCTCGGCGACCCTGGCCAGGACGGTCTCCTCGTCGCCCCAGGCGATGATCGCGTCGACGAGCCGATCGCTCACCTGCGACAGGTCTTCTTCCGAAAACCCACTGCGCAGTAGGTTGTTCGCGTAGTTCGGCAGTCCCAGGTATCCCCTGAGGAAGGCGCGCCCGACGCGGCGCGCCTCGTCCGCGTCCTCGGTGAGGACGACGCCCTGTTCCGGCAGCAGCAGCGGTCCCTCGCCCAGCACCGAACGGGCGAAGGCGGTGTGGTCGGGGCTCACCAGGTAGGGGTGCGCGCCGCGTCCGCGCTCGGCGGACAGCTCGAGCATCTTCGGGCCGAGTGCGGCGAGAACCCGTTGATCGACCGGAACCGGACGCTGGGCCTCGTCCAGCCCGTCGAGGAACGATGCGGTGGCGGCGAGCGGCTTGCGGTAGCGCCCAGGCTCTTTGGCGTCGATCAGGGGCGCGTGGCTCACCCCGATTCCCAGGAGGAAGCGGTCACCGTGCTCTTCGGTGAGCGCGGCGAGAGAGTCGGCGACGTCACCGGCCTCGTGCATCCACAGGTTGAGGATCCCGGTGGCGATCACCGTGCGCTTGGTCGCCGCGAGCAGCCGCTCCACCGCGCCCAGTACGGAGCCGCTGACGTCGGGTATCCACAGCGCCGTGAAACCCAGGTCGTCCAGTTCCGCTGCGGCTTCGGCGGATTCGGCTGGGTCGCCGTAGTGCAGTTGGCTGCTCCAAATGCCGACACCGGTCAGATCCATGCGGGTCAATCCTCTCGTGACTTGAGCGCTTGAGCGTCGATCGCGTCGTAGTCGGGCACGTGCATCGAGTCGTGCATCCGCACCCCCTTGGCGTTCATCCGCGCCAAGCCGCGGGAAAGGGGAGCCGGCATGCGGGAGACCAACGCGGCCCCGCGGGTCAGCGCCCAGACGCCGGCGCGCGAGCCCGGAATGATCGTGCGGGCAGCGTTCCTGGCGAAGCCCCGGCTGAGGTGCACCGGTTCGCGCATCGCCAGCTCGTAGGCCGCGAACGCCGCCAGGTGGTCACCGCCGGCCCGAGCCAGTTCGCCCGCCAGCACGTAGGCGCCGAGGACCGCGAGGCTGGTGCTGCCGCCGACGGCGGGGCCGGGGCAGTACGCGGCGTCGCCGACCAGCGTGACGCGCCGGCGCGACCACCGGTCCAGGCGCAGCTGCGTGATCGCGTCGAAGTAGAACGCCGGTGTCCGGTCGATCTCCTCCAGCCAGCGGTCCACCGTGGCGTCCATGCCGGCGAAGGCTTCGTGGAGTAACGCCTTCTGCCGCACCGTATCCCGATGGTCGTAGTCGAGTTCGTCTCCGCTGCGAAACAGGAAGACGGCGCGGGCGTCGTCCAGATGGGCCGCGGTGTAGATGGCTGCGACACGGCCGACGCCGACGTAGCCGACCATCGCGGGGCCGTCCGCCAGCGCCTTCGGCGTGGACACCACCGCCAGATATCCGCCGAGGAATCGGGTCATCCCGGATTCGTCGCCGAAGGTGAGGCGCCGGACGTTGGAGTGCAGTCCGTCGGCGCCCACGATGACGTCGAACCGCCGCGCGGGCGCATGCTCGAACGTCACCTCGCCGTCGATGTCGATGCCGGTGATCGAGTCGCCGAAGACGTATTCGGCGTCGTCCCGGGAAGCGGAGTAGTAGATCTCGCCGAGGTCGTCGCGCATGATCTCCACGTGCCGGTCCGACGCGGCGCCGATGATCTTGGTGAGGTCGATGTCGGTGGGTGCGGCGTGGCCTTCGCGGTACATCGTCAGCCGGGTGGTGCCGGTGGCGCGCGCCTCGATGCGCGGCAAGACGCCCATCTTCTCCGAGATTTCCATCGCTGGCCGGAAGAGGTCGACGGCGTGGCCGCCGGCCTTGCGCAGCGACGGCGCGCGTTCGACAACGGTGACGTCGAAGCCGTGCCGCGCCAGCCAGTACGCCAGCACTGGCCCGGCGATGCTGGCGCCCGACACGAGTACTCGCATGGCGACTCCGTCCCGCGGCTGACTTGGGGCCCGTTCAGCCTATGTCGCCCATAGCGCTATGCGATCACGCGGTGCTTTGGTCCTGGGCGTTCTGCGTGAAGACGTCGCCGGGGGTCTGTCCGTTGTCGTTGACGAACGTGTCGTCGCCGTCGGCGGTGACGCTGACGCTGACGGCATTGTGCGGCGCGGGTTGCGCCGCGCTCATCAGCGCGACGGTTGCGGCGATGGTCGCAGCGGCGAAGATCAACGGCGGCACAACGGCGCTTCTGCGCGCCCGGTCGGCTCGACTGATTGGTTGCCCGATGTTTGCCATGCGCATTTTTTACAGCGGCGGTTTCGAGGGTGGCTGAGCCTGAGCTTTCAATTCGCTATGAGGCTAGAGTCACCGCTATGCGCTTCGGCCTCTTCATCCCGCAGGGCTGGCGGATGGACCTCGTCGGCATCGAACCGGAAAGCCACTGGGCGGTGATGCGCGATTTGGCCACCCACGCCGACAACGGCCCGTGGGACTCGCTGTGGGTCTACGACCACTTTCACACCGTCCCGATGCCGACGGACGAGGCCACGCACGAGGCGTGGTCGCTGATGGCGGCGTACGCGGCGACCACGTCGCGGATCAAGCTCGGGCAGATGTGCACGGCGATGAGCTACCGCAATCCGGTCTACCTCGCCAAGGTGGCGGCGACCACCGACGTCATCTCCGGCGGCCGCATCCAGATGGGCATCGGCGGCGGCTGGTACGAACACGAATGGCGCGCATACGGATACGGGTTCCCATCCGCGGGCGTGCGGCTGGGCCGCCTGGACGAGGGCGTGCAGATCATGCGCGACGCCTGGCGCGACGGCAAAGTGAGCTTCGACGGTAAGCACTACCAGGTCAACGGCGCGATCGTGGCCCCGAAGCCGTTGCGGCACAACGGCATCCCGCTGTGGATCGCCGGCGGCGGAGAAAAGGTGACGCTGCGCATCGCGGCGCAATACGCGCAGTACACCAACTTCACGCCGGAGCCCGCGGCGTTCGCGCACAAGTCCGAGGTGCTGGCCGAGCACTGCCGAAAGCTGGGCACGGACTACGACGCCATCGTGCGCTCGGCCAACTTCAACGTGGTTCTGGGTACGTCCGAATCCGATGTCCAGGAACGGCAGAAGCGGGTCCGCGACCGCTTGGTGGGGTATCTGCCCGAGGCGGCCGCCGATGCGATGATCGCCGGGACAAGCGGGCCCGACTCGCCCACGGGCACGACCGAACAGGTCATCGAACGGATCGCGAAAGTCCGGGATCTCGGGTGCGATTATGCGATCTGCTACTTCCCGGAGGCGGCCTACGACCGTTCCGGGATCGAGTTGTTCGAGCGGGAAGTCATTCCCGCGCTCGGCTAGATGTCGGTGGTGACGTAGCGCTTCTTCACCGGAGGCGCGGCGAGCAGCGGGGGAAGCTCGGTCAGCTTGCCCTCGCCGGCGCGAAAGGCGCGATACGCCTCGTCGTCCTGCACCGTTTCCCACAGTTCGTAGATCAACCAGTGCGCTTCGTCGTCCTCGTCGACCAGCACGTCGGTGCGCAGGTTGCCGGCGAAGGCGCGGGTGTCCCGCAGCGCCCGGGCCATCACGTCGCGGCCGGCGGCGACGGCCTCCGGCTTGAATTGCAGTTCGAGGGTGACCGTGACTGACATGGTGACAACATAGCGGCTCGCCTCAGGTCACCTCGCCAGCCTCATCGGCACCTGTCTGGAGGGGCCCGAGTGTCGCGCGAAGGCGCTATCACGGGTGGTATCGCCGCGGAGGGCGCCCAGGAGAATGAGATTTCCAGTAATGACGAATGCTGTTGTACCTTCGACAGAACGCACACGACGGAGGGACTTCGATGCAGAAGGCGCTGGCCCCCGAGATATCGACCTGGCCCGACGAGAACCCGCAGCTCATCGGTAGTCGATGCGCCGATTGCGGCGCCACCACCTTCCCTGTGCAGCAGTGGTGTCCGCGCTGCAGCGGCGGCGAGATGAGCGAGGTGTTGCTGCCGCGTCGCGGAACCGTGGTGACCTGGACCACCCAGGGGTTTCCGCCAGGGGCGCCCTACGCCGGCCCGACGGGCAAGGAGTTCGTGCCGTTCGGCATGGGCCTGGTGCAACTCGGCGACGTGATTCGCGTCGAGGGGCGGCTCACCGAGAACGACCCGGCGAAGCTGCGCTTCGGTCAGGAGGTCGAACTCACGATGGTGCCGCTGATTACCGATGCCGACGGCGACGAGGTCATGACGTTCGCGTTCCGGCCGGTCCAACAAGGAGCCTGATATGACAAACGATGTCGCCATCATCGGCGTCGGCCTGCACCCGTTCGGCAGGTTCGAGAAGACGGCAATGCAGATGGGCGCCGAGGCGATCCAATCCGCGCTGAAGGACGCCGGCGTGGCATGGAAGGACATCCAGTTCGGCTTCGGGGGCAGCCACGAGGTGTCCAACCCCGACGCGGTGACCCGGCTGGTCGGGCTGACCGGCATCACGTTCACCAACGTGTTCAACGCGTGCGCCACGGCGGCCAGCGCGATCCAGCAGACGGCGGAGACCATCCGGTTGGGCAAGTACGACCTCGGGATTGCCATCGGCCTGGACAAGCATCCGCGCGGCGCGTTCACCGACGACCCGGCCAAGCTGGCGCTGCCACAGTGGTATGCGCAGAACGGGCAATTCGTCACCACGAAGTTCTTCGGGATGAAGGCCAACAAGTACCTGCACGACCACAACATCTCCCAGGCGACGCTGGCCAAGGTCGCCGCCAAGAATTACCGCAACGGTGCGCTGAACCCGAATGCGTTCCGCCGCAAGGCGTTATCCGAGGAGGAGATCCTCAACTCGGCCGTGCTGAACTACCCGCTGACGCAGTACATGTTCTGCGCGCCCGACGAGGGTGCGGCCGCGGTGATCATGTGCCGCGCCGACATGGCGCACAAATACACCGACAAGCCGGTATACGTGCGGGCGTGCGAGATTCGCACCCGCCGGTACGGCGCCTACGAGGTGCACGCAACGTCAGCCCCGCTGGACGAGGATTCCTCGCCGACGGTGTACGCGGCCCGGGCGGCCTACGAGGCGGCCGGGATCGGGCCGGAGGACGTCGACGTCGCGCAGCTGCAGGACACCGACGCCGGCAACGAGGTGATCCACATGGCCGAGACCGGCCTGTGCGCTGACGGCGAGCAGGAAAAGCTGCTCGCCGACGGCGCCACGGAGATTCACGGGACGATCCCCGTCAACACCGACGGCGGGCTGATCGCCAACGGCGAGCCGATCGGCGCGTCGGGGCTGCGCCAGATGCACGAACTGGTGCGCCAATTGCGCGGCGAGGCGGGCGAGCGACAGGTGCCCGGCGACCCGCGCGTCGGCCTCGCGCAGGTGTATGGCGCGCCCGGGACCGCCTCGGCGACGATCCTGTCGGTCTAGCGCTACGCGGCCGCTTTCTGCCGAGCGTGCACACACTGCGAGAAATCGGCGAAAATCTCGCAGAGCCAGCGCACGTTCGGTGCACCGAGACGGCTAAATCGCCGGGCCCAGAAGGTCGTCCGCGTCCTGGATGATGTAGCCGTAGCCCTGCTCGGCCAGAAAACGCTGCCGGTGCGCGGCGTATTCGGCGTCCAGGCTGTCGCGCGCCACCACCGAGTAGAAGATCGCGCCGCCGCCGTCGGACTTGGGCCGCAGCAACCGGCCCAGCCGCTGGGCCTCCTCCTGCCGCGACCCGAAGGTGCCCGAAACCTGAACGGCCACCGACGCTTCCGGCAGGTCGATGGAGAAGTTGGCGACCTTGGACACCACCAGCGTCGTCACCTCGCCGCGGCGGAAACCGTCGAACAGCGCTTCGCGCTCCTTGGTTCGCGTGGACCCCTGGATCACCGGGGCGTCCAGTTCCGCGCCGAGCTCGTCGAGCTGGTCGAGGTAGGCGCCGATCACCAGCGTCTGCTCGCCGGGGTGCTTCGCGAGGATCGACTTGACCACGGCGATCTTGGTGTGCGCGGTCGAACAAACCTTGTACCGCTCTTCGGGTTCGGCGGTGGCGTACATCATCCGCTCGTTGTCGGTCATGGTGACCCGCACCTCCACGCACTCGGCCGGTGCGATCCAGCCCTGCGCCTCGATGTCCTTCCACGGCGCGTCGTAGCGCTTGGGGCCGATCAGGGAGAACACGTCGCCCTCGCGGCCGTCCTCGCGCACGAGCGTGGCGGTCAGCCCTAACCGGCGTTTGGACTGCAGGTCCGCGGTCATCCGGAAGACGGGCGCCGGAAGCAGGTGCACCTCGTCGTAGATGATCAGTCCCCAGTCGCGGCTGTCGAAGAGCTCCAAATGCCGATACTCGCCCTTCGAGCGGCGGGTGATCATCTGGTAGGTCGAGATGGTCACCGGCCGGATCTCCTTGCGCTCACCGGAGTATTCGCCGATCTCGTCCTCGGTGAGCGAGGTGCGCGCGACCAGCTCCCGCTTCCACTGCCGGGCGGCCACGATGTTGGTGACGAGGATCAGCGTCGTGGCGCTCGCCTTGGCCATCGCGGCCGCGCCGACCAGCGTCTTGCCGGCGCCGCAGGGGAGCACCACCACCCCAGACCCGCCGGCCCAGAACGAGTCGGTGGCCATCTGCTGGTAGTCGCGCAGGTGCCAGCCGTCCTGCCGCAGCGCGATCGGGTGCGCCTCGCCGTCGACGTACCCCGCCAGGTCCTCGGCCGGCCAGCCGACCTTGAGTAGCATCTGCTTGACCCGTCCGCGTTCGCTGGGGTGGACGACCACCGTGTCGTCGTCGATGCGGGCGCCGAGCATCGGGGCGATCTTCTTGTTGCGCAGCACCTCCTCGAGGACCGCGCGATCCAGGCTCACCAGCGTGAGGCCGTGCGCCGGGTTCTTCACCAGTTGCAGCCGCCCGTAGCGCGCCATGGTGTCGACGATGTCGACCAGCAGCGGCTGCGGCACCGCGTACCGCGAGAAGCTGACCAGCGCGTCGACCACCTGCTCGGCGTCGTGGCCGGCGGCGCGCGCGTTCCACAGCGCCAGCGGCGTGATGCGGTAGGTGTGCACGTGTTCGGGTGCGCGTTCCAGCTCGGCGAACGGCGCGATGGCGGCGCGCGCCGCCCCGGCCAGCTCGTGATCCACCTCGAGCAGCACCGTCTTGTCGGACTGCACGATCAAGGGTCCGTCAGTCAATGTGGCCCCACTCCTCTTTCTTACTGAGCGATGCCACCATTATCGGCCGTTGGCCGACACGACCGACGTGATGCGGTGCACGGCGAAGTCGCGCAGCCGCCCGGACGCCGAATCGAAGGCCACCAGCTGGCCGCCCCGCACGCTGATGGGTGCCACCACACGCTGGGTGGCCACGCCCGCCGCGTCGAGGTAGCCGATCACCAGCGTGTCCTGCTCCCTGGCCGCGCGCTGCAGCAGCGACATGGTGACGGTGGGGTCGACGCGGACATTGCCGAAGGGCGCCGCGGTCACCTTGCGCAGCACGGCGACGACGGCGTTGAGGCTCTCGGTGTTCGGACGCGGCGCGGGGCGATACGGGCGGCGCTGCTGTGGTGTGGTGACCCGGGCGCCCCGCGGCCGCACGTCGACCACGGAACCGGACGAATCCTCGGCGGCCGGGGCTAGGCCGGCGGCCCGCAATGCGGCCAGCACCTCGGCGATGGGAGCCGGCGACACCGCGACCGTCGGCGCCAGGGCGCGCAGTTGCAGACCCTCGGCCGCCGCCACCGCCTGCGCCAGCAGCGTCGGGTCCTCGCACCGCACGAACGAAGCGGCCATGCCGATGCGGAGCTGGCCGTGGCGGCGTCCGACATCGTCGATGAGGTACGTGAGCCCTTGCGGCACAGGAGTTTTTGAATGACTGGCGAAGAAGGTGTGCATCCAGTCGCGGGTCTTGCCGACGTCGAGGGCGTGCCGTATCGACTGCTCGCTGACCCGGTACACCATGGCGGCGCCGGCCGATTCCACGGTGGCCACCGTCGCCAGCTGCTGGGCGAGTTCGCGTTCCAGCGGTCCGGGGACGACGACGGTCATGTCGGCCTGCACCAGGAAGTGGTCGATCGGCTTGGGCATCGCCCGGGCCATGGCGCCGACCGCGGCCTCGGCGTCGCTGTTGGGCTCCAGCAGCGCGCGGCCCGGCGTGCTGATCGCGCCGCGGCCCACCAGGCCCAGCGCGTGACCTTCGGCCAGCAGGTGGCCCACCGGTTCAGGTTGTAGCCGCCTGGCCCAGCGCGGACGGCGCCAGGTCAGCGCCGCGGACGCCTCCGCGGCACCGACTCCGCTGCCGGGCGGCAGGTCGGCGAGCATGCCCAGCAGCAGCCGGCGGTCCAGGGGCGCGGCCGTCGAGTACAGCGAATCCGAAAGCGCGCCGTACGGTTTCGCGTCGGGTCCGCGGGTGCCGATGAGCGCCGGGCGGGCGGGGAGGTCGAGCCAGGAGGTCGCCAGCAGATGCCAACGTTCCGCCGGAGACAGCGTCATGAACCGGTCGACGGCCGTCGTCGGCGCCCAGTACGGGCCCTCGCCGTTCACCGGGAGCGGATCGGGCATGCCGCTCGCGATCAACCCGGCTGCGGCGGCGAGCTCGAGGATGAGACCCAGGCGTGGCTCGTCGATGCCGGTCGCCTTGGCCAGCCGCTTGACGTCGCGGATCCCCAGGCCGCCGCTGCGGAGTTCGGAAACCGGTGCCGCGCTGAGGGTTTCGACTAGCACGTCGAGCTCGCGCAGCAAGTCGATGACGGCGCCCGCGGCGGCCGCGTCGACGTCGTCCTCTTTGGTGGTCGAGACCACGGGGTCGGGCGGACTGAGCTGCATCGGACCGGGCTGTTCGCCGCGCAGGACCTGCCCGACATGGCGCGGCAGGATCACCGTCTCGGCGTCGACGCGTCGCAACAGACCCATCGCGAGCAGCTGCGGCACCGGCCGGTCCGCGGGCGCGCCCGGCGCGGCGTCGCGGGTGCGCCCCATCGGGGAGCCTTCGAGCAGCTTTTCCAGCACCTCCAGTTGCGGTGCGGTCAGCGTCTCGATGAGGTCGGCGATCTGTTGGCCGGTGCGGTCGGCGTCCTCCAGGGTGACCTGGCCCGGGTGCCACGGCAGCGCCGTCCCGACGTCGGGGGCCACGCGTAGCGCGGCGTCCCCCCAGACGAGCGCTCGCTCCCGGAGGTCGTCGAGCGCGGCCGTCACCTCGGATTCGTTGGCCCGGTCACCCAACAGCGCCAGGAGTTTGCCGGTCGGCACCGGCGCGGTGTCGGCCTGCAACACGAGCAGCGCGTCGAGCAGCGCCAGCCGCAGGTAGTCGAGGTCGTCGGTGGCAGCCTTGACCGACTGACGGGCCTGTGCGCGGGCCGCCAGCGCGGCGATGCTGCCGGGTGGGGGCTGGGCGAGGTCCGGCCGCAGCTCGAGCAGCCGGATAAGGCGCTCGTCGGGCAGGTCGGCCAGCCAGGACCCCAGCGGGATGTCCGGGGTGTTGTCGGTCATTGCTGACCAGCGTAAAGCAGCCGACCGACTGCGGGCCGACACCAAATTCGCGACGGATCGGCCCGAGCGCAAAACTGTCAGCCTTGCGCCGCCTGCGCGCGGGCGACCTGTCAGAATGGACGCCGTGGCTGACACTGCTGAGGGCAAGGCCCGCAAACAGAGGTATGTCGACAACGGCTGGCCGGCGACGGAACCGGACGACCATCCGGTGAGCGAACTGGCGACCGATCGCACGGGCGCGCTGTCCCCGTTCGGGGATCTGGTGTTCCCGCTGCCCGCGACCGACCTGCCCTACGTGCACCCCGTCACCGACACCACCTGGTAGCCGGCGGGATGGCTGGGGCTTCCGGGGCTTCGGGATCGGTCGGAGCGCTCTCGCACCTCGACGAGCGGGGGGCGGCGCACATGGTCGATGTCACCGACAAGGGAGCCACCAAGCGGACGGCCGTCGCCGCCGGTCGCCTGCGCACCTCGGCCGACGTGGTGGCGCTCATCTCGAGCGGCGGCCTGCCCAAGGGCGATGCTTTGGCGACCGCGCGGATCGCCGGCATCCTGGCGGCCAAACGCACGAGCGACCTGATCCCGCTGTGCCACCAACTCGCGCTCACCGGGGTCGACGTGGATTTCACCGTGCACGAGTCCGAGGTGGAGATCACCGCAACGGTGCGAAGCACCGACCGAACGGGGGTGGAGATGGAAGCGCTCACCGCCGTCAGCGTGGCGGGCCTCACGCTGTACGACATGATCAAGGCCGTCGACCCGGCCGCCCGCATCGACGACATCCGCGTGCTGCGCAAGGAAGGCGGCAAGACCGGGACCTGGGCGCCCTGATGAGCACCCGATCCGCGCGGGTCATCATCGCCTCCACCCGCGCGTCGGCGGGAACCTACGACGACCGATGCGGGCCGATCATCGCCGAATGGCTTGCCGAGCGCGACTTTTCGGCCGCCGAGCCGGCCGTGGTCGCCGACGGCGAACCGGTGGGGCAGGCGCTGCGCGACGCCCTGGACGCCGACGTCGACCTCGTCATCACCTCGGGGGGCACCGGAATCTCGCCCACCGACAGCACGCCCGACCAGACCGTCGCGGTGCTCGACTACATGATCCCGGGCCTGGCGGACGCGATCCGCCGCTCCGGGCTGCCCAAGGTGCCGACGTCGGTGTTGTCGCGCGGCGTGTGCGGTGTCGCGGGCCGCACCCTGATCGTCAACCTGCCGGGGTCGCCCGGGGGTGTGCGCGACGGCCTCGCCGTGCTCGCCGACGTCGTGGACCACGCGCTCGACCAACTCGCCGGCGAAGACCACCAGCGATGACGGTCGTCGTGCGCGCCGCGATGACCGAGCACCCGATTCACCTGTCCGAGCACGAGGAACTGGTGGGCCACCGGTCGGCCGGAGCCATCGTGGGCTTCGTCGGGATGATCCGCGACCACGACGGCGGCCGGCGGGTGGTGCGGCTCGAGTACTCGGCGCACCCGTCCGCCGAACAGGTGATCGCCGAGGTGGTCGGCGAGGTCGCCGGGCGGTCCGAGGGGGTGCGTGCGATCGCGGCCAGCCACCGCATCGGTGCCCTGCACATCGGGGAGGCGGCGCTCGGCGCCGCCGTCGCCGCCGACCATCGTCAGGCTGCGTTCACCACATGCGCGCTTCTGGTCGACACCATCAAGGCGCGGCTGCCCGTATGGAAGCACCAGTTCTTCGACGACGGCACCGAAGAATGGGTCGGTTCGGCCTGACCGGCCGGTAGCGCTTCCCGCAAGCGAGACCGCCTGCGGGAAGCGCTCGGCTACCCGTGCTGGAAGTGTCAGCCGATCACGGACGGCTGCGCCAGGGAGTCCAGCGCGTCGTTGCCGTGAATGCCCTGGCCCTTGATGGCGTCCCAAAGCTGCATCGTGTAGCCAACCTTGGTGGCCTGCTGCGGCGCACCGGGCGCCGCGTTGGCGTCGTTGGGCGCCGGGGCGTCGGCCGGCGGAGCCGGCATCGCGTCCTTGAGCGGGGCCGGGGGCAGCGCATCGGCCGGCGGGGCCGGCGGCCGTTGAGC
>NZ_CACRUY010000011.1 GCF_902652685.1 Mycobacterium sp. Marseille-P9652
ACGCGTCGACACGACACGCTCGACACCCACCAGCGACTTATCTGGCCAACGAAGCGGCGGCCGCGACGACGGTTGCGGCCGCCGCTTCACCCTGCCCACTTGACAAGATGTCCCCCATATCAGTCGCGATCGCGAGCGCGGCATTGCTGGGCGACGCGGGTCGCGACCATAGAACTCGTCGCGATCGCGAGCGTGGCATCGCCGGGCGACGCGGGTCGCGACCATAGAACTAGTCCGGGATCGGCGGTCCCACGGCGCTGATGGCGTCCACCGCGCTGGAGACCCTCGCCTGGAAGTCGGGCGCCAGCGGGATGTAGCCGTTTCTCGCGAGGTCCACCTGGCCGGGGCCGATCGCCGCCTGCAGGAAAGCCTTGACCGCCTTGGCCTCCTCGCTGGGGTACCGCGAGCACACGATCTCGTAGGTGGCCAGCACAATCGGGTAGACGTCGGGTTGCGCCGGGTTGTAGAACGACGAGATGTCGAGCACCAGGTCGTTGCCGTTGCCGACGATCTTGGCGCCCGCGATGGTCTTTCCGACCGTGTCGGTTCCGATGCGCACCGGCCGCAGCGACCTCCGGCTCGCGGGGGTCTTGATCTCGGCGGCGAAGAGTCCCTGCTGCAGGGCGAACGACAACTCGTTGTAGCTGATCGCGCCCTCGGTGGCCTTCACCGCGGCCGAGGTTCCCTTGTTGCCCACCGCGCCGGTGCCGGTGCCGCCGTTGAACGTCTTGCCCGTGCCCTTGGTCCACGCGCCTCCGGACGCCGACTGTAGATATGCCTGGAAGTTGTCGGTGGTGCCCGATGCGTCGCTGCGGTAGATCACGTGGATGGGCTCGGCCGGCATGGAGGCGTTGAGCGCGGTGAGGGCGGGGTCGTCCCAGCGCGTGATCGTGCCGTCGAAGATCTTGGCCAGTGTCGGCCCGTCCAGCACCAGAGTGTCGACGGCGCTGAGGTTGTAGGTGATGGCCAGCGGGCCGAACACCACCGGAAGGTTCCAGGCATCGCCGCCCCCGCACCGTTGCTTGGCGGCGGCGTACTGTTCCCCGGTCAGCGGTACGTCGGATCCACCGAAATCGGTCTTGCCGGCGAGGAAGTCGGCGATGCCCGCACCCGAGCCGTTGGCCGTGTAGTTGAGGGTCTGGTTCGAGCAGGCCTTGTGGTAGGCCTCGATGAACTTGGTCATCGCATTGGCCTGCGCGGTCGACCCACTGGCCACCAGGGTCTGCTTACCGCCGCACTCCACCTTCGCCCCCGCGGTATAGGGCAGGGTCGCATGCGAGGTGCTGCAGGCCGAGAGCGCCAGTGCACCAGCGGCCAGCAAGCGCATGACAGCCGCTGGTCGATTGAGCTTCACGGTGATTGTCTCCTGAGGGGATGACGCCCGGCGCCGGGGGCGGGCTCTCGGGGCATGCGCGAATCACCCCGACTTGGGCACACGTCGAGAATTACCGGCCCACGAACAAGCAGGCAAACAAACATCAGGTGAACGGATCGACGCGGCGATTTCGCTGCCGGGCGACTTGAGCCGGGCGCTGAGGCGGAAAGCGCCTCCTCCGCTTCGGATTTTTGCTTCGTAGCGCGCGGCGCGTCAGTTCGCTACCATCTCCCCTCGGGGGACTGGCGATCGATCTCTACGGAGGTAGCGACAGATGACGCACCAAGCCCCGCCCGCACCGTCGCCGTCGGCGCCCGAGACGCCTCCGCCCACGCCGTCCGCGGCCCCCGCGACGCCGCCGAAAAAGCCCAGGCGCCGCCTGGTCGTCGGCCTGGGCATCCTGCTCGCCGTTGTGATCGTCTATGCGCTGTCGTTGTTCGGCTTCCACCTGCTGGCCACGTCCGGGGGAGCGCTGAAGGCGCCGGACCTGAACGCGACCAACGACACCGTCGTGCTGATCCGCCTGGAGAAGCTCGATACTGTTGCGAACCGTCTTGGCGTGAAAGTGCTTGTGATTCCAGAGGACTCGATGTTCGACAAGCGCCTCGACGTGCTCAAGACCGACACCGCGGTGCGGATGGACCCACCGAACGACCTCGGTGACCTGCAGTACCCGGCGGGCAAGTCGCCCGCGCAGGTGGCCACCACCATCGAAGCGCACGGCGATCCCAACAACTGGCCGTTCGATTCCTACAGCACCGACACGCTCTCGGCCGACGTCCTCGTCGGCCAGGGCGACGCCCGCCAGTACGTTCCCGCGCGGACCGAGGTCGTCGGGTCGTTGGAGGGCTGGGACGTGAGCGTCAAGCGCGTCGGCGAAGCCAGCCAGGAGTCGGACCGCCCCGACAACGTGATCATCACGCTGCACCGGGCCAAGGGTCCGCTGATCTTCGACCTCGGCATCTGCCTGGTGCTCTTCGCCCTGCCCGCCCTGGCGTTCGCGGTGGCGATCCAAATCGCCCTGGGTAAGCGGAAATTCGTTCCACCCTTCGTGACGTGGTTCGCGGCGATGCTGTTCGCGGTCATCCCGATCCGCAACTTCCTTCCCGGCTCGCCGCCACCGGGCGCGTGGATCGACCAGGCCCTGGTGATCTGGGTGCTCATCGCCCTGGTCGGGGCGATGGCCCTGTACATGGTCACGTGGTATCGACAATCGGAGTGACCCGGCTCGTACCCTGAAGGGGTGCTCACCGAGCTGATCGATCTGCCGGGCGGTTCATTCCGCATGGGGTCGACGAGTTTCTACCCCGAAGAGGCGCCGATCCACACCGTGACGGTGGGTCCGTTCGCGATCGAGCGGCACCCGGTGACCAACGCGCAGTTCGCCGAATTCGTCGCCGCCACAGGGCATGTCACGGTCGCCGAACGAGAGATCGACCCCGCGCTGTACCCGGGCGCGAATCCCGACGACCTGGTGCCGGGGGCCATGGTTTTCCGCCCGACGACCGGGCCGGTCGACCTGCGGGACTGGCGCCAGTGGTGGGACTGGGTGCCGGGCGCGAGCTGGCGGCACCCGTTCGGGCCGGACACCGACATCGCCGACAGGGGGGACCACCCCGTGGTCCAGGTGGCTTATCCCGACGCGGCCGCGTACGCGCGGTGGGCCGGACGCCGGCTCCCGGCCGAGGCCGAGTGGGAATATGCGGCCCGCGCCGGAACCACCACGACCTATGCGTGGGGCGACGAGGAAAAGCCCGGCGGACAACTGATGGCCAACACGTGGCAGGGCCGATTCCCGTACCGCAATGACGGCGCCCTCGGCTGGGTCGGGACGTCGCCCGTCGGGGCCTTCCCGCCGAACGGTTTCGGGCTCCTCGACATGATTGGCAACGTCTGGGAGTGGACCGCGACGGAGTTCTCGGCGCACCACCGGCTCGACGAGCCGCCCAAGTCGTGCTGCGCGCCATCGGGTCCCGCGGACCCGTCCATCAGCCAGACCCTGAAGGGCGGCTCGCACCTGTGCGCTCCGGAGTATTGCCACCGCTACCGCCCGGCGGCCCGGTCACCGCAGTCCCAGGACTCGGCGACGACCCACATCGGCTTCCGCTGCGTAGCGAACGCCGAGTCGGGTTCCGGTTAACGACCGGTTGCCGGTGGGTGACCGATGCCTTTTCGCTGGGCGGACGTGGGGTTTTCGCTGCGCAATCGACGTCGCCTTTAGCTAGCATCTGAACCCGTGCCGCCCGGGTCCCAGCAACCATTTCAGCGTCTCCATACGGCGGACGGAGGCGGGCTGTGACCGCCGACGTGGGATCGGCAGCCCCGTCCCCCGCGGAGGCGCCCCCCGCGGCGACGGAAGCGCCCGAGGTGCCGCCGAAACGCAAGCCACCCAAGCTGCGCCGATCGCAGATCGAAATCGGCATCGCGATCCTGCTGACCGTCGTCGTCGCCTACACGCTGTCGCTCTTCGGGATCCATATCTTGCAGAGCGAGGGGGCGCCGCTGCCTCCGCTGGACCTGAGCCAGGGCGGCGGCAATGCGACCATTGTGCAGCTGCGCGTCGAGGAGCTGAAGCCCGTCACCAATCGCCTGACCGTGAACGTCCTCGTGTATCCGGGCGTCGAGCAGTACGACAGCCGCTTCGACGTTCTCGGCAACGACATCGCGGTGCGCATCTATCCGGCGAACGACCTGGGGGACCTGCAGTACCCGAAGGGGAGGGCGCCGGCTCAACTCAGCACCACGATCGAGGCGCACGGCGATCCCCGCAACTGGCCGTTCGACACGTACAGGACCGAGCCGATCGCGGCCGACGCGTTCGTCGGCTCCCCCGACAACCGGAGGAAGTTGCCCGCCATCGTTCAGGTGACGGGATCACTGGACGGGTGGCAGCTCCACGTCAACCGGGTCACCAGCGCGCTGCCGACCTCGCGGTCCACCGACACCGGCGCCGTTGTGATCACCCTCGAGCGGGCCGAGGGCCCGCGGGTGTTCGATCTGGTGATCTGCTTGGTGTTGATCACGCTGCCCACGATCGCGCTCCTGGTGGCCGTTCCGATGGCGATGGGCCGACGAAAGTTCGTGCCGCCGTTCGGAACCTGGTATGCCGCGATGCTCTTCGCCGTCGTGCCGCTGCGCAACATCCTGCCCGGTGCCCCACCGCCCGGTTCGTGGATCGACCAAGCGGTGGTGCAGTGGGTGCTGATCGCCCTGGTGACGGCGATGAGCTTGTACTTCTTCGCGTGGGTCCGGCAAGGAGACTGACCGCCGGTCACCCGATTACCGGCGCGGTGTTAAAGCTGGTAGCAAGCAATGTTAAATGCGTGTAGCGCGGCCTCGCTCACGCTGCCAGCAAAGGGCGCCGTTGCTAACATCTGGCTCCGTGACGGTTCAACGGGACGTGGCTGCGCCACCGGCTTCGCCCGAATTGACCGCCACCCTGAAGGTGCCGGCGAACGGTCATCCGGCCCCGCCCGCTCCGCCCCTGCCCGCCGCGCCGCCGACCCCGCCGCGAAAGGAGCGCAAGCCGCGACGACGGCACCTGGTGCTCGACATCTCCATCATCGTCGGCGTTGTCGTGGTGTACCTCCTGTCGCTGCTCGGCTACCACTGGCTGGCCACCGCGCCCGGCCCGCTCCCCGAACCGGATGTGCGCACGGACGACGGCACCGTGGTTCTGGTGCGCCTCGAGCAACTGCACACCGTGGCGAACCGGCTCGACGTCAAAGTGCTGGTGATGCCTGACGATTCGATGATCGAAAAGCGCCTCAACGTGCTGAACGTCGACACGTCCGTTCGCTTCTTCCCACAGAACGACCTGGGCGACCTGCAATACCCGGTGGGGAAGTTGCCCGCGCAGGTGGCGACCACGATCGAGGCCCGGGGTGATCCCGGAGATTGGCCGTTCGACTCGTACAAAACGGGCACGATTCAGGCCGACGTGCTGGTCGGGAGCGGCGAGAACCGCGTCCTGAAGCCCGCCAGGGTGGAAGTGACGGGGTCGCTGGACGGATGGGACGTCGGCGTCACCCGGGTGGGCCGTGACAAGGCGGATGTGGATCGGCCGGACAACGTGGTGATCACCCTGCAGCGGGCCAAGGGCCCGCTGGTGTTCGACCTCGGCATCTGCCTGGTCCTGATCACCCTGCCGACGCTGGCTCTCTTCGTGGCGATCCAAATGCTTACGGGCAGAAGGCAATTCCTCCCACCGTTCTCCACCTGGTACGCCGCGATGCTGTTCGCCGTCGTCCCCCTGCGAAATATCCTCCCGGGGACCCCGCCCGCCGGCGCCTGGATCGACCAGGCCGTCGTGATCTGGGTGCTCATCGCGCTGGCGACTGCGCTGGTGTTGTACATCGCCGCCTGGTACCGACATTCGAGCTGAGGCTCCTCGGAATCTGTTGTGTCGAGTTTGTCAGAGCACGCTGACATAATCGAACACATGTTCGAAGAAGTTCGGGGTGCTGGTTCCTCGCCCGCTGCCGCCCTTCTCGGGGAGATCGCTGCGGCGGCGCGCGCGGAGAATCAGGGCGCGGCCTTGCAGTTGGCCAAGATCGGCGAGTTCTTCGCGCTTCGGCACACGCAGGGTGCGGCCGACGAGGAGTGGGTGGTCGACACGATGGAGGCCGTCGCCGCCGAGGTGGCCGCGGCCCTGCGGATTTCCCAAGGGATGGCCGCCTCGCGGTTGCGGTATGCCCGCGCGTTGCGCGAACGCTTGCCCCTTGTCGGCGAGGTGTTCAAGGCGGGCGATATCGACTATCGGGCGTTCACCACGATCGTCTACCGCACCGATTTGATCGAGGACCGCGAGGTGCTGGCGGGTGTCGATCGGCAGCTGGCCGCCACTGTGGGGCGGTGGCCGTCGATGACGCAGGGTCGGCTGGGCGCGCGCGTGGACAAGATTGTGGCGCAGGCGGATCGGGACGCGGTGCGCCGGCGAAAAGAGCGTCAGCGTGATCGTGAGGTGTGGTTCGGCCCGACGTGTGAGGGGGCGGCCGAGTTTGGCGGCAGTCTGCTGGCGCCGGACGCCCACGCGCTGGACGCGCGGCTGAACGCGCTGGCGGCCACGGTGTGCCCGCATGATCCGCGGACCCGCGAGCAGCGCCGCGCCGACGCCCTGGGGGCGTTGGCCGCCGGCGGCGATCGGCTGGGGTGTCGCTGCGCGCGCCCGGACTGCGCGGCCGGGGGCCGGCGCCCGGCGTCACCGGTGGTGATCCATGTGCTCGCCGAGCAGGCCACCGTGGCGGGCCGCGGTGATGCCCCGGCCTCAGAGCTCAGCGCCGACGGGTTGATCACCCCCGAACTGCTCGCCGAGCTGGCCGCCTCGGCCAAGCTCGTCCCGCTGGTGCACCCCGCTCTCGATGCCGCCCCGGAACAGGGCTACACCCCGTCCAAAGCGCTGTCGGATTTCGTGCGGTGTCGCGACCTGACCTGCCGGGCCCCGGGCTGTGACCGCCCGGCGGTGCACTGCGACCTCGACCACACCATCCCCTACGCCCAGGGCGGGGCCACCCACGCCTCCAACGTGAAGTGTCTGTGCCGTCTGCATCATTTGCTCAAAACGTTCTGCGGGTGGCAAGACGAGCAGCTCCCTGATGGGACGGTGATCTGGCGCCTACCCGACGGCCAGACCTACGTCACTACCCCGGGCAGCGCACTGTTGTTCCCCTACCTGTGCGCCCCGACCGGCCCGGCACCCCGACGCCCGGTGCCCGCCGATGAGCCCTGCACCGACCGCGCCGCCATGATGCCCACCCGCCGCCGCACCCGCGCTCAGGACCGCGCCACCCGCATCGCCACCGAACGCCGCCACAACCGCGACGCCCGGATGGCCCGAAACACGGCCGCCCCGGGCGATATCGGGCCCGCCCCACCCGACGACGACCCACCACCCTTCTGAGGCGTCGGCTGCGCACTGACCCGCGCGCCGACGGCGATGCCAGCCGTTGGAGGATCGACGAATGGGCTCGTCATTGCCCCCGCTCGCCGCGGAGGACCACATCTGCCGTCGCTGCTCCGTTGTCTACGCGGATACGGGAGTCGATGACGCGGTCAACGTCATCGCCGGGCTGCCGGGCGCCGTACGGGAGGTGGCCGGCGCGATCCCTGCCGAGGCACGACGGCTGCGGCCCGCCCCGGACGTGTGGTCCATCGCGGAGTACCTCTGCCACATCCGCGATGTCTATGTCAGCTTCACCATCCGGCTGTACCGCGTCCGCACCGAGCAACGGCCAGCCCTGGAGCCGATGTTCAACGACCTGCGGGCCCGCCGTTTCCGGTACAACGATTGCGACATCGACGCCACGCTTGACGAGTTGGCGGCGGCCACCGCCGGATTCCGCGACGAAGTGGCGCGCATGGGCGAAGACGACTGGGACCGCGTGGCGACCCGCCTTCCGCACGAGGAGCGCACCGCTCGCTGGTTCGTGCGGCAGGCCATGCATGAAGGCGTGCACCACCTCGTCGACATCGAGAATTTGGCGCTGAGCTGCTCGTCGCCTAGACTCTAGGGGTTGCCTTGGGCAGACCTCGGCTGGTGCGTGCAAACGTTATCGGCCCCGCGTGCCTTTCGGTGACAACTGCTTTTCAAGACGCGCACGTCAGGCTGGGTGGATTCGTCCTGCCGTGCACACGCAACCAGGTCAGGAGATCGAGTGATTCAGCAGGAATCGCGGCTGAAGGTCGCCGACAACACCGGCGCCAAGGAGATCTTGTGCATCCGCGTGCTCGGCGGCTCGTCTCGACGCTACGCCGGCATCGGTGACGTCATCGTTGCCACCGTCAAGGACGCCATCCCGGGCGGCAACGTCAAGCGCGGGGACGTCGTCAAGGCCGTCGTCGTGCGCACGGTCAAGGAGCGCAGGCGCCCGGACGGCAGCTACATCAAGTTTGACGAGAACGCCGCGGTGATCATCAAGCCCGACAACGACCCGCGCGGGACGCGCATCTTCGGCCCGGTTGGCCGCGAGCTGCGCGAGAAGCGCTTCATGAAGATCATCTCGCTGGCCCCGGAGGTGCTGTAGATGAAGGTCCACAAGGGCGACACCGTCCTGGTCATCGCCGGTAAGGACAAGGGCGCCAAAGGCAAGGTCCTGCAGGCGTACCCGGAGCGCAACCGGGTGCTGGTCGAGGGCGTCAACCGGATCAAGAAGCACACCGCGGTCTCGGCCAACCAGCGCGGCGCGCGCTCCGGCGGCATCGTCACCCAGGAGGCCCCGATCCACGTTTCCAACGTGATGGTGGTCGACTCCGACGGCAAGCCGACCCGGATCGGCTACCGGGTCGACGAGGAAACCGGCAAACGCGTCCGCATCTCCAAGCGCAACGGCAAGGACATCTAGCATGACCACCGCAGAAAAGGTTCAGCCTCGCCTGAAAGAGAAGTACCGCAACGAGATTCGTGATTCGTTGCAGAAGCAGTTCAACTACGCCAACGTCATGCAGATCCCGACGGTGACCAAGGTCGTCGTCAACATGGGCGTCGGCGAGGCGGCCCGCGACGCCAAGCTGATCAACGGCGCGGTCAACGACCTGGCGCTCATCACGGGGCAGCGGCCGGAGATCCGGCGCGCGCGCAAGTCCATCGCGCAGTTCAAGTTGCGCGAGGGGATGCCGATCGGCGTGCGGGTCACTCTGCGCGGCGACCGGATGTGGGAGTTCCTCGACCGCCTGACATCCATTGCGCTGCCGCGTATTCGCGACTTCCGCGGGCTTTCGCCCAAGCAGTTCGACGGCGTGGGCAACTACACGTTCGGGCTGAACGAGCAGTCGGTGTTCCACGAGATCGACGTGGACAAGATCGACCGGGTCCGCGGCATGGACATCAACGTCGTCACCTCGGCGACGAACGACGACGAAGGACGAGCGCTGTTGCGGGCCCTCGGCTTTCCGTTCAAGGAGAACTGAATCGATGGCTAAGAAGGCATTGGTCAACAAGGCGAATCGCAAGCCGAAGTTCGCCGTGCGTGGCTACACCCGGTGCAGCAAGTGCGGTCGCCCGCGTGCGGTGTTCCGCAAGTTCGGGCTGTGCAGGATCTGCCTGCGCGAGATGGCACACGCCGGTGAGCTTCCCGGTGTGCAGAAGAGCAGTTGGTGACAGGCGTAGGGGACTAACGATATGACGATGACGGACCCGATCGCAGACTTCCTGACACGTCTGCGCAACGCCAACTCCGCGTACCACGACGAGGTGACGTTGCCGCACTCGAAGATCAAGGCGAACATCGCCGAGATCCTCAAGAGTGAGGGATACATCAGCGATTTCCGCACCGAAGACGCTCGGGTGGGCAAGTCGCTGGTCATTCAGCTCAAGTACGGGCCCAGCCGCGAGCGCAGCATCGCCGGCCTGCGCCGGGTGTCCAAGCCCGGCCTGCGCGTGTACGCGAAGTCCACCAACCTGCCCCGCGTGCTCGGCGGCCTCGGGGTGGCGATCATCTCGACCTCCTCGGGCCTGCTGACCGACCGTCAGGCAGCCAGACAGGGCGTGGGCGGCGAAGTCCTCGCATACGTGTGGTGAGAAGGAAAAACCATGTCGCGTATTGGTAAGCAACCCATTCCGATCCCCAGCGGGGTCGATGTGACGATCTACGGCCAGAAGGTGTCGGTCAAGGGGCCCAAGGGCATCCTCGACCTGACCGTGGCCGAGCCGATCACCGTGGCCCGCAACGACGACGGCGCGATCGTGGTCACCCGTCCCGACGACGAGCGGCACAACCGTTCGCTGCACGGGCTGTCGCGCACGCTGGTGTCCAACCTCGTCACCGGCGTGACGCAGGGCTACACCACGAAGATGGAGATCTTCGGCGTCGGCTACCGCGTGCAGCTCAAGGGCTCCAACCTCGAGTTCGCGCTCGGCTACAGCCACCCGGTGGTGATCGAGGCGCCCGAGGGCATCACCTTCGCGGTCCAGTCGCCGACGAAGTTCACGGTGTCGGGGATCGACAAGCAGAAGGTCGGCCAGATCTCGGCGAACATCCGCCGCCTGCGCCGCCCCGACCCGTACAAGGGCAAGGGCGTGCGCTACGAGGGCGAGCAGATCCGCCGCAAGGTCGGAAAGACAGGTAAGTAGTCATGGCGCAATCAGTTTCGGCAGCCCGCCGGGTCTCCCGGCTGCGCAGGCACGCGCGGCTGCGCAAGAAGGTCGAGGGCACCCCGCAGCGCCCGCGGCTGGTGGTCAACCGCTCCGCGCGCCACATCCACGTGCAACTGGTCAACGACGAGAACGGCACCTCGGTGGCGGCCGCGTCGTCGATCGAGGCCGACGTGCGCGGCCTGGAGGGCGACAAGAAGGCCCGCAGCGTGCGGGTCGGCCAACTGATCGCCGAGCGCGCCAAGGCCGCCGGCATCGACAGCGTCGTGTTCGACCGCGGCGGATACACCTACGGCGGACGGATCGCGGCGCTGGCCGATGCCGCGCGCGAGAACGGATTGAGATTCTGATGACGAGTAGCACAGGTGGCGGACAGGGCGACAACCGCGACTCGCGGGGTGACCGCGACGGCCGCGGGCGGCGCGACGGCGCCGGCCGCGGCGGCCGCGACCGGGACGGCGACAAGAGCAATTACCTGGAACGCGTGGTCGCGATCAACCGCGTCTCCAAGGTGGTCAAGGGTGGCCGGCGGTTCAGCTTCACCGCGCTGGTCATCGTCGGCGACGGCAACGGCATGGTCGGGGTCGGCTACGGCAAGGCCAAGGAGGTGCCCGCCGCGATCGCCAAGGGTGTCGAGGAGGCGCGCAAGGGCTTCTTCCGGGTCCCGCTGATCCGCGGCACCATCACCCACCCCGTGCAGGGTGAGGCGGCCGCCGGCGTGGTGCTGTTGCGCCCCGCCAGCCCAGGTACCGGTGTGATCGCCGGCGGCGCGGCCCGCGCGGTGCTGGAATGCGCCGGCGTGCACGACATTCTGTCCAAGTCGCTGGGCAGCGACAACGCGATCAACGTGGTGCACGCCACCGTCGCCGCGCTCAAGGCGCTGCAGCGTCCCGAGGAGGTGGCCGCCCGTCGCGGGCTGCCGATCGAGGACGTGGCCCCCGCCGGCATGCTGAAGGCCCGCCGCGAGGGTGAGGCGCTCGCCAGCGCGGCGGCCGCGAGAGAGGCTGGGGCACCGTCATGAGTCAGCTCAAGATCACCCAGGTGCGCAGCACCATCGGGGCGCGCTGGAAGCAGCGCGAGAGCCTGCGCACGCTGGGCCTGCGGCGGATCCGCCACTCGGTGATCCGCGAAGACAACGCACAGACCCGCGGCCTCATCGCGGTGGTGAACCACCTCGTCGAGGTGGAGGAGACCAAATGACGCTCAAGCTGCACGACCTCAAGCCCGCGCCCGGGTCCAAGACCGCGCGCACCCGCGTCGGCCGCGGTGAGGGTTCGAAGGGCAAGTCCGCGGGCCGCGGCACCAAGGGCACCAGGGCGCGTAAGAACGTGCCCGCCACCTTCGAGGGTGGGCAGATGCCGATCCACATGCGGCTGCCCAAGCTCAAGGGTTTCCGCAACCGGTTCCGCACCGAATACTCGGTGGTCAACGTCGGCGACCTCAACCGGCTGTTCCCCGAGGGCGGTTCGGTGGGCGTCGACGAGCTGGTGGCCAAGGGCGCGGTCCGCAAGAACACCCCGGTCAAGGTCCTCGGCGACGGCAAGCTGACCGTGAACGTGAACGTCACGGCGCACAAGTTCAGCGGCAGCGCGCGCGAGAAGATCACCGCCGCGGGCGGTTCGGCCACCGAGCTCTGATCAGCCAAGCTGCGGAATGACCTCCGCGGCAAGGCGTTCCATCTGCTCGCGATTCTCCGCGACGTCCGCGCCGACCGGGTTGAGCAGCACGTACTCGGCCCCGGCGTCGATCACCTCGCGCAGCCCGCGGGCCACGTCTGCGGGCGTGCCGGACACCGGGACGTCGTCGACGCCGGGCATCGTCCCGTAGATGCGCCGCAGCCCGCCGAGCACGCGCTCGCGGGCCCGCGCCGCGTCGTCGTCCACCATCAGGTAGACCCGCTTGCCAATGGTGAAGCGCGCGGGGTCTTTTCGCTGCTCCTCGAGCTCGCGGCGCACCACCGTCACGGCCGCGGCGAACGCCTCGGTGGTCGACGACCCGGCGCCCATGAACGAGTCGCCGTGCCGCACCGCCCGCGCCAGCGCCCGGGGCGCGGATCCGCCGAACCAGATCGGCGGGTGGGGCCGCTGCACCGGCTTGGGCTGGACCGGAACGTCGTCGACGTCGCGGAACCGGCCGCGGAAGGTCACCCGCGGCTCGTCGGACCACGCCGCCTTCATCAGCTCCAGCCCCTCGGTGAAATACGAGATGTAGGTGGACTTCTCGACGCCGAACGCGGCGAACCTGCGGAAGCCGCCGCCGGCCCCGACGCCGAGGTCGAGGCGTCCGTGGCTGAGCCGGTCGACGGCCGTCGCCGCCGACGCCAGCTGGAGCGGATCGTGCAGCGAGGTGACCAGCACCGCCACGCCCAGGCGCAGCCGCTCGGTACCCGCCGCGCACCAGGCCAGCAGCTCCAGCGGAGCCAGCAGGGGTGCCTCGCCGAGGATCTGCTCGAGCACCCAGCCGCCCTCGAAGCCGAGCTCCTCGGCGCGGGCAAGGAAGGCGCGCAGCCCCGCGGCATCGAAGCCGCCCGTGCGGTCGTCGTCGAATTGGGGGATGGCGATCGAGCACCTCACGCGACCACGGTACGGCGGGCGGTCGGTAGGCTTCTTTCATGTTCGCCTTACTGCCCTCGATTCCCGGTGTCGCCGACGTCCGCGCGCTGGCCGAGCGGGTCGACACCGCCCGCCACCACGGCGTGCCCAGCGGCTGCGTGCTCGAGTTCGACCTGCGCTCGGTGCCGCCCGAGACGACGGGATTCGACCCGCTGCTGATCCTCACGGGCGGCCGGCAGATGGCGCTACGGGACATCGTCGCGGCCATCCACCGCGCCGCCGAGGACCCGCGGATCGCGGGGATGATCGCGCGTGTGCAACTGGCGGCGTCGCCGCCGGCGGCGGTGCAGGAGCTGCGGGAGGCGATCGCGGCCTTCAGCGCGGTCAAGCCGTCACTGGCCTGGGCCGAGACCTACCCGGGCACGCTGTCCTACTACCTGGCCTCCGCGTTCGGCGAGGTGTGGATGCAGCCGTCCGGAACCGTCGGCCTGATTGGCTTCGCGAGCAACGCGACGTTCCTGCGCGACGCGCTCGACAAGGCGGGCATCGAGGCGGAGTTCGTGGCCCGCGGCGAATATAAGTCCGCGGCAAACCTTTTCACCGAGCACGGCTTCACCGAGGCGCACCGCGAGGCCGTCACGCGGATGCTTGAGAGCGTGCAGGAGCAGGTCTGGCGGGCGGTCGCGGAATCCCGCAAGATCGAGTCGGCCAAGCTGGACGGGCTGGCCGACCGGGCGCCGCTGCTGCGCGACGACGCTCTCGAGGCCGGGCTCATCGACCGGGTTGGGTTCCGTGACGAGGCCTACGCCCGCATGGCCGAACTCGTTGGCGTGGAAGACGACTCGGACGACTCGACCCCGCCCCGGCTGTACCTGTCGCGTTACGCGGCGACGGCCCGGGCGCGGCTGACCCCGCCCATGCCCCCGGTGCCGGGCCGGCGGCCCAAGCCTACGTTCGCCGTCGTGACCGTCGACGGTTCGATCGTCGACGGACGCGGGGGGCCGCAGGGGCTGCCCGTGGGCCCCTCGGCAGCCGGCGGTGACACGATCGCGGCGGCGCTGCGGGAGGCCGCGGCCGACGACGAGGTTGCCGCGATCGTGCTGCGGGTCAACAGCCCCGGCGGCGCGGTCACGGCGTCGGAGACCATCTGGCGCGAGGTGACCAGGGCCCGCAAGCGCGGCAAGCCGGTGGTGGCGTCGATGGGCGCCATGGCGGCCTCGGGCGGGTACTACGTCGCGATGGGCGCCGACGCGATCGTCGCCAATCCGGGCACCATCACGGGTTCGATCGGGGTGATCACCGGCAAGCTGGTGGTGCGCGATCTGCTCGAACGGCTGGGGGTCGGGTCGGACACCGTGCGCACCAACGCCAACGCCGACGCCTGGTCGATCGACGCGCCGTTCACCCCCGAGCAGCGCGCGCATCGCGAGGCCGAGGCGGACCTGTTCTACACCGACTTCGTCGAGCGGGTCGCCGAGGGCCGGAACATGACCGTCGAGGCGGTGGAACGCGTTGCGCGGGGCCGGGTTTGGACGGGGGCCGACGCGCTCGAACGCGGCCTGGTCGACGAACTCGGCGGGTTCCGGACCGCGGTGCGCCGCGCCAAGGTACTGGCCGGGCTCGACGCGGACGCCGAGGTCCGCCTCGTCAGCTACCCGGGCTCCTCGCTGCTGGGCATGGTGCGTCCCCGAACGTCGTCGCAGCCGGCCGCGCTGTCGCTGCCCGACGCGCTGGGCGCGCTCCTCGTCCGGACCGTGGGCGGCCTGCTCGCCAATGCAGAGCAGACGATGAGCGGCGCCAGCGCGCTGTGGCTGGGGCCGTCGCGGCTCTAGCCCGTCAGCTTCCCGCTGATGAAGATGATCTCGCCCAGCGGGTCGTCGTTCTCCGGTGCGGGCACCTCGATGCCGTGCCGCCGGAACAATTCCGTCCGCGTGACGCCGTCGACGTCCCAGCCCTTGCCCCTGAGGTAGTCGACGACGTGGTTGCGGTCGCCCGGGTAGACCAGCGACGCCATGTCGACGTCGACGCCGTGCTCGCGGAACGGACTGGACATCTGCCGCACCCGCTCGGCGTCGAAATCGACGATGCCCGGCACGAATTCGGTGGCGATTGTGCTGCCCGCGACGCTGAGTGCGGTGATGTTGTCGAACAACCTGTCCTGGGCCTCCGGCGGTAGGTAGATCAGCAGCCCCTCGGCCAGCCAGGCGATGGGTGCGGTCGTGTCGATGCCGGCGGCCTCGAGCGCGGCCGGCCAGTCCGCGCGCAGGTCGATCGGGATGGTGCGCCGGGTTGCGGTCGGTTGCGCCCCGGCGTCGGCCAGGGTGGTCGTCTTGAAGTCGATCACCCGCGGCTGGTCGATCTCGTAGACCACCGTGCCGGCGGGCCACGGCAGCCGGTAGGCGCGCGCGTCCAAACCGGAGGCGAGGATCACCGCCTGGCGCACCCCGCCGGCCGTGGCGTCGAGGAAATAGTCGTCGAAAAATCGTGTGCGGACCGCCATCCCGTCGGTCATGGCCTGCGCGCGCTCTGGCGACGAACCCTCGATCGCGGTCATGTCGAGCTCGCCGTCCAGCATCTTGATGAAGAAGTCGACCCCCACCGCGCGGACCAGCGTCTCGGCGAAGGGGTCGTCGATCAGGCCGCGGGGATCCTTCGTCGCCATGGCGCGCGCCGCCGCGACGAACGTCGCGGTCATCCCGACGCTCGACGCCAGATCCCATTCGTCGTCGTGAGTGCGTGACATGGGCTCGACCCTAGCGGAGGGTCGCGGCGACGTAGTGCAGGTCCCCGAACGCGGCCATCTGCACCTCGGGGAACTCGAACCCGTTGCGCGCGTAGAGTTCCCGGGCGGGGTACGCTGTGACATCCCAGCCGTGGCCGGTCAGGTAGTCGACGACCACGCTGCGCTCGCCGAGGTAGAACAGCTGGGAGGCGTCGAGGTCGAAGCCGGCGCGGCGCCACCGCTCGGTGATGTGCTGCAGGCGCTCGTCGGAGAACGCGTTCGGGTCCGGCACGTGCTCGGTGGCGAGCCGGCTGCCCGGCGCGCTGAGCGCGGTGATGTTGTCGAACAGCCGGTCCTGCGCCTCGGGCGGCAGGTAGGGCAGCAGGCCTTCCGCGCTCCAGGCCGTCGGGCGTGTCACGTCGAAGCCGTTGTCGCGCAATGCCGCCGGCCAGTCGTCGCGCAGGTCGATGCCGATCGCGCGCCGTTCGGCCGTCGGCGCGGCACCGAGGCCGGCCAGCGTGGCGGTCTTGAAGTCGATGACCTCGGGCTGGTCGATCTCGTAGACCACCGTGCCGGCCGGCCACCGCAACCGATAGGCCCGCGTGTCGAGACCGGACGCCAGGATAACGGCCTGCGGCACGGCGGCGCCGGTGAAGAAGTCGTCGAAGAACCTGGTCCGGACGGCGATCTGTTCGGTCCGCGTCTTGCGGTTCAGCAGCGGGTCGTCGTCGAAGCTGACCTCCCCGTCGAGGATGCGGACGAAGGGCTGCAGTCCCACGGCGCGCACCAGGGGATCGGCCAGTGGGTCGTCGAGCAGCGCGTCGGGCCCCTGGGAGGCCAGCGCCCGGGACGCGGCGACCATCGTGGCGGTCGCGCCGACGCTCGACGCCAGGTCCCAGCTGTCGCCCTCGGCCCGTCCCTCACTCATGGGTGCCGCTGATGTAGCGCACATCGCCCATGCGCATGTCGTCGTCCTCAAGCGGCGCAAGGCCATTGGCCGTGAACAAGTCGCGGATGCTGCTGCCGCTCAACCGCCAGCCCCGTTCGGCGAGGTAGGCCGCGGCCTCGTTGCGGTCGCCGAAGTAGACCAGCCCCACCATGTCGAGATCGAAGCCGTGCGCGCGCCAGCGCTCGGAGATGGTCTTCATGCGCTGCTTCATCTTCTCCTCGTCGCCCGGCTCGGGGTTGGGCGAGCTCTCGGTCGCAACCCGGCTGCCCGGCGCGCTCAGTTCGGTGATGGTGTCCAGCAGCCGATCCTGCGCCTCGGGCGGCAGGTAACCGAGCAGCCCCTCGGCGCTCCAGGCCGTCGGCCGGGCGGGGTCGAAACCGGCGGCGCGCAACGCGGCGGGCCAGTCGTCGCGCAGGTCGACGGCGACGACGCGACGCTCGGCGGTGGGCGCGGCGCCCAGGCCGGCCAGGGTGCGGGACTTGAACTCGATGACCTCGGGTTGGTCCACCTCGTAAACCACCGTGCCGGCGGGCCACGGCAGCCGGTATGCGCGTGAGTCCAGGCCCGAGGCCAGGATCACGACCTGATCGATGCCCGCGCCCGTCGCGTCGAGGAAGAACTCGTCGAAGAACTTGGTGCGCACCGCCATGTTGTCGGCCATCCGCGACATCGCCCCGGGCGATCCGGAGCCTCCGTCGTGGACGTCGTTCAGTTCGCCGGGATCGAGCTCGCCGCTGGCCAGCCGGGTCAGCAGGTCGACGCCCACCGCCCGCACCAGGGGCTCGGCGAACGGGTCTTCGATCAGCGGACGCTCGGAGCGGGAGGCGACCGCGCGGGCGGCGGCCACCATGGTCGCCGTCGCCCCGACGCTGGACGCCAGGTCCCAGGTGTCTCCCTCGTACCTGGTGGAGGTCATGTTGTGCCCCTATTCAGACGTAGTCAATCTAATATTTAGCCGATATAACAAGCCTTCACCACTGTACGCCGCGGCCCGCACGCGGCAACCTTGACGCATGCGGGCGCTCGTGTTCGGCGTATCACCGGAGGCCGTCGACGTTCCGGACGGCGCCACCGCGTTGGCCCGGAACCTGGCGCGCAGCCCGACGGCGCTGCGCACGGTTCCGGATCCGGTTCTGCCGCATCCCGATTGGGTGCTGACGCGGCCGCGGCTGACCGGCATCTGCGGGTCGGACTCCAAGCAGATCCTGCTGGACTTCGGCGAGGGCGACGGCGACAACGCCATGGCGCCCTTCTGCTCGTTCCCCCAAGTGATGGGCCACGAGGTCGTCGCCGACGTGGTGGCGTTGGGGCCCGCCGCGCGCGGGCTCGAGGTCGGGCAACGGGTGGTGCTCAACCCGTGGCTGTCGTGCGGTCCGCGCGGCATCGCGCCGCCGTGTCCCGCGTGCGACGCGGGCGACTACAGCCTGTGCTGGAGCTTCGCCGACGGCGACATCAAGCCCGGCATCCACACCGGGGTGTCGGCCGACGCGACGGGCGGCTACGCCGAGCTGATGCCCGCCCACGACAGCATGCTCTTCCCCGTGCCCGATGCGGTTCCCGACGACGCGGCCGTCTTCGCCGACCCGTTCTCGGTGTCGTTGCACGCGGTCACCCGCCATCCGCCGCCGCGCGCCGGCCGGGTCCTGGTGTACGGGGCCGGCTCGCTGGGGCTGTGCGCGGTCGCGATCCTGCGCGCGCTGTACCCGGACGTGGCGGTCGCGGTGGTGGCCCGCTTCGACGCGCAGGCGGAACTGGCCCGCCGGTTCGGTGCGAGCCTCGTGCTCGCCCACGAACCGCGCCTGGCCGTGATCGAGGAGTTGGTCGCCTGGGGCGGCGGCCGGCTGTGGCAGCCGCTGCAGGGCCTGCCGATGGCGCATCCGGGGGCGGTCGACGTCGTCTACGACACGATCGGCAAGCCGGAGACCTTTGAGGTCGGGGTTCGGGTCCTGCGCTCGCGGGGCACGCTGGTGAAGGCCGGCGTCCATGCGCCGGGCCGGTGGGAGCACAGCCCGCTGTACTTCAAGGAGATCGCCCTCGTCGGGTCCAACGCGTTCGGCGTCGAGGAGGTGGACGGGCGCCGCAAGCACGCCATCGCCCACTACCTCGACCTGGCCGCCGGCGGCCGAATCGACCTGCGTCCCATGCTCACCCACTCGTTCTCGCTCGGGCGCTGGCGCGACGCCTTTCTCGCGATCGCCGACCAGGGCGCCAGCGGCGCCGTCAAGGTCGCGATCGACCAGCGCTAACTCAGCGCGCCGTGGGACCCGGTGACGGGCAGGTCGATCGGGGTGATGACGCCCGGCGGTGCCGCGCACAGAAACGGTATGGCGTTGACCGCGGCGACGGCGGTGCTGTCCATCAGCACGGTCATCACGTCCTCGCCGGGCCTGCCGAACCGGATCGTCGCGTCGACATGTGGTTCGCCCTCGATCACGACGCTGAAGCCCTTGGGCTCGGTCCATTTCGGGTCGAGCGCGTCGTCGCTCATGGTCCAGCAGATGGCCAGCTCGATCACCGGGCGGCCGCCGCGGTAGCCGCGATAGGTGCGGCGTTGGCCCCCGGCCGTGCCGGCGGCGTAGTCCACCCAGCCCAGATGCAGGTCCCGGGTGAGCACGGCGGGCTCGACGAACGCCTCCTTGGAGTCGAGCTCGACCCCGAGCATCATGGCGATCATGTCGAGCGTCTCGAAGTAGCCGAGGCCGAATCGTTGCGTCTCGGGATCGAGGTACGTCACCCGCTCGCGGGGCGGCTTGCCGAATCCGAGCACCTTCCAGACGTCTTGTACGGGATAGGTTGTGCAGTCCAGTGTTTCGACCAATTTGACGCTGCGCACCCGTCGGCACGCTCCGGTCAGGAAGCCGGCGACGACGTTGATGAATCCGGGCTCGAATCCCGTTCCGAGGAAGGTTGCGCCTCCCTGTCGCGCCGCCTCCTCGAGCGCCGGCAGCTCAACCGGGTGGTGGGTGCCGGTCAGGAAGTCTCCCGTGGTGACCACATTGATGCCGCGGCGCAGCATCGCCTCCACCAGGTCGTAGTCGATCACGCGCGGCATGTAGTTCACGCAGTCCGGGGCGAGGTCGAGCAGTGCGTCGACGTCGCTCGTCGCGGTGACGCCGATCGGGGGCCGGCCCGCCAGGACCCCCGCGTCGCGGCCCACCTTCTCCGCGCCCAGGGCGTGGACGCCCACCACGTCGAAGTCGTCGCGGTCGATGAGGATGCCGAGCGCTCGGCTTCCGATGTTGCCTGTTGACCACTGAACCACACGGTAGCGCGCCATGGCCTCAACCGTAACCCGGCAGCGCTATGCCGGGCGGGTGGCGCGATAGAAGTCCAACTGCCCCAGAATCCGGTGGCGCTGCGACGCGACCTCGGTGCAGTCGAAGCCCGCCCCGCGCAGCAGGCGGGGGATCGCGCCGCTGAGGTTCCCGGCCGCGTGGTGGTTGTGGCGGATGAGCCGGGCCGACAGGCCATGCCGGTGCGCCACGTCGCCGCCGATGTCGACCACGTGCAGGCTGCCGCCGGGGCGAAGCACCCGGAACATCTCCGCCGCCGCGGCGCTTTTCGAGCCGGATTCGATGTGATGCAGCATCATCGACGACAGCACCCGGTCGAACTCGCCGTCGGCGTAGGGGAGCCGTTCTGCGTAGCCGAGGTCGAAGCGGACCCCCTCGGCCTTTCGGCGCGCCCGATCGAGCGCGCGCGGGTCGGGATCGCATCCGACGACGTCGAGCCGGGGATGGGCGCGTTTGGCACGAAGCGTGAGATTGCCGGTGCCGCAGCCGATCTCCAGGATTCGGCGGCAATCGGCCAAGTCGGCCTGCGCGAGCAGCGCGTCGTGGACCTTCCTCATGCCCAGCAGGCGGGACATCAAGTCGTACGTGGGAAGCAGCGCGTCGACCCCGGCCGCCGGCAGGTAGTCATGTGGATGATGTTTGGTCATGGTCACCATGATGAACCGCTCGCTGCGCGCAGGATTGGTCGATTGTTTGCAAAATCAGGACTATCTTTGGGGCGATGAGCGCGCCGACTCGCGTGATCCGCCACCGCGGTGGCGTGCCGGTTTACTCCTACCGGCGGGACCTGGACACGCCCCCGGTGACGGTGCTGCGAACACAACTTGCCGACGGCGTCGAACACGGTCGGCACATCCATGACTTCCCGGCGCTCTGGTACGCGCACGCGACGGGGCTGGTCATTGTCGCGGCACCCGGCGAGGTGATCGATCCCGCCGCCGCCGGCGACCTCGACGGCGGCGTGGCGCTGTTCTTCTCACCCGACGCGCTCGGCGAGCGTGCGGGGTCGCCGCGTCCCGCGTGGGGATCGCATCCGCTGTTGTTTCCTTTCCTGCACGGCAAGTCCGGGGGACTGCTGCGGTTGGAGGTGCCTAGCGCCGGTAGGTCCCTGTGGGACAACCACATTCGGGCCATCGAGGCGGAGCTCGCCGAGCGGAGGCTGGGTTACCAGCAGGCGGCGCTCGCCCACCTGACGCTGTTGCTGATCGACCTCGCACGCCTGGCCGACGACGTGGTCGGGGACCTGCGCCGCAGCGGGGAACCGCTGCTTGCCGATGTGTTCGCCGTGATCGACCGCCGGTACGGCGAACCGCTGTCCCTGCGCGACGTGGCCGCCGAGATCGGCATCAGCCCCGGGCATCTCACCACCGTCGTGCGCCGGCGCACCGGACGCACGGTGCAGGACTGGATCATCGAGCGGCGCCTGGCCGCGGCGCGAAAGCTGCTGGCGGACACCGATCTCCCGGTCGCCGAGATCGCGCGGCGCGTCGGGATCGCCGACCCCGGGTACTTCACGCGGCTGTTCGGCCGGGCGCACGGCGTCTCACCGCGGGCGTGGCGGCAACGGGTCGAAGCCTAGCCAGTCGTCGACGTCGAATCCGTCCTCGACGGCGCGGATGGTCGCTCCACCGCGACCGGGATAGTGCGCGGGGATCACCGCGGCGCCCGCGCGGGCCGCGTCGGTCAGGATGCGCCTTCGGCTCACGGTGGCGGCCGGCGCGTCGATGTCGAAGGCGCAGGCGTCGTCGGGGCGACGCAACTGCAGCGGGCTGTGGGTGAGGTCGCCGACGAAGACCGCCGGCCTGCCCGCGTCGAGCCACAGCACCGAGGAGCCCGGCGTGTGCCCGGACGCGGGCCGCAGCCACAGCGACTCGCTGAGTTGCAGGCCATCCGACCACCGCACGAGCTGCCCCGCCTCGTCCACGGGCAACACGCTGTCCGCGAACACGATCCGGTTGCCGCGCTGCTGGGCCGCCTCCTCCTCGGTGCGCGGGGACTGCCGGTCCGCGGGGCCGTCCGGCTCGAAGTGGTGAAGGTCGGCGGCGGGCACCACATACCGCGCGTTCGGGAAGGTGGGACTCCAGCCGTCGTTGTGCCGCATGGTGTTCCACCCGACGTGGTCGGAGTGGATGTGGGTGTTGACCACCACGTCCACGGCGTCACGGTCGACGCCCGCCGCCGCGAGCCCGTCGAGGAAGTCGGTGTTCAGGTGATCCAGCGGCGGCATGTGCGGGCGGTCGCGGTCGTTGCCCACCCCGGTGTCGACGACCACGGTCAGCCCGTCGACCTCGATCACCCAGCTCTGGACCGCGATGTGCCACTGGTCGGTGGCGGGATCGAAGAAGTCGGGCACCAGCAGGTCGGCGTTGTCGCGCCATCCCGACGCCGGTGTGCCGGGAAAGAACCGCGCGCCGAGGTCGAACCGGAGTTCCAGCACCCGCGCCACGCTCGCGCGGCCCAGCCGCAGCCGGCTCATCAGGGGTTCGCGCGCAGGTAGCCGTAGACCATCGCGAAATTGCGGTTCACGTCCTCCGGGATGGGCACCGGACCGCCGAGAGACCTTGCGCCCCAGACGATCTGGGCGGTGCGCTCGACCAGGGCCGTCACGTGCAGTGCCTTGTCGGGGCGGGGCCCGACGGCGACGAGCCCGTGGTTGGCGATCAGGGCCGCGCCGCGGTCCTGTAGCGCCTTGACGGCGTTGGTGCCGACCTCGGGCGTGCCGGACGCCGCGTACTCGGTGCACCGCACGTCGCCGCCGCAGTACACGGCGAACTCGTCGATGCACGCGGGGATGGGCTGGTGCGCGATCGCGAACATCGTCGCCCACACCGGATGGCTGTGGATGACGCTGCCGATGTCGTCGAACGCGGAGTAACACGCCAGATGCAGCCTCATCTCCGACGACGGCGAGCGGCCGTCGGCGGCGCGCAGCACGGCGCCGTCCGGGTCGACGAGCACGAGGTCGTCGAGTTGCATGTGCCGGTAGTCGACCGACGACGGCGTGATCACGATGGTGCCGTCGGGGCGGCGGGCCGAGATGTTGCCCGCGGTTCCCTCGACCAGGCCGCGGTGCAGCATGTCCTTGGCGGCGTCGAGCACCGCGGTCTCGGCGTTCTCTACGGCTCTCATGTCGGCAGCACCTCCGGGTTGACGATATGCGCCGGCCGGCGCCCGGCCAGCAACGCTTCGAGGTCGTCGGCCACCATCTGCGCCTGCCGCGCCTCGGTGTTCCAGGTGGCGCCGCCTATGTGCGGGGTCAGCACGACGTTGGGCAGGCCGGTCAGCGGGTGTTCGGGCGGCAGCCACTCGCCGGCGAAGTGGTCCAGGCCGGCCGCGGCCACCTTCCCGGAGCGCAGCGCGCCGACCAGCGCGTCGGTGTCGTGCAGTTGCGCCCGCGCGGTGTTGAGGAAGACGACGCCGTCGCGCATGGCGGCGAACTGCTCGGCGCCGATCATGCCGACGGTGTCGTCGGTGACGGGGGCGTGCATCGAGACGACGTCGGCCTCGCCCAGCAGCTCCTCGAGGCCGTGGGTGGCCTCGTCGTTGTACGGGTCGTGGGCGATCACCCGCAGCCCCAGCCCCGACAGCCGCCACCGGGTGGCGCGGCCGACGGCTCCCAGCCCCACCAGCCCGGCGGTGAGCCCGGCGATCTCCCAGCCGCGGAATCGCTGGTAGGGAATGGACCCGTCGCGAAACATGTTGCCGCTGCGGACATCCGCGTCGGCGGTCAGCAGGTGCCGGGTCACCGCAAGCAGCAGCGCCACGGTCATCTCGGCGACCGCGTCGGCGTTGCGGCCCGGGGTGTTCAGCACGGGGATGCCGGCCGCCGTGGCACCGGCGACGTCGACGTTGTTCGGGTCGCCGCGGGTGGAGGCGATCGCCCGCAGTCCTCGGTCGAACACCGGCCCGGATACCGAATCACTCTCCACGACAACCACATCCGCTGCTTCGGCAGCGATCCGGTCGGCGAGCTGTTCGGCGCTGTGGATGCGCAGCGGGGTCGCGTCGATCCACGGGTCGTACACCACGTCGGCGATCTCCCGCAGCTTGTCGAACCCGGGCCCCCGCAGCGGGGCCGTCACCAACGCGCGCGGTCTGGCGGTCACGAGTGCCAATGCTGGCGTACGGTGGCGCCCGTGTCACGCCCCGATGTTCCGGACGTCACAATCGGCGTCGACGTGGGCAGCACCGCGGTCAAGGCGGTCGCCGCCGACGCCGACGGGCGGGTGACGGCGCGGGTGCGGGTGCCGCACCGATTGCGGGTGCCGGCGCCCGACCGGCTCGAGCACGACGCCGACGAGGCGTGGCGGCAGGGGCCCGTGGCGGCCCTCGACCGGCTCGCCCATCCGGGCGTCCGCGCGGTGGCGGTCTCGGCGATGGTCCCGTCGCTGACCGCCGTCGACGCCGCGGGCCGGCCCATCACCCCCGGGCTGCTGTACGGCGACGGCCGCGGCCGCGTGCCGGGCGCTGCTCAGCCGCTGCCGGCGCTGGGCGAGGCGGCCGAGTTCCTGCGCTGGACGGCGGCCCAAGCGCCGGGGGCCGCGGGCTACTGGCCGGCGCCGGCGGTCGCCAATCACGCGCTGGCGGGCGAGGCGGTGATCGACGCCGCCACGGCCGCCACGGCCTATCCGCTGTTCGACGGGACGGGCTGGAACCCGGCCGCCTGCGCGGAGCGCGGAGCGGCCGTCGAGCAGATGCCGCGGGTCGCGACGATCGGCGCGCCGATCGGGCGGGTGCACGGTAACGGCGCCCTGCTGGCCGCCGGCTCCATCGACGCCCTGTGCGAGCAGATCGTGGCCGGCGCCGACCACGACGGCGACGTGCTGGTGCTGTGCGGCACGACGCTCATCGTGTGGACGACGATCGGCGAGCACCGTCAGGTGCCCGGGCTGTGGACCATCCCGCACACCGCGCCGGGCAAGAGCCAGATCGGCGGCGCGAGCAATGCCGGCGGCCTGTTCCTCGGCTGGGTCGACCGCGTGCTGGCGCCCGGTGACCCCGCGGCGGTGGGACCCGGGCGGGTACCCGTGTGGTCGCCGTACATCCGGGGCGAGCGCACGCCGTTTCACGACCCGGACCGCCGCGCGGTGCTCGACGCCCTCGACCTCACGCACGACGCCGCGGCGCTGCGCCGGGCCGCCTACGAGGCGTCCGGCTTCGTCGTCCGCCAGCTGATCGAGCTGAGCGGGGCGCCGGTGGCGCGGATCGTCGCCGCCGGGGGCGGCACGCGCGTCGGCCCGTGGATGCAGGCCATCGCCGACGCCACCGGGCGGCCGGTGGAGGTGTCGGCCGTCGCGGAGGGCGCGGCGTTGGGCGCCGCTTTCCTGGCCCGCATCGGGGCCGGGCTGGAAACGACGGTCGCCGACGCCGCGCGCTGGGCCCGCACCGAGCGCATCGCCGAGCCGCACCCCGACTGGGCGGCGCCGGTCGAGGAGCGCTACCACCGGTTCCTGGAACTGGGCGCCCACAGATCCGGCGCACTACCCCCCGCGGCGTTCTAGTCTGGTCGAATGACCGACCAAGATCGCAAAGCCGCCCGCCGGGAGATCGCCGACGCCCTGTTGAAGGCCCTCGAACGCCGGCACGAGGTGCTCGACCTGATGGTGGAATCCGACAACAAGGCGGCGGCGGTGGAAGGGATCGTCGGCCTGCTCGGGACGTCGCATGCGGGCGCCGAGGCGGTGATGAGCATGTCGTTCGATCAGCTCACCAAGGACTCGCGCAAGACGATCCAGTCCGAGCTCGAGGACCTGAACAAGCAGCTCAGTTTCATGGTGGGCGAGCGCCCGGCAAGCTCGGGGGAGACCTTGCAGCTGCGGCCGTTCTCCGCGGAGGAGGACCGCGACATCTTCGCCGCGCGCACCGAGGACATGGGGTCGGCCGGTGACGGATCGGGCGGCCCGGCGGGCAACCTGGACGACGAGATCCGCGCCGCGCTGGGGCGGGTCGACGACGAGGAGGCCGCCTGGTTCGTGGCCGTCGACTCGGGCGAGAAGGTCGGCATGGTGTTCGGCGAGCTGACGCACGGCGAGGTTAGCGTGCGCATCTGGATTCACCCCGATCACCGCAAGAAGGGTTACGGCACCGCAGCGCTGCGCAAGTCGCGCACGGAGCTGGCGTGGTGCTTCCCCGCCGTGCCGCTGGTGGTGCGGACGCCGCCGGCCAAACCGGCCTAGCGGCGGCGAAGCCCGGCGCAGCGGGTCGCCGCCACCAGGGTTCAGGCCAGTGTCGCGGTGACCGCGATGATGTTGCGCAGCTGCGATTCGTCGTCGTCCGGATAGGTCAGGCCGTAGTCGGAGAAGAACTCGCGCCGCGGGCGGGTGGTCACGTGCCAGCCGCGCTCGGCCAGGTAGTCGACGACGTTGTTGCGCTCGCCGTCGAAGAACAGCCCGGACAGGTCGATGTCGCAGCCCAGGTTGGCCCACCGCTGGTTGAACTGCTTGGCGCGTTCGGTCATCGATCGGCCGGAGTCGCCGTGGTACTCGGTGGCCAGCCGGCTTCCGGGGGCGCTGAGCTCGGTGATCGTGTCGAACAGCCGGTCCTGGGCTTCCGGCGGCAGGTACATCAGGAGGCCCTCGGCGCTCCACGACGTGGGTTGTGTCGCGTCAAACCCGCTGCGGCGCAAGGCATTCGGCCAGTCGTCGCGCAGGTCGACGCTGACGGTGCGGCGGTCGGCGGTCGGGGTGGCGCCCAGGTTCTCCATCGCCGTGGTCTTGAACTCGACCACCTTGGGCTGGTCCACCTCGTAGACCACGCTTTTGGGGGGCCAGGGGAGCCGGTAGGCGCGGGCGTCCAGGCCGGCGGCCAGGATCACCGACTGGCGCACGCCGTCGCGGGCGGCGTTGAGGAAGAAGTCGTCGAAGAAGCGGGTGCGCACCGCCATCGAGTCGGTCTCGAGCTGCAGATCGCGCTCGCCACCGTCGGGAAACTCCGCGACCAGCTCGCCGTCGACCAGGCGGGTGAAGAAGTCCAGACCGACCGCCCGCACCAGCGGCGCCGCGAACGGGTCGTCGATGATGGGATTGGGGCCCTCGCTCGCCCGCGCGCGCGCCGCCGCCACCATCGTGGCGGTGGCCCCGACGCTCGAGGCCAGGTCCCAGCTGTCGGAATCGGTCCGCGTCATCCCTCTCCCCAACTACTTAGCAAGTGCAACGAGTCATCCGAACTCTACGCCTTCCAGACCGGCCCTTGACCCGGCCCGCGCGCACCAGCTGTTAGTCTCGTACACGATTCGACGCGCTCGAAAGAAGACAGCCGTACGTCCTGGCCTGCGGGTGTGGGCGCGTGACACAGGATGACCCCCGCGGAGGATTAAGTGCTTTCGGCTTTCATCTCGTCGCTGCGAACAGTCGACCTGAGACGGAAGATCCTCTTCACGCTCGGCATCATCATTCTCTACCGGGTCGGCGCCGCCCTGCCGTCCCCGGGCGTGAACTACCCGAACGTCCAGCAGTGCATCAAGGAGGCCAGCAGCGGGTCGGCCGGACAGATCTACTCGCTGATCAACCTGTTCTCCGGCGGCGCGCTGCTCAAGCTCACGGTGTTCGCGGTGGGGGTGATGCCCTACATCACCGCCAGCATCATCACGCAGCTGCTCACCGTCGTCATCCCGCGGTTCGAGGAACTGCGCAAGGAAGGCCAGTCCGGCCAGGCCAAGATGACGCAGTACACCCGGTACCTGGCCATCGCGCTGGCGATCCTGCAGGCCACCAGCATCGTGGCGCTGGCGGCGAACGGCGGCCTGCTGCAGG
This sequence comes from Mycobacterium sp. Marseille-P9652, assembly GCF_902652685.1. Taxonomy (GTDB): domain Bacteria; phylum Actinomycetota; class Actinomycetes; order Mycobacteriales; family Mycobacteriaceae; genus Mycobacterium. The sequence continues at coordinate 27,731 of NZ_CACRUY010000011.1, forward strand.
GCTGCTCGCTGGACATCATCGCCGACCAGAGCATCTTCACGCTGGTGGTGATCGTGCTCGTGATGACCGCCGGGGCGGCCCTGGTCATGTGGATGGGCGAGCTGATCACCGAGCGCGGCATCGGCAACGGCATGTCGCTGCTGATCTTTGTCGGCATCGCCGCCCGCATCCCCGGGGAGGGCAAGAGCATCCTCGACAGCCGGGGCGGGGCCATCTTCGCCGCGGTCTGCGTCGCCGCGCTGGCCATCATCGTGGGCGTGGTCTTCGTCGAGCAGGGCCAGCGCCGGATCCCCGTGCAGTACGCCAAGCGCATGGTCGGCCGCCGCATGTACGGCGGCACCTCGACCTACCTGCCACTGAAGGTCAACCAGGCCGGCGTCATCCCGGTGATCTTCGCGTCGTCGCTGATCTACATCCCGCACCTGATCACCCAGCTGGTGCGCAGCGGCAGCGGCGGCGTCGGCAACAGCTGGTGGGACAAGTTCGTCGGCACCTACCTGTCCGACCCGAGCGATCCCGTCTACATCGGCATCTACTTCGGGCTCATCATCTTCTTCACGTACTTCTACGTGTCGGTCACGTTCAACCCGGACGAGCGTGCCGACGAGATGAAGAAGTTCGGCGGCTTCATCCCCGGCATCCGGCCGGGCAAGCCGACCGCCGACTACCTGCGCTACGTGCTGAGCCGGATCACGCTGCCGGGCTCGATCTACCTGGGCGCGATCGCGGTGCTGCCCAATATGTTCCTGCAGATCGGGAACGGTGGAGCGGTGCAAAATTTGCCGTTCGGCGGTACTGCGGTTTTGATCATGATTGGCGTCGGTTTGGATACGGTCAAACAAATCGAGAGTCAGCTCATGCAGCGCAACTATGAAGGGTTCCTCAAGTGAGAGTCGTTTTGCTGGGGCCGCCGGGGGCGGGCAAGGGAACGCAGGCGCAGAAACTCTCCGAGAAACTCGGGATCCCACAGATCTCCACCGGCGAACTCTTCCGCAGCAACATCGAGAACGGGACCAAGCTGGGGCTGGAGGCCAAGCGCTACCTCGACGCCGGTGACCTGGTGCCGTCCGACCTGACCAACCAGCTCGTCGACGACCGGCTGGACGACCCGGACGCCGCCAACGGCTTCATCCTGGACGGCTACCCGCGCTCGCTCGAGCAGGCCAAGGCGCTGCACGAGATGCTGGGACGCCGCGGCACCGATATCGACGCGGTGGTCGAATTCCGCGTGTCGGAGGACGTGTTGCTGGAGCGGCTCAAAGGGCGCGGCCGCGCCGACGACACCGCCGAAATCATCCACAACCGGATGAAGGTCTACCGCGACGAGACCGCGCCCCTGCTGGAGTACTACAGCGACGAATTGAAGACCGTCGACGCCGTCGGCTCGATGGACGAGGTTTTCGCCCGCGCGCTGCAGGCATTGGGTCACTAACCGTGAGGACGCTGGGCCGCCTGCGGAGCCGCAAGGTGGTGCCGCAGCGCAGCGCGGGAGAGCTCGACGCCATGGCGGCGGCCGGTGCCGTCGTGGCCGCGGCTCTGCGCGCCGTCCACGCCGCCGCGACCGTCGGGGCGTCGACCCTGAGCCTCGACGAGATCGCCGAGTCGGTGATCCGCGAGGCCGGCGCCGTCCCGAGCTTCCTCGGGTACCACGGGTACCCGGCGTCGATCTGCTCGTCGGTGAACGACCGGGTGGTGCACGGCATCCCGTCCGCCGCGGAGCTCCTGGCGCCCGGCGACCTGGTGTCCATCGACTGCGGCGCGGTGCTCGACGGCTGGCACGGCGACGCCGCGATCTCCTTCGGTGTGGGCGCCCTCGACCCCGCCGACGAGGCGCTCTGCGAGGCGACGCGGGCCTCCCTCGAGGCGGGGATCGCCGCCATGGTGGCCGGGAACCGGCTGACCGACGTCGCGCACGCCATCGAGACGGGCACGCGGGCGGCCGAGGCGCGGCACGGGCGCGCCTTCGGGATCGTGGAGGGCTACGGCGGCCACGGCATCGGGCGGCACATGCACATGGATCCGTTCCTGCCGAACGAGGGCAGCCCGGGCCGGGGGCCACTGCTGGCCCCAGGCTCCGTGCTCGCCATCGAGCCGATGCTCACGCTGGGGACGGGCAAGACGGTGGTGCTGGACGACGAGTGGACCGTCACCACGGTCGACGGGTCGCGGGCCGCGCACTGGGAGCACACCGTCGCGGTCACCGACGCCGGGCCGCGCATACTGACACTTGGTTAAGCACCTGAACTAATCGCCCGCTCGACTCGTGTCTGTAGGCGGAGGTGATCGCGTGGCTCGAGTGGCTAATAGCAGGGGCTCTTCGGGGGCCGCCGAAGCCGCTTTGATGAAGGCGCTCTACGACGAGCACGCCGCGGTCCTCTGGCGCTATGCGCTGCGGCTGACCGGCGATCCGAGCCAGTCCGAGGACGTCGTCCAGGAGACGCTGTTGCGGGCGTGGCAGCATCCCGAGGTCATCGGGGACACCGAGCGGTCGGCGCGGGCCTGGTTGTTCACGGTCGCGCGCAACATGATCATCGACGACCGGCGCAGCGCGCGGTTCCGCAACGTCGTCGGGTCGACGGACGAGGACGGCGCGCCGGAGCAGTCCACGCCGGACGAGGTGAACGCCGCGCTCGACCGGCTGCTGATCGCCGACGCCATGGCCCAGCTCTCGGGCGAGCACCGGGCCGTGATCGAGCGGTCGTACTACCGGGGGTGGACCACCGCCCAGATCGCCGCTGACCTGCAGATCGCCGAGGGGACAGTGAAGTCGCGACTACACTATGCCGTGCGGGCGCTGAGGCTCACTCTCCAGGAACTGGGGGTCACGCGATGACGGGCTCCGAATGCTTGAGGGGTGAGGGGAGATGACTGACATGACGACGCCGCTTTCGGCCGCCGGTGCTGCCGGTGATCGCTACGCGATGTGGGACGCCGCATACGTTCTGGGTTCGCTCTCCGCGGCCGAGCGCCGCGAGTTCGAGGCGCACATGGCCGCGTGCCCGGCCTGCCGGGATGCCGTCGCCGACCTGAGCGGCGTGCCGGCCCTGCTCTCGCAGCTGAACCGCGACGAGGTGGCCGCGATGAACCTGCCCGGGGGCGCGCCCTCGACGCCGGAGCTCTCGCCGACGCTGCTGCCGTCCCTGCTGGCGACGGTGCGGTGGCGCCGCCGCCGCACGCGGGTGGCGGGCTGGATGGCCGCGGCGGCCGTGGTGCTGGGCGTGGGGGTGTTCGTCGGCGTCGAGGAGTTCTCCTCGGTGTCCGCGCCGCAGGTGGCCTCGCCTCGGGTGGAGGCCTCGCAGCCGATGTCCCAGGTCGGTACCACCCTCCTGACGTCGACCGTGGAACTGAGCAGCCAGAACTGGGGCACGTCGATCAACCTCAACTGCGTGTGCCTGGCCCCGCTGAACGCGCACCACGACACGCTGGCGATGGTGGTCGTGGGCCGCGACGGCAGCCAGACGCGGCTGGCGACATGGGTGGCCGAACCGGGCCACACCGCGACTCCCGCGGGCAGCATCTCGACACCGGTCGAGCAGATCGCCGCCGTGCAGGTGGTGGCCGCGGACAGCGGCCAGGTGTTGCTGCAGCGCTCGCTGTAGCCGGGCGTCAGCCGATCCAGCGAGCCGGGCGGGTCAGCCCATCCAGCCGTGGAACCGGTCCTCGGGGTCGTAGATCGCGCGGACCTTTTCCAGGCGCGCCATGTTCGGTTCGGCGATGAAGGTGGCCGGCCGCCGGGCGAGGTTCTCGTCGGCCAGGGCGATCCCGCTGGACAGGTGCGCCATCGCCGCCATGGCCGACGCGGTCCACTCCAGGTACCGGGCGTCGTCGGCGGGGTCCTGCCAGGCCGTGTACAGCGCGATGTAGACCTCGTCCTCGAGGCCGTAGACCATCTCGGCGCGGTGCGGCGCCGGCTTCCAGCCGGTGACGATCAGCTGCGAGGGGTGCGGCGGCATCGTCTCGACGATGGCCCGGATCCCGGGAAGCAGCTCGTCCGCGGAGGCCCCGGTGAACATGTTGTCGGCGGCATACCGGTAGCCCCGGGGATAGCCGCCCATCACCGCGGCATACCAGTTCTCCAATGTCGTTGGGGCGTAGGGCAGGCCGGTGATGGCCCGGTCTGCGACGGGGCAGGTTCCCAGGGGCGCGAGGGCCCCGACGGCCTCCTGCTCGGAGTCGGCGAAGACCGGGGAGGCGATGGTGACGATCGACTGGTCGAGTCCGGCCGCGGGCATCCCGCGGGTGATGCTGATCTGCAGTTCTACCCGGTCGTCGAGCTCGAGCGTGCGGCCCCAGCGCAACACCTCGTCGAGGACGTCGATCGGGTACATGTACAGACACGTGCCCAACACGTTGGGGCGCTTGTGAATCCGCACCGTGAACGAGGTGACGACCGCGAAGAAGCCGGGGCCCGAGCCGAGGGCGGCCCAGTACAGGTCGGGGTGGTGCTCGGCGTCGCAGTGGAGCGTGTCCCCGTCGGCGGTGACGACCTCCAGGCCGAGAACGCTCTCGCACGCGGGTCCGAGCACCTTGCCGTTCCAGCCGTAACCGCCCTGCAGCAGATACCCCCCGAGACCGATGCCTTCGCAGTGGCCGGCCGGGAAGAACAGGCCCGCCGCGTCGAGTTCGAGCGCGAACGCGCTGGCGGCCTTTCCGGGGCCGACGCGCGCGATCATCGCGTCCGGATCGATGTCGCAGTGGTCGAGCCGGGCGACGTCGAGCAGCAGGCCGCCGTCGCGCAGGTGACTGGCCGTCCAGCTGCGGCCGCCCGAACACACCCCGACCCGGTGGCCGTGGTCGCGCGCGTAGCGAAGCGCCGCGACGACGTCGCCGGGGTCGCCGGCCTGCACGATCACGTCCGGATAGCGTTGCGGCACAAGACCGTTCCAGACCGTTCCGCGGCGCGCGGCCTCGTAGCCGTCGGCGCCGCGGAAGAAGGTGCGCTCGGCGGGGAGTGACGACATGGTGTTTCCTTCCTAGGTAGACAGGAACGCGGCGACCTCGCGGGCCAGGGGAGTAGCGTGGCGGCGGATCGCCCGCAGGGGCCCGCTGGGCGGGATGCCGTAGCCGATCGCGAACATGCCGTCGCCGAGGTCGGTGGCGAAGCCGCCGCGCGGGTTACCCGACTCGTCGAGCACGCCCAGATGTCCGACCACACCGTCGAGGTCGGTGCGAAAGCCGGTCGCCGCGATGATCGCGTGCGGCGCGACGGAGGTCCCGTCGGCGAGGAGAACGCGATCGGGTGTGACCCCATTCACCGCGGCCACCACCTCGACCCTCCCGGCCCGCACCGCCGCGACGAGCCCGTCGGCGAGTGTAGGAATGCGGCCGCGCCGCTCCACCGTCGCCTTCAGGCCGAGCGGCGGGCGCCGGAACCCGTGGGCCGAAAGGTCGCCCCACATAACATATTTCAGACAGTCGATGACCGGGTCGATGATTCGCGCCGGCACCCGGGCGGACATTTCCAGGAAGACGTCCGACGGGAACGGCCCGATCGCCCGCCGGACCAGGTGCGGCGGTGTGCGCACCGCCAGCCAGATCCGGCCCGCGCCGGCGCCCGCGAGCTGGACCGCGATGTCGGCCGCGGAGTTGCCCGCCCCCACCACGAGGATGTCGCGGCCGCGGAAGGGCCAGGCGTTGGCGAAATCGCCGGAGTGGACGATCCGGCCGGTGAACTGGCGAAGCCCCGGCCAGTCCGGAATGGCGGGCGTGCGGTAGTTCCCCGTGGCCAGCACGACGGCCCGCGCGCGGATGGCACCCGAGGTGGTCTCGAGCCGCCAGCCGCCCGGTGCGGGTTCGATGCGCTTGACCTCGCAGTCCAGCCGCAGTGAGATCCCCTGCCTGCGGACATAGCTGTCGAAGTACCGGACCATGTCTTCCTTCGTCGGCCACCGACCGGCGGTCAGCGGGATCCGCTGGCCGGGCAGATGCGACAGGAAACCGGTTGTGTTGAGGCGGAATTCGTCATAGCGCGTGCGCCATGACACCGCGGGCGCCCCGGCGGCGTCCAGCACGAGGGCGGTGACCCCGTGTCGGTGCCGAAGCTCGCGCGCCACGGCCAGACCGGACGGGCCCGCCCCGACGACCACGGCCTCGGCGACAGCCTCGGGGACCGCTCGTTCATCCCCCATGGCCCGATCACGGTGTGCGGCGGCGATCGGTTCATTTGAACCCCGGTGGGTGGTTCACCGTGGTAGCTCGAGGGAGGCGTGACATGGGTGGGATGAGGGTGCTCGTTGTCGGCGCCGGTGTGGGTGGCATATCGATCGCACGGGCGCTGTTGCACGACCGCCACGAGGTGACGGTGTACGAACGGCATCCGCGGGTGCGGGCCGCCGGTGGCGCCGTGACGATATGGCCAACCGGCGCAACGGTTTTGGATCAGCTCGGTGTGGACCTCGACGGCGCCGGCCAGTCCATTTCCAGCCTGCGGGTCACGACCTCCCGTGGGCACCGGATCGGGACTTTCGACTTGCGGGCGATCGGTGATCGGCTCGGCGCCCCGGTGCGGATGATCCCGCGGCGGGTCCTGCTCGAACGGCTTCTGGACGGCTTCCCCTCCGACCGCATCGAGTGCGGCAGGCGTGTCGTCGCGGTGGACGGCGCGGGCCTCGTGTTCGACGACGGTACGTCCGCGCAGGGCGACGTGGTGATCGGGGCCGACGGCCTGCACTCGACGGTCCGGGAGTTCGTCGGCGCCGGACCGGCCGAGCCGACCGGTTGGTGCAGCTGGCAGGGACTTGTCGCGCTGCGCGGCATACCCGATCCGCACGTCGCGACGATGATCATCGGGCCCCGCGGCAACCTCGGCCTGTGGCCGGCGGGGGGGCGCAACCTGCAGTGGTGGTTCGACCTGCCCTACAGGTCCGATCGCGCCCGGCCGGAGCGCCCCATCGAGATCATCCGCTCCGAGTTCGCGGGCTGGTCGGACTCGGTCGACCGCGTCCTGGCGACACTGACCGACGACGACCTCGTCGGCTCGCCGTTCCCCCATTTCCGCCACCCGATTGCCCGGCCGGGCCGCAGGTCCCGCGGTGCGTTCACGTTGCTGGGCGACGCCGCGCACACCATGCCGCCGACACTGGCCCAGGGAACCAATCAGGCGCTGCTCGACACGATGGTGTTGCGCCGGGAGCTGTCGAGGTGCGGCGATCCGGCCGGCGCGTTGCGCAGGTACGAGAGGGCCAGGCGGCGCAACGTGCGCGTGGTGGCCTGGGCGGCGTCCCGCCAGGTGTCGCATCGCGAATCCTTGCTCAGGCCCGCGGCGTTCATCCCGGATCGCGCGCACACCTGGGTCCTCGCCACCTTCCTGAGGTCGCTGAGCCATCGCCGCGCCCTGAGCCCGCCGGCGTCGGCGCCGCGCCCCGCCGATCCGCTGTTCGCCGGGGGTTGAGACGATGACTGCCACCGCCAAGGTGCCACCGGCCGCGGTGGCCCGGGCCGTCGAGCGGATCCGTCACCACCTCTATCGGCTGCATCAGCGGCTGGTTCCGGCGCCGGCCGCGATGCTGGAGATGATCATCGCGGCCTGGACCGCGCAGGCGATTTCGGCCGCCGCGCAACTCGGTGTCGCCGACGCGCTGTCCGGCGGACCGCTCACGATCGAGGAGCTGGCGTCCCGGGTGGGCGCGGACGCCGACGCCCTGGCCCGCCTGCTGCGCGCGCTGCTGAGCCGGGGGGTGTTCCGCCGCCGAAGCGATGGCCGCTATGAGCTGAATTCGCTTGCCTCGACGCTGCGTTCGGATGCGCCGGCGTCGGCGCTCTGGCCGGCGCGGTTCTATGGATCGGGTGAGCAGCGGGACCGATGGAGCCTGTTGGCGGACGCCATCCGGACCGGTGACTCCGTGGTCCCGGCCCTGCGCGGCACGCACGGCTTCCAATACTTCGCGGAACACGCGGAGCACGCCGAGTTGTTCAACCGCACCATGACCAGCATCTCGGAGTTGACCACCGCCGCGGTGGTCGCCGGCTACGACTTCGGCGCCTACACCGATATCGTCGATGTCGGGGGCGGGCAGGGATCGCTCCTGGCCGCCATCCTCGCGGCGGCCCCGGCGACGCGGGGCGTCCTGTACGACGTGCCCGAGGTGCTGGCCGGCGCCGCGAAGGTGTTGCGCGACAACGGTGTTGCGGACCGGATGCGGCTCGTGGAGGGGTCGTTCTTCGACCGCGTGCCGAGCGGCGGCGACGCCTACGTGCTCAAGAACATCGTGCACGACTGGGCCGACGACAGCGCGGTGCGGATTCTGCGCAACGTCCGCGACGCGGCCGGTCCACGGGCCGCCGTCCTGCTCGTCGAGATGGTGATCCCCGAGCACGAACGCGACTTCGTCGGCAATTGGGCGGATCTGGAGATGCTGCTCAATCTCGGCGGCCGCGAACGCACCGCGGCCGAATACCGGCGCCTGCTGGCCCGCGCCGGGTTACGGATGGTGCGGGTGGTGCCCACGGCGTCACCCCTGAGCGTCGTGGAGGCCAGGGTCGACTCGCAGCCGGCTCACAAGTGAACCTGTTGGGCCCCAAATCCGTTTCCCTTATATGCCCAGAACGCACCGGGTGGTTGACCACATCGTCGGGGCGCTCGCGATGGCCGGGGTGGACCACGTGTTCGGCGTCGACGGCGCCAACATCGAAGACCTCTACGACGCGGCGCACTTCCGGCCCGACGTCACCGCGGTGCTCGCCAAGCACGAGTTCTCCGCCGCCACGATGGCCGACGGATACAGCCGCAGCGGGGCCGGCTTGGGCGTGGTGGCCGCGACGTCGGGCGGCGGTGCCCTGAATCTCGTTCCCGCCCTGGGTGAATCGTTCACCAGCCGTGTTCCGGTGCTGGCGCTGGTGGGCCAGGCGCCGACCACCCTCGACGGCCGCGGCAGCTTCCAGGACACGAGCGGTCGCAACGGCGCCCTGAATGCCGAGGCGCTCTTCTCCGAGGTCTCACTGTATTGCCGGCGCGTGCTGGAGCCCGGGGACATCGTGCCGGCGCTGCGGGACGCGATCGCCGCGGCCCGTTCCGGCGGTCCGGCGGTTCTGCTGCTGCCCAAGAACATTCAGCAGGCGGAAGTGGAACTGGACGGCCATTCCGGCGGCGAGCCGTCACGCGTTGTCGGGGACCCGCGTCCGATCGCGCGGGCGCTGCTGCGGGCCGTCGGGCCGGTGACCATCATCGCCGGTGAGCAGGTGGCGCGCGACGGCGCCCGGGCCGAGCTCGCCGCGCTGCGCGCGGTGCTGCGGGCCCGGGTGGCGTGCGTGCCGGACGCTAAAGACGTCGCGGGCACACCGGGTTTCGGGGCGTCGTCGGCGCTGGGCGTGACCGGGGTGATGGGCCACCCCGGCGTGGCCCGTGCGGTGGCCGGCAGCGCCATGTGTCTGGTGGTGGGCACGCGCCTGCCGGTGACCGCGCGCGCCGGCCTCGAGCTGTCCGCGACGCGCACGGTGTCCATCGGGTCCGCGGCCCCATACGTCGCGTGCACCCATGTGCACACCGACGACCTCCGGGTGTCGCTGCGCATGCTCACCGACGCGCTGATATCCCGGCGCCCCGCCGGGGTCCGGGTGCCCGACGAGGTGGCGCACAGCGAGCTGACCCCGCCGGCACACCGCGGCCCGGGCGTCCGCTACCGCGACGCCATGCTCGCGCTCGACGGCGTGCTGCCCGACGGCGTGGACGTCGTCGTCGACGCCGGCAACACAGGCGCGGCGGCGATCCATCATCTGCCCGTGCGCCGGGGCGGACGGTTCCTGGTCGCGCTGGGGATGGGCGGCATGGGCTACAGCTTCGGTGCCGGCATCGGAATGGCGTTCGGCCGCAGAAAGGACGGGCTCCCGCGGGGGCGCGTCGTGGTGATCGCCGGGGACGGCGCCTTCTTCATGCACGGCATGGAGGTCCACACGGCCGTGCAGTACCGGCTTCCCGTCACCTTCGTGTTGTTCAACAACAACGCGCACGCGATGTGCGTGACGCGCGAGCAGTTGTACTACGACGACCTCTACAGCTACAACCGGTTCGCCCCCAGCCGGCTCGGTGCGGGGCTCCGCGCCATGCTTCCCGGGCTGGCGTCCGTCGACGTGGCCGACGGGGACGGGCTGGCCGCGGCCGTGCGCGCATCCCTGACCGCAGAGGGCCCGTCGGTGGTGAGCGTCGACTGCTCCGCCGACGAGATCCCGCCGTTCGCACCGTTTCTCACCGAGATTCCAACCACGAAGGAGAACCGCACCGATGTCCCTGCCAGCGCTTGACGAGATTCCCGGGGTGGTGCGGATCGAGACCGCGCCCCTGGAGGAGACGGCCCCGATGTTCATGGCGAAGATGCGGTCGGTGTACCCGCACGACGAGGTCTTCGGCCAGTACTGCACGGTCAGCGACCACGTCGACTGCCCGCCCGAAGACCTGTTCGCCTACCTGTCGGACACCCGCAGCCTCGAGGAGTGGACCTACACGCTGCGCGGGTTCACCCCGACCGAGGAGCCCGGGCTGTGGCTCGCCTACGACCGGCTGCTGCCGGACACCAAGATCTACACCCGCACCCAGGCGTGCGCCGAGGCGCGGACCGTCGACTACCACTGCGCGTGGGACCAGGGTGCACACCTGTGGATGATCTACCTGATGCGGGTGCTGGACGCCCGGCTCGTGCTGAACAAGCCGGGATCGGTTGTGCTGTGGACCAATTGCCGCCACCCGTTCTACGACCAGAACCCTTACCCGGATACCGCCCCGGCGGACCGCACCGGGTGGGTCGGCGACTTCTGGGACATCTTCGGCGCGGGTCATGCGCTGGAGCTGAACAACCTCAAGACGATCGCCGAATACCGCCACCGCAACGGGCTGCCCGTGACGCCCGAATGGATGAGATGAGGACGGCATGACCGACGTCAGCCTCACCGATGTCTCGACCTACCTGCCCGGCGAGCCGATCGGCGCCGAGTACTACGCGGGCCACGCCGAATCCGACGACCTGCGCGACAACGTGATGTTTCGCGCCCCGAGGTTCCGCCATCACGTCGGGCCGGACGAAACCGCGACCGACATGGTCGAGCGCGCCGCGCAAGGGCTGATCGACCGGCACGGCCGCGAGGTCGTCGAAGGCGCCGACGTGTTGATCACCCACACCCAGATGCCGGACATGCCGTTCTACGGCGGCGGGGGTGCGATCGCCCACCGGCTGGGCATGCGTCCGTCGTGGGTGCTCGACCTGCACAACGGCGGATGCGCCGCGTTCGTGCTGGGGCTCAACGTCGCTCGCACCCTGCTCAGCTCGGGCCAGGGGCGCACCGCGCTGGTCGCGATCGCGCAGAACGCCGCGGGCCAGGTGTTCGACCAACCCGGCGTGCGGCGCAAGGCACAGGCGGCGATACCGGGCGACGGCGCCGCCGTCGGCCTCGTCACGGTGTCCGATCGGTCGCCGATCCTGGACATCGAGTGCCGCACCTACGGCGAGTACGCCGGGGACATGACGCTCGCCGTCGACCCGCCCCGCAAGTGGTGGCAACCCGGTCCCGGCGAGGGTTGCATCGGTTTCACCGAGACCAAGATCACGAAGGTCCTGGCCCGCGGCAACCGCCAGGTGCCGGAGGTGGCGCTCGCGGTCTGCGACCGGATCGGGTTGCCGGCCAAGGACATTGGCCTGCTCGTCACCAACCAGCCCAACCGCGTGTTCCTGCGCAACTGGCGTGAGGCGCTCGAGTTGCCGCCGGAGCGGCACCGCGACACCTTCGAGCAGTGCGGCAACCTCTTCGGCGCCGGTATCCCGGTCAACCTCGATCGCGCGATCTCCGACGGCCAGGTCAAGGAGGGCGACGTCGTGATGATGGCCGCCTTCGCGCACGCGGGGGACTTCGCCGGCGCCGCGGCGATCCGCTGGGGAGGGCGGGGATGATGCAACCCGTGCGCGGGCCGGTGGGCGGCGACATCGTGGACGCGTTCCCGAATGCGATCGACCCGCTTGCGTTGTCGCTCAACGAGAATCCGTTCCCGCCGCTGCCGTCCGTGCGGTCGGCGCTGATCCGCTCGGTCTATGCGGCCAACCGGTATCCGGAGTTCCTGCCTGAACGGCTGCGGGGGCTGATCGCCGAGCACGTCGGGGTGCCGGCCGAGCGGGTGGTGCTGGGCGCCGGCGCGACCGGTGTCGTGCTGCAGGCCCTGCAGGCGCTGACCGTGCCGGGCGACACGATCGCCATGGCGATGCCGACCTTCGACGGCTACCCGATCGCGGCGCGGATGGCGAGGCTGAACTCGCTGATCGTCCCGCTCGACGAGCACGGGCACAACGACCTCGACGCGCTGGCCGACGCGGCCGCCGACGCGCGGGTGGTGGTCGTGTGCCGGCCCCACAACCCGACCGGAACGCTGGAGCCGGTGCCCGCGCTGATGAGGTTCCTGCGGCGCGTTCCCGACGACACCGTCGTGCTGCTCGACGAGGCGTACATCGAGTTCGCGGCGCCCGAGCACCGGATCGACATGCCGGCGCTGATCGAGCAATTCCCGAATCTCGTTGTGGTGCGCACCTTCTCGAAGGCCTACGGCCTGGCGGGGTTGCGGATCGGGTACGGCGTGGCGTCGCCCGACCTGGCGCCGGCGCTCTGGGCCCAGCAGGTCCCGTTCGGCATCGCCGTCACCGGTCTGCTCGCGGTCGCGGCGTCCTACGACGCCGAAGCCGAACTGCTGCAGCGGGTTCGGGCGATCAACGCCGAGCGCCGCTACCTTCGCATGCGCCTGAGCGCGATGGGGGTCTACACCACCGACGCGCACGCCAATTTCCTGTACCTTCCGCCGGGCGACCGGCCGTGGCAGGAGGCGCTCGCGGCCACCCGGCTGCACGTGCGGCAGTACCCGGACGGCGGCGCGCGCATCACCGTGGGCAATCGCACCTCGACGCTCGCGGTGCTGTCGGCGCTCGGAAAGGATAAGCGGCGGTTCCTCGTGCGCTGAGAATCCCCGTGCGGTAAGAAAGGGCGTGCCCGCCGCAACACCCAAACGCGACCCGATCGCCGCCGCGCGCGCCAACTGGGAGCGCGCCGGATGGGGCGACGTGTCGCAGGGCATGGTCGCGGTCACCTCCGTGATGCGGGCTCACCAGATCCTGCTCGCCCGGGTCGAAGCCGCCTTGCGCCCCTACGATCTCAGCTTCTCCCGCTACGAGTTGTTGCGGCTGCTGGCGTTCAGCCGGACCGGGGCGTTGCCGATCACCAAGGCCTCCGACCGGCTGCAGGTGCACGTCACCAGCGTCACGCACGCCATCCGCAGGCTGGAGGCCGACGGCCTGGTGAAGCGCCTGCCGCACCCCACCGACGGCCGGACCACGCTGGTGCAGATCACCGACCTGGGCCGCTCCACCGTCGAGGACGCGACCGTCACCCTCAACGAGCAGGTGTTCGCCGACATCGGCATGTCCGACAGCGAGTCTCGCGCGCTGGCGTCGTCCATCGAGACCCTGCGGCGCAATGCGGGGGATTTCTAAGCGGCGATCGCGAGCCAGCGCGTGTAACCCGCCCTCCTATCTGACAGCGACCGCCCCGACCGGCGGCGCCGTCGACCGATCAGGAGGTACACCCGCGATGGACCCATCGCACGAGCCGCGCGCGGCCGGCATCCGCGACATCGAGGCGACTCGACGCCGCGTCCTCATCGGCTCGTGCGCGGTGGGCGCCGCGGCCGCGATCGCGGCGTGCGGACCGCAGCAGACCAAGGCGGCGCCCGGCGGCCCGACCGGGGGCGACCAGGCCGCCCCGCCGGCCGCACCGCAGGTGCTGCACCCCGCTGACGTCCCCGTCGGCGGCGGGGTCATCCTCGCCGACCAGGACACCGTCGTCACCCAGCCCCAACCCGGGCAGTTCCGGGCCTTCAGCGCCACCTGCACCCACCTCGGTTGTCAGGTCGAGCGGGTCAGCGACGGCACGATCAAGTGTCCGTGCCACGGCAGCCAGTACAGCGTCACCGACGGTTCCGTCGTCCGCGGCCCCGCACCAAAACCGTTACCGGCCAGGACCGTGACGCTCAACAACGGCGCCCTGACGATCTCCTAGCGCCGATTCCCTTCCGAACGAGAGGCTTTCAGACATGCAACCCGAACGCGACCCGCGCGGCATGACGCGCCGGCAGCTGATCCGCCACACCGCGTGGTTCGGCGCGGCGGTGGGCTTCGCCGTCGCCGGCGGCGAAGTCATCTCGCACATGGCCGGCAGCGCCACGGCGACGGCACCGGTCCGGCCGACGCTGCGCTTCGCGCAAGTCAGCGACAGCCACATCGGGTTCGACGGCAAGGCCAACCCCGACGTGGCCGGCTCCTTCGACCGGGCGATCGACCAGATCAACCACCTCGGCTACACCCCCGATTTCGTCATCCACACCGGCGACCTCACCCACCTGGCCACGCCGGAACAGTTCGACCAGGTCAAGCAGATGATGACGCGGTTCTCCACCCCGCACGTGTTCACCGTTCCCGGCGAACACGATTCCTCCGACGACGGGGGACGGCGGTACCTGCAGATGTTCGGGGCGGGCACCAAGGGCAACGGCTGGTACAGCTTCGACATCAACGGCGTGCACGTGATCGCGCTGGTGAACTCGCTGAACCTCGACAAGCTCGGCCATCTCGGCAACGACCAGCTCGATTTCGTCCAGAAGGATGTTGCCGGGTTGTCGAGCGACACACCGATCATCGTCTTCAGCCACATCCCGTTGTTCGCCATGTACCCCCAGTGGGGATGGGGTACCGACGACGCCGGCCAGGCGCTGAGCTATCTGCGGCGATTCTCGTCGGTGACCTGCCTCAACGGCCATGTGCACCAACTGTTCTCGAAAACCGAGGGCAACATCACCTTCTACTGCGGCACCACGACGGCCTACCCGCTGCCGCATCCCGGCGACGGGCCCGCGCCCAAGCCCGTGACGCTGCCGGCCGGGAAGCTGCACGACGCGCTGGGCATTCGTGAGGTCAGCTACGTCAAGGGCCGGCAGGCGCTGGCGCTGAAGGAGGAGAACCTGCAATGAGTTTCACCAACATGGCGCTGCGGGCCGGGCTCGCGATCACGCTCGCGGCCAGCGGTGTCGACCACGCCTACCTGTACCTGGACGGGTACCGCAATGTCCCGGTCGTGGGATTCGGCTTCCTCGCGCAGGCCAGCGTGTTCTGCGCGCTCGCACTCCTCATCGCGGTCGGCGGGCCCGACTGGCTTGTGTGGGCCGCGGGCCTGCTGGCCGCCGGCGCGCTGGGTGCGTTCGTGCTGTCGCGCACCGTCGGGTTGTTCGGCTTCGTCGAGCACGGGTGGGAGCCCGCGCCGCATCCCGCGATCAGCGTCCTCACCGAGGCGGCGACCGTCGCGCTGTGCCTGGCGTGGGTGTTCCGTCACCGGGTGCCGCGCACCGCGGCCGCCACGGCCGGGGCCGCTTCGCTCTGAGGGTAGTGGCCGACGCCCGGCAGCGTCGTGACGGTCGCGCGCGGCAGCGCTTTGGTGGCCCGCTCGAGGACGTGCCCGCCCGACACCGGGTCGTCGAGGCCCCACACCAGGTGCAAAGGCCCATCCCAGCGGGCCAGCGCGGCCTCCCACCGGCCGTGGTGGGCCGCCCGTTCGGCGTTGTACTTGATCAGCAGGTGTCCGAGCTTGTGGCCGCCGTCGCGCGACATCCCCACCCACAGGTCGTCGAATTCGTCGTCGGCGAGCGGCTTTCCGCGGACCCCGTCAAGCCCGGAACGGACCCGTGACGCGTCGACACGAGAGGCCAACGCTTTACCCACGACCGGGAACGCCAGCAGCTTCTGCAGGCGTGTCGGGCGGTACGCGCTGTAGACGATGCCGGAGTTGAGGAGAATGAGCCTGTCGATCGTGAAACTCAACACCCCCCGGTTGGCTCGGTCGGCGAGTTCCTGCCCGACGATCCCGCCGTAGTCGTGGGCCAGCACGCTGGCGTTGCCGACCGCGAGCCGCGCGGCGAGATCCTCGACCACGTCGGCGGATTCGGCCACGGAGTACTCGTACGGGTTCGGCTTGTCCGATGCGCCGTAACCGAGGAAATCGAGCGTGACGACGTCGTGGTCGCGGGCGAGATCGGCCGCGAGCGCGGCGTAGTCGTACGACCAGGTGGGGAAGCCGTGCAGCAAGAAAATCGTCGGGCCGGTCCCGCGCCGCCGGTAGGCGATCCGATGCCCCCGCCGGCTGGTCATCATCTCGTTCTCGGCGATCCATTCCTGGGCCCGAGGGACTTTCATGACAAGGCGCCCCTTCGTCTGATGCACTGATATATTCGGATACAGTTGCGTATGACAATGCAGTTCTGTCACCCTATTGTCAAGCGCACAGACGAGGAGGCCGCGAGTGGCTCGCTTGACCCGTGCCGAGCAACGCGAACAAACCCGCCGGCGTCTGATCGAGGCCGCCGGCCGGGTGTTCTGCCGGGTGGGATTCGAAGCGGCGCCGATCGACGTCATCGCCGAAGAGGCCGGATTCTCCCGCGGCGCTTTCTATTCGAACTTCGAGTCCAAGGACGACCTGTTCCTCGAACTCCTTTGCCGCCACCTCGACGCGGAGCTCGAGACCCTGGGCCGCGCGCTCGATCGCATCACGTCCGCCGCCGAGCTGGCGCCTGCGATCGAGCGCCGGTACCGGGTCCTGGGGGAGGACGGCAGCTGGTGCCTGCTGACCACCGAGTTCCAGCTCTACACGATGCGAGGCGGCGCCCGCGCCGGCGAATTCGGAAAGATCTACGAGTCCTACCGGCGACGGCTCGGCGACCTCATCGCCCACCACTTCGACCGCCTCGGGATCGAATCCGCGCTGACGCCTTACGAGTTCGGCGTCGCGCAGATCGCGCTGTCGCACGGACTGGCGCTGCAGCGGGCGGCGAACGGGTCGCTGAAGGCGAACCTGCCCGCGCGGGCCCTCGCAACCTTCGTGCGCGGCGCCCTGGCGGGGGATCGGTGAATCAGCCGGCGGCCCACTGCGTGGCGCGGTCGAGTTCGTCGAGCCCGAAGACGCGGATCTCGCCCGGCACGATCCACGCCAGCGCGTGCAGGGTATGGGCGATCCACTCCTTGTCGGTGACGACCGCGATCCGCTTGAACGCCGAGTGATGCGGCCAGACGGTGCCGAAGCCGAGCTTCAGGTCCTCGAGGAGGCCGCCGGGCCCGAAGCCCTCGTAGTCGCCGGCGATGACCTCCACGATCCGGATCTCCCCGGTTTTGAGCAGATCCGTCAGGGCGGGTTCGAGTTCGCGCAGTTCGTCACCGCGCAACCGGCCGGACACGCGGATGCCGATCAGGCCCGGGGGCATGTCGGGCAGCAACTCGATCATCAGCTGTCGCGCAGCATCTCGATGACCGCGCTGAAGTCCTTGTCGGCGTGGTCGGCGGCGAATTTGGCGTAGATGTCGGCGGCGTGGCTGCCCAGCGGCGCGGACGCACCCGTCGAGGCGACGGCATCCATCGCCAGGCCGAGGTCCTTGTTCATCAGGGCTGTCGCGAAGCCGGGCTTGAAGTCGTTGTTCGCGGGGGAGGTCGGCACCGGGCCGGGCACCGGGCAGTTGGTGTGCACCGCCCAGCAGTTGCCGGTCGCGCCGGTGATGACGTCGAAGAGGGCCTGGGCCGACAGGCCGAGCTTCTCGGCCAGGACGAACGCCTCGCCGACCGCGATCTGCTGCACCGCCAGCACCATGTTGTTGCACACCTTGGCCGCCTGCCCCGCGCCGGCGCCGCCGCAGTGAATCACCTTGCCCGCCATGGGTTCCAGCACGGGGCGCGCGCGCTCCAGCGCCTCGTCGTCGCCGCCCACCATGAACGCCAGCGTGCCGGCCACCGCGCCCTTCACGCCGCCCGACACCGGTGCGTCGAGCTGCGCGACGCCGTGGGACTCCGCCAGGGCGTGCACCTCGCGGGCGTCGGTCACCGAGATCGTCGAGCTGTCGATGAACAGGGCACCCCGCTGGGCGGCGGGCAGGATGTCGGCGTAGCAGCGTTTGACCACGTCGCCGTTCGGCAGCATCGTGATGACGACGTCGGCGTCCTCGACCGCGTCGACGGCGCTGTCGAACACGGCGACGCCGTGGCCCGTCGCATCGGCGGCGGCCCGCGACACCGGATCGAAGCCGCGCACCATGTAGCCCGCTCGCACGAGGTTGGCCGACATGGGCGCGCCCATGTTGCCCAGCCCGAGGAAAGCAATGCTTGCAAGGTCAGCCATGGTCGCCTTTCTCAGCGGTCGTCTTTCCTGAAGCGGGTGTCGCCCCTAAGCGGTGTTACGGAACCGCCCGGCTTCGGCCCGACCGATGACCACCCGCATGATCTCGTTGGTCCCTTCCAGGATCCGATGGACCCGCAAGTCGCGGACGATCTTTTCCAGGCCGTACTCCCGCAGATAACCGTAGCCGCCGTGCAGCTGCAGCGCCTTGTCGGCAACCTCGAAGCACGTGTCGGTGACGTAGCGCTTGGCCATCGCGCACAGCTGCATCTTGTCCGAGTCGTCATTGTCCAGCGCGTTCGCCGCCCGCCAGAGCATCATCCGCGACGTCTCGAGTCCGGTGGCCATGTCGGCCAGCGCGAACCGCACCGTCGGCTCGTCGAGCAGGGGCGAGCCGAAGGCCTGCCGGTCGCGCACGTAGGCGCCCGCCTTCTCGAACGCGGCCTGGGCGCCGCCGAGCGAGCAGGCCGCGATGTTGAGCCGGCCGCCGTTGAGGCCGTTCATCGCGATGCCGAAACCGGCGCCCTCGCCGTCGGCGCCGCCGAGCATCGCGTCGGCGGGAACCCGCACGCCGTCGAGGATCACCTGGGCGGTCGGCTGCGCATGCCAGCCCATCTTCTCCTCGGGTGCGCCGAAACTCAGTCCCGGCGAACCCTTTTCGACGACGAAGGCGGAGATGCCACGCGGGCCCTCACCGCCCGTTCGTGCCATCACCACGTAGACGTCCGAAGCACCCGCGCCGGAGATGAACTGCTTGACGCCGTCGAGCACGTAGTCGCCACCCTCCCGGACGGCGCGCGTGCCCAGCGCGGCGGCATCGGAGCCGGCGTTCGGCTCGGTGAGGCAGTAGCTGGCGATCACGTCCATCGAGGCGAGCCGCGGAACCCAGGCCTTGCGTTGTTCCGGCGTGCCGAACGTGTCGATCATCCACGCGCACATGTTGTGGATCGACAGGAACGCCGCGACCGTCGGGCAGGCGGTGGCCAGCTGCTCGAAGATGCGGACCCCGTCGAGGCGCCGCAGGCCGCTGCCGCCGACGTCCTCGCGGCAGTAGATCGCCGCCATGCCCAGCTCGGCGGACTCGCGCAACACGTCGGTGGGGAAGTGCTTGGTGGCGTCCCATTCCAGGGTGTGCGGCGCGAGGCGTTTCGCGGCGAACGCGGCGGCCGTCTCGGTGATGACGCGCTCGTCGTCGTTGAGGGTGAACATACTCGCCTAATTCATTGTGGGGATGACGAATTCAGCGCCGTCCTTGATGCCGGACGGCCACCGCGACGTCACCGTCTTGGTCTTGGTGTAGAACTGGATCGACGTGGGTCCGTGCTGGTTGAGGTCGCCGAAGCCGGAGCGCTTCCAGCCGCCGAAGGTGTGGTAGGCCACCGGAACCGGGATCGGCACGTTGACGCCGACCATGCCGACCTGCACGCGGGCGACGAAGTCGCGCGCGGTGTCGCCGTCGCGGGTGAACACCGCGACCCCGTTGCCGTACTCGTGCTCGGACGGGAGCCGCAGCGCCTCCTCGTAGTCGTGCGCGCGGACGATGCACAGCACGGGACCGAAGATCTCGTCGGTGTAGATCGACATGTCCGGGGTGACGTGGTCGAACAGGGTGGGGCCGATGAAGAAGCCGCCCTCCAGGTTGGCGTCCCCGAAGGTCAGGTCGTCGCTGCGGCGTTCGCGTCCGTCGATGACGATCTCGGCCCCCGCGGCCACGCCCTGGTCGATGTAGTCGCGCACACGGTTCAGGGCGGCCTCGGTGACGAGTGGGCCGTAGTCGGCCTTGGGGTCCAGGCTGTGGCCCACGCGCAGGTTGTTGATCCGGTCGATGAGCCTGGCGCGCAAGCGTTCCGCGGTCTTCTCGCCGACGGGCACCGCCACGCTGATCGCCATGCAGCGTTCGCCGGCGCTGCCGTAGCCGGCGCCGATCAGCGCGTCGACAGCCTGGTCCAGGTCGGCGTCGGGCATCACGATCATGTGGTTCTTGGCGCCGCCGAAGCACTGCGACCGTTTGCCGTGGGCCGCCGCGCCGGAGTAGATGTACTGCGCGATGTCGGAACTCCCGACGAACCCGACCGCCTGGATGTCGGGGTGCTCGAGGATGGCGTCGACGGCCTCCTTGTCGCCGTGCACCACCTGGAACACCCCGGGCGGCAGCCCCGCCTCCAAGAACAACTCGGCCAGCCGCACCGGCACCGACGGGTCGCGCTCGCTGGGCTTGAGGATGAACGCGTTCCCGCACGCCAGGGCGGGCCCGGCCTTCCAGAGCGGGATCATCGCCGGGAAGTTGAACGGGGTGATACCCGCGACCACTCCCAGGGGCTGGCGCAGCGAGTAGACGTCGATGCCGGGCCCGGCGCCCTCGGTGTACTCGCCCTTGAGCAGGTGGGGGATCCCGACGCAGAACTCGATGACCTCGATGCCGCGCTGGATGTCGCCGCGCGCGTCGGCCAGCGTCTTGCCGTGCTCGAGCGACAACTGCTCGGCGAGCTCGTCAGCCGCGTCGTTGACCAGGTCGATGAAGCGCATCATGACGCGCGCCCGGCGCTGCGGATTCCATGCGGCCCAACCCTTCTGGGCCTCGACGGCCGACGCCACCGCCGCGTCGATGTCGGCCTTGCCGGCCATCGGCACCTGCGCTTGCACCTGGCCGGTGCTGGGGTTGAAGACGTCCGCCGTGCGGGTCGACCGGCCCGCGGTGCGCTCGCCGTCGATGAAGTGCGGGATCTGTGTGGTCATCGGTGTCCTCGGGTGAGTTTCGGGGGATACTTGCATATCCTAGTAACTGCCCCCGGCAGTGGCAAGGAGGCCGCCGTCAGCCGCCGCCGTCGTTCCGCCACACCCCCCGCGCACGCATGTCGTCCTCGGCCGCCTGGCATTGGGCCGCCAGCTGCCGGTACGCCGCGGCGTTGTCGGGGTTGCGGAACCGCTCGCCCGATCCGGCGGTGGCCAGCCGGATCAACTCCAGGACGAACTGCAGCGACCGTCCGCTGCCCAGCGATTCGCCGATCGCGTTGACGACGTCACCGAACTCCAGGTCGTTGTTGCTCGCCGCGGCAAGACCGAGTGTCACGGCGGCGCGACGGGTGTCGTCGGGCCAGACGGACTCGTCGTGCGGGGGTATCACGCGTGACATTGTCGTCAGCCGCGAAAAGTTCGACAACGGGTGAGGCTAGCCTGACAGCGGTATGCAGACCATCGAGGCGGACTACCTGGTCGTCGGCGCGGGCGCCATGGGCATGGCGTTCCTCGACACGCTGGTGACCGAGACCGGGGCCAGCGTGGTCGTGGTCGACCGCAACCACCAGCCGGGCGGCCACTGGACCATGGCCTACCCGTTCGTGCGGCTGCACCAGCCCTCGGCCTTCTACGGCGTGAGCTCGCTGGACCTGGGTAGCGGGACCATCGACGAAACGGGCTGGAACGCGGGCCTTTTCGAGCTCGCCACGTCCGGTGAGGTATGCGCGTACTACGACCGGGTCATGCGCCGGCAGCTCCTGCCGACCGGCCGGGTGCGCTACTTCCCGATGAGCGAATACCGCGGCGACGGCCGCTTCACCACGCTGGGCGGCGGCGACTACACCGTCGACGTGACGCGCCGCATCGTCGACGCCACCTACATGCGGGTCAGCGTCCCCGCGATGCGGCCGCCGCCCTATCCGGTGGCGCCCGGCGTGGAGTGCGTGGCACCGAACGAGCTGCCGCGGCTGGGCCCGCGCGACCGGTACGTCATCGTCGGCGCCGGCAAGACCGGCATCGACACATGCCTGTGGCTGCTGGCCCACGGGGTGGCACCCGAACGGCTGACCTGGATCATGCCGCGCGACGCGTGGCTGCTCGACCGGGCGACGATCCAGCCCGGACCCCTCTTCGCCGACACGATCAAGGCCAATTTCACCGCGCAATTGGAGGCCATCCGGGACGCGGTCTCGCTCGATGACCTGTTCGCGCGGCTCGAGGACGGCGGTGTCCTGCTGCGCCTGGACGGCACGGTCCGGCCCACCATGTACCGCTGCGCGACCGTCACCCGCGCGGAGCTCGAGCAGCTGCGACGCATCCCCGGCGTCGTGCGGATGGGTCACGTGCGCCGCGTCGAAATCGACAGGTGCGTGCTCGACGGTGGTGAGGTGGCGTCCGGCGGCTCGGCGCTCTATGTCGACTGCACCGCCGACGGGGCCGAGAAGGTGCCCGCGACACCGGTTTTCGAGGACCGGCGGATCACGCTGCAGAGCGTGCGTGGTTGCCAGCAGGTGTTCAGCGCCGCGTTGATCGCTCACGTCGAGGCGAACTACCCCGACGATTCGGCGCGCAATGAGCTGTGTCGGCCCGTCGAGCACCCCGATACCGACCGGGACTGGGCGCGCAACACGCTGGCCGACTACCGCAACCAGCTGCGGTGGTTCGACGACGAGGACCTGACGGCGTGGCTGGCCGGGACGCGCCTGGACCTGTTCGGGCACCTGATCGGGCACCGGCTGGCGGGGGCGTCGGCGAAGCCGCGGGTGCGCGAACGCCTGATGAGCATGACCAGGACGGCGCTCACCGCCACCGCGGAGAAGCTGGAGCGGCTGCTCGCCGACGACACGTGTAACCCGACCCGATATTGATCGGGTGGAGGACAAGTGACCGCACGCAACGAACCCGTCGGCCCGCGACCGCTGCGCGCGGTGCCCGACCACGGCTCTTCGGGGAGCGACAGCGGCTATCCCGACTGGGAGGCCGTGTACGCCGACAACGCGGGCTGGGTGTACCGCACGCTGTTCGCGCGTGTCGGCAACCGGGCCGACGCCGAGGACCTCACCGCCGAGGTGTTCCTCGCGGCGTTGCGACCGCTGCGCCTGACGGCGAGCACCGGGGAGGTGCGCGCTTATCTGCGCGCGACCGCCCGCACGGTGCTGGCCGCGCACTGGCGCGAGACCCTGGGACGGGAGATAACCTCGATCGACGACATCGAGCAGCCCCCCGATAGCGAGGAAGCGATCAGCACCGCGCCCCAGCGTGTCGCCCGGGTCCTGGACAACCTGCCCGACCGATACCGCCGGATCCTGGAATTGAGGTTCCTGCAAGGCAGTTCGATCAAGGAGTCGGCCACGGAACTCGGCATCAGCGTCGCCAACGCCAAGGTGCTCCAGCACCGCGCCCTGAGGCTGGCGGCCCAGGTCAACGACGGAGGTGCGCCATGAACGCGCGTGGATTGCGGCGCTACGTCGACGACCTGCTGCGGGGCCGGCGCCCCAAGGCGTTCGAGCCGGACGACTTCGAGGCGGCACAGATTCGCACCGCGATCGAGATGCGCGCGGCCCGTCCCGGGCCCGACCCGGACGCCGCGCCGCGGCAGGAGTTCCTCACCGACCTGCACCGTCGCCTCGCGGAGCAGATGTCCGGTCCCACAACCGAACCGGCGTCCGCGTACAGCAGTACACGCCGCCAGGTCATCGTCGGCACGTCGGCGGCCGCTGCCGCCGCCGTCGCGGCGGTGTCGATCGACCGGGCCGTGATTGGTGCCACCACCGTACGCTCCGATGTCGCGGCCGGGCAGTTGACGCCCAGCGACGGAAGCTGGCAGCGCGTCGCCGCCAGCTCGGACGTGCCCGACGGGGGCATGCATGCCTTCGATCTCGGATCGGTCAACGGCTTCGTCCGTCGTGTAGACGGCAAGCTCGAGGCCGTGTCGGGTGTCTGCACTCACCAGGGATGCCGGCTGTGGTTCGATGCGCCGGACAACAGGTTGCGCTGCCCGTGCCACTCGACATCCTTCTCGCCGACCGGCCAGGTGGTCACCCATCAGCTGCCGATCGCGCCGAAGCCGTTGCCCACGTTGATGGTTCGCGAGGCCAACGGTGCTGTCGAGGTGTTCGCCCCGGTCAAGGAGACGTAGCCCGGGCTCAGGTATCGAAAACTATTGTGCCGTAACCGGTCGGGCTGTACGACAGGTAGATCGGGTGCTGCAGGAACGGGGCGATCCCGGTGTTGAAGAACCCGCCGAGGGTGCTCGACGAGATGGCCGTCTGTTGGGAACCGACGGTGGTGGTGTACAGCAACTTGCTGCCGTCGCTGGTGTAGACGGCCACGCTGGTTCCGGCGGGCAGGTATCCACCGGCGTTCGGCGGCCCGAGGTTGTCGGGCACCGTCCCGCCCAGCCCGCCGGAATCGATGTACGCGCCGGTGGTCTGCTGCAGTCCGCCGCCGTTGATCCGGATGTCCAGGGTGGTGATCGGCGCCCCGGTCACCGACGCGTATGGGGTCAGCGGGTTGGGGCCGAATTGCACCGTTCCCGTGGGCTCGTCAATCAGCAGACCCTGACCGAAGGCGCCCGGCAATGCGGTCACGGGACTGCTCGCGGGACCGTAACCATTGGCCCCCACACCCAGAATGGCGGGCGCCTGGGATGCGGGATAGGAAAAGACGAAATTCTGGGTTATCGACGTGACGACGGCAATAGTGGTCGGCTGGGTGACAAGGCCGTTTCCGAAATTCACCGTTGTCGTGTACGTGTTGTAGTTCTCGACGAGCAAATTCCCCAATCCGCCGTAGGTGACGGACCCTTGCCCGGTGGGAGCGCCGAGGCTCGCGAGATTGACGTCCTGCGGGGGAAGGATCAGACCCCGTGATCCGGTGTCGACAATGACCGGCACGCTCGGTCCGCCGCCCACCGAGACGTTGACGTACAGGTCCTGACCCTGCAGTTGCAGGGGCACGGTGGCCAACCCCAGCGGGCCGCTGGCCCCGGGGGACCCGAAAAGGCCGCCGGGGCCGCCGGGACCGCCGAGCGCGGCCGGGCCACCGGCCCCGCCGGGGCCGCCGTTGCCGATCAACCCCGCGGGCCCGCCGGCGCCTCCGGGCGCCCCGGCGGCGGTGCTGTTTCCGCCATGGCCGCCGTTGCCCATCAGGATGCCGCCCGGACCACCGGGCGTGCCGACCCCCCGGGCGTTGGTGACGCCGTCGGCGCCGTCACCGATCAGCGGCCGCCCCAAAAGCATGTTGGTCGGCGCGTTCACGACCGCGAGGATGTCCTGCTGCAGGATCTGCAGCGGGTCGGCGCTGGCGGCCTCGGTCGCCGCGTACATCCCGGCGCCCGAATTCAGTGCCTGGACGAATTGCGTGTGCATTGTGGCGGCCTGAACGGCCAGCGCCTGATAAGAGGACGCGTACGCGGAAAAGATCGTCTTGATGGCTCCCGATACCTCGTCAGCCCCCGCCGTGAGTATTTCGGTTGTCGGTGCGGCCGCCGCGGCGTGCGCCGCGCCAATCCACGACCCGATGTTCGCCACTTTTGTCGCCGCGTCGGACACGAATTCCGGCGCAGTGATCACAAAAGACACGCGACACCTCTTCCCGCAAAGAAGCAGTCGCCCCGATTGGAGGCAATCGGAATGATAGGCCGAAATTAGCCGGAAATTAGCCGTTTTCGGTTGCGCGTCTATTCAGGGTTAAGCATCGCGCAATGCGGCGATGAATTCCTGCGTTTCTGCCCACGTGGGGAGCAGGCCAGCGGTGCGCACCTCGTCCAGGCTGGGGGCCGCAGCGTCGCGGTCGGACATGCACGGGGCGGCGCCGTCGATGAGTGGCCAGTCGATCGCAAGGGCCGGGTCCGTCGGGCAGATGGTGTGCTCACGTTGCGGGTTGTACTCCGCTGAGCACAGGTACATCATCGTCGAATTGTCTTGCAGCACATAGAAAGCATGCCCGAGCCCCTCGGACATGTAGATCGTCCGGCGGTCCTTGTCGTCGAGCAGGACCGAGTCCCACTGGCCGAAAGTCGGCGAGCCGACGCGGAGGTCAACCGCAACGTCGAAGACGGCACCGGACACGCAGGTGATGTATTTCGCCTGACCCGGTGGCACCTGGGCGAAATGCAGTCCGCGCAGCACGCCGGCCGACGACACCGAGCAGTTGACCTGGACGACGTCCAACCGGTGACCGGCGAACCCGGTGAATCCCCGGTTGGTGAACCACTCGAAGAGCAGGCCACGCGAATCGCCGTGGACTGTCGGGGTGATTTCCCAGGCGCCGGGGATTTTGAGCTCGCGCACTTCCATGTCACTGACCCCGTTCTTCGTAGCGGCCCTCAGTGGCCTCCTTGAGGGGCCGCCACCACGACTCGTTGGCGCGATACCAGTCGATGGTGGCCCGCAGACCCTCTTCGAAGTTGGCATGCTTTGGCGTCCAACCCAATTCGTTGTACAGCGTCGTCGGGTCGATCGCGTACCGCAGGTCGTGGCCGGCGCGGTCGGTGACGTGGTCGAAGTCGTCGGGATCGCGTCCCAGCGCCTGCAGGATCGCGCGCATGACGGTCAGGTTATCGCGCTCGCCCTCGGCGGCGATGAGGTAGGTCCGCCCGTTCTCACCCTTTTCGAGGATCCGCCGAACGGCGCTGTTGTGGTCGTCGACGTGAATCCAGTCCCGCACATTGGTGCCCGCGCCGTACAGCTTGGGGCGGCGCCCGGTGAGCACGTTGGTGATCTGGCGCGGGATGAACTTTTCGACGTGCTGATACGGCCCGTAGTTGTTCGAGCAGTTGGAGATCGTCGCGCGCACGCCGTACGACCGCACCCAGGCCCGGACCAGCAGGTCGCTGGCCGCCTTGGTGGCCGAGTACGGGCTCGACGGGTTGTAGGGCGTCGACTCGGTGAACCGCTTCGCGTCGCCGAGTTCGAGGTCGCCGTAGACCTCGTCGGTGGAGACGTGGTGCAGCCGGACATCGTGCCGCCGCACCGCCTGCAGGATCGCGAAGGTCCCGACCACGTTGGTCTGCAGGGTCGTCCACGGGTCTTCCAGGGAGTTGTCGACGTGGGTCTCCGCGGCGAAGTGCACCACCGCGTCGGACTCGGCGACCAGCGCGGCGACGAGCGCCGCATCGGCGATGTCGCCCTTGACCACCGTGATTGCGTCTTCGACGTCGGCCAGCGACTCGCGCCGCCCGGCGTAGGTGAAAGCGTCGAGCACCGTCACGGAGTCCTCGGGGTGCTCCCGCACCGTGCTGTGCACGAAATTCGCGCCGATGAATCCGGCTCCCCCGGTGACCAGCAGTCGCATGCCCGACACCCTAACGGAGGCCCACGGTCATTCGGGCCGGGTTAACCCCAGTGGTCCGGCCAGTTCACTCAGCGCGCTCAGCAGGGTGCCTTCGTCCCAGCCGCCCACCACCTGGATCGCGACGTGGTCGGCGCCGGCCTCGTGATGCTGCGCGAGGCGCCGCGCGACCGCCTCCGGGGTGCCGTGGGCGACGACCGCATCGACCAGCCGGTCGCTGCCGGGCTTGCGCACGTCGTCCTGCGTGAACCCCAGCCGCAGCCAGTTGTTCACGTAGTTGGCGAGGTCGAGGTTGAGTTGCAGTTGGTCGCGCCCCAACGCGCGGGCCCGCTCGGCGTCGGTCGTCACGATCACCTTGTGCTCCGGCGCAAGGAACACCGCGTCGCCGACCAATTCCCGCGCCTTCGCGGTGTGTTCCGGGGTGGTCAGGTAGGGGTGGGCGCCCGCGGAGCGTTCGGCGGCCAGCCTGAGCATCTTCGGGCCGAGCGCCGCCAGCACCCTGCGGCTCGTCGGAATCCCGCGGACGTCCAGCTCGTCGAGGTACCCGACCACGGCGTCGTACGGCTTCACGTAGGCCTGGTCGACCTCGCGGTGGCCGGCGCCGACGCCCAGCAGGAACCGGCCCAGGTGGGCGCTTTCGATGCGCGCGAACGAGTCGGCGACGGCCGGGGCGGGCGCGGACCAGATGTTGAGGATCCCCGTCGCCAACTGCAGCGAGGTCGTGCGTTCCAGCGCCGGCTCCACCCACGCCAGGTCGGCGTCCGGTGACGCGCCGATCCAGACCGCGCCGTACCCGAGCGACTCGATCTTTGCCGCCAGCTCCGGCGTGACCGACCGGGTGGGCAGCCACACGCCGAACCGGCCCAGGTCGGGCTTGAGCGACACGGTCACCGAAGCCCCAGCGGGCCCGCCAGCTCGGCCAGGGCCGAGACCAGGTTCTCGTCCTTGGTGAGGACCTGCACGGGGACGTGGTCGGCGCCGGCGTCGAGGTGTTCGTTCAGCCGCGCGGCGATCTGGTCGGGGGTGCCGTAGGCGACGACGGAGTCGACCAGCCGGTCGCTGCCCGGACGGGCGACCTCCTCGTCGGAGAAGCCGAGCCGCTTCCAGTTGTTGCGGTAGTTGGCCAGGTTGAAATAGATGTCGAGCGCCCTGCGGCCGACCGCCCGCGCCTTCTCGGGGTCGGTGGTCAGGACGACCTTGTGCTCGGGGGCCAGGAATGCCGACGGACCGATCAGCGCGCGGGCCCGCGCGGTGTGCTCGGGCGTGGTCAGATAGGGGTGCGCGCCCGCGGCACGCTGCGCCGAGAGTTTGAGCACCCGCGGCCCGAGGGCGGCCACGACGCGCCGGTGGGCGGGGACCCCGTATTCGTCCAGCTTGTCGAGGTACTCCACCAAGGCGTCGTAGGGCTTGCGGTACTCGCTGTGGGCCTCGGGATGGCCGACGCCGATGCCGAGCAGGAAACGGCCCGGGTACGCCCCGTCGATGCGGTGGAACGACTCGGCGACCGGGCCCGCGGCCGCCGTCCAGATGTTGACGATGCCGGTGGCCACCTGCAGCGTGGTCGTCGCCTCGAGGAGTGGCTCGACCCAGGCGAGCTCGGCGGGCGGCGAACCGCCGACCCACACGGCCCCGTAGCCCAGGGACTCGATCTCTTTGGCTTGCTGGGGCGTGACGCCGCGTCCGAACGATCCGAACCGGCCGAGGTTGGGCTTGCTGGCTGCATCCGTCATGGTTGTTCCCAACCCGGCGGGTCGGGGCGCTATTCCTCGGCGGGCGTCAGCTCCAGGGGCAGCAGAACGATGAAGCGGGTGTCGCCGGGCGCCGATTCCACGCGCAGGTCGCCGCGGTGTTTCTTGACGACGATGTTCCACGCCAGGTCCAGCCCGAGGCCCGTGCCTTCCCCGACCGGCTTGGTGGTGAAGAACGGCTCGAAGATCCGGCTTCGGACGTCGTCGGGGATTCCGGGTCCGGTATCGCAGATCTCGACGCGCGCCATCTTTTCGCCGTCGCGGCGGGTCCGGATCGTCAGCGTGCCGCCCTTTGAATCGGGACCGGCGCCCATCGCGGCGATCGCGTTGTCGATGATGTTGGTCCACACCTGGTTGAGATCGCCGGGGTAACAAGGGATCTGCGGCAGTGAGGTGTCGAACTCCTTCACCACCGCGATGGCGGCGTCTTTTCGTGCGTGCGGGCCGATCCGGTCGGCGAACATCGTGAGCGTGCTGCGCAACAGGTCGTGGACGTCGGCCACCTGGAACGGGGCGCGGTCCATCTGCGAATACTGCTTGGCGTCGGCCACCAGCGCCGAGATCCGCTTGCTCGCCTCCAGGACCTGGTTCAGCAGCAGCTCACCTTCGACGGTGTAGGTCAGCCAGCGGATGGCCTTCTCCAGTGAGGTCGACGCGCCCATCTCCTCGGTCGCCGCCGCGATGCGTTCGAGCCAGTCGGTGTCGATGCCGCCCTCGACGAACGTCGGCGCGATGTCCCACCCGCCCTCGATGCCGTGGTCTTCGAGCCATTCCCCGACGGCGTCCTCCCGGTCGGCCGTCTCGATCGCGCTCAGGTTCGCCGACGCCGACTTGATGACCTGGGCCGCGACCTCCTCCTGCAGGCGCACCAGCGCCCGCAGCGCCTCCGGGGTGACGGTCCCGTCCGCGAGCATGGCGAGCTTCTGGCGCATGCCGGCGACCCGCTCCCGCAGCTCGGCCGCGGCCCGGACCGTGGCGGCGGCAGGGTTGTTCAGCTGGTGGGTCAGCCCGGCGGACAGCTGGCCCAGGGCGAGCAGTTTCTCCCGGTTGCCGATGATCCGCCGCGTGCGCTCCTGACCGACCGCCATGCCGTCGAGCAGGTGAACGGCCATCGGGAACTGGTCCTTCATGAAGCGGGCGAAGGCCGGCGCGTCGAGCACGAAGAACCGCGACGGCTTGGTGACGTACACCGTCGCGTCGTAGCTCTGGTGTTCCGACTGCCCGGTGAAGGCCCGCCAGGCGCCGCAGTAGACGCCGCGCTGCGAGGTCCGGTTGGTCTCGATCTCCTGGCCGCCGGAGAGCTTGGACATTGCCAGCTCGCCCTCGATGAGGACGTAGAAGCACGTCGCGGGTTCGCCCTCGACGCAGATCGGGCCGGGCTCGTAGTGCTGGATGTGCCCGCTGGCGCACAACTCCCCGAGCTGCTCGTCGGTGAGGGCCTCGAAGAGGAACAGGCTGCGCAGCTCGCCGGGATCGCACGGCTGTGCGGTGGTCATGATTCGGCGAGGTAGCGGTGCACGAGCATGACGGCCATGGAGCCCTCGCCGACCGCGGCCGCCACCCGCTTGGCCGACGACGAGCGCACGTCGCCGGTGGCGAACACCCCGGGCACGCTGGTCTCCAGGTGGTGGGGCGGCCGGTCCAGGGTCCAGCCGCAGACGTTGCGCAGATCGGGGCCGGTGAGGATGAACCCGCGCTCGTCGCGCGCGACCACCCCGTCGAGCCAGTCGGTGCGCGGCGCGGCGCCGATGAAGATGAACATGCGGTCGCACGTGACGTCCTCGGTGTCGCCGGTGCGGTTGTCGACCAGGGTGAGCTTCTCGAGGTGCTCGGTGCCGGTGGCGCACTGGACCTCGGTGCAGGTGCGGACGGTGATCTTCGGGTTCCGCTCGATCTGCTGGATCAGGTAGTAGGACATCGACGCCTCCAGCGAGGCGGCGCGGACGACGATCGTCACCGACTTCGCCTCGCGGGACAGGTGCATGGCGGCCTGGCCGGCCGAGTTGGCGCCGCCGACCACGAACACGTCTTCGTCCCTGCACTCCGAGGAGATGGACGTCGCAGCGCCGTAGTAGACGCCCTTGCCGGTCAGTTCCTCGCAGCCGGTCGCCGCCAGCTGGCGGTAGGCGACACCGGTGGCCAGGATGACGGCGTGCGCGTCGATGGAGCCGCCGTCGGCGAACCGCACGGTGCGCGCGGACCCGTTGACCTCGAGCGCGGTGGCGGTGCGCGCGGTGATGAGCTCGGCCCCGAACTTCTCGGCCTGCCGGCGCGCGCGGTCGGCGAGCTGGCCGCCCGACAGCCCGTCTGGGAAGCCCAGGTAGTTCTCGATCCGCGAGCTCTGGCCGGCCTGGCCCCCGGTCGCGGTGCGCTCGATGAGCACCGTGCGCAGGCCCTCCGACGCGCCGTAGACGGCTGCGGCGAGGCCGGCGGGGCCGCCGCCGATGACGACCAGGTCGTAGAAGTCCTGCGACGGCGTGGTGGTCAGGCCCAGCGTGTCGGCGAGTTCGGCGTCGCTGGGTTCGACCAGCGTGGTGCCGCGTTCGGTGACGACGACCGGCAGGCGCAGGCCGTCCTCGCCGGCGGCCTGCAGCAGCCGCTGGCCCGCGGGATCGTCGGACATGAACCAGGTGTAGTAGAGCCCGTTGCGGGCCAGGAAGTCGCGGACCTGCCAGGACCGCGCCGACCAGCGGTGCCCGATCACCTTGGTGTGCGGGATGGGCCGTTCGGGCGTGCGCCGCCAGGCTTCCAGCAGCGCGTCGACCACCGGGTAGAGCTTTTCCTCGGGCGGGTCCCACGGCTTGAGCAGGTAGTGGTCGAGGTCGACGACGTTGATCGCGTCGATGGCGGCGTGGGTGTCGGCGTAGGCGGTCAGCAGGATGCGCCGCGCCGCCGGGTAGAGGTCCATCGCCTGCTCGAGGAACTCGATTCCCGTCATCTGCGGCATCCGGTAGTCGGCGATCAGCGTCGCGACCGCCTCGCCGCGCAGCTTGAGCTCCTTGAGGGTGTCCAGCGCCTCGGGCCCGGATTCGGCCCGCACGATCCGGTGGTCCTCGCCGTAGTGGCGGCGCAGGTCGCGGGCCACGGCCCGGGACACCGAGGGATCGTCGTCGACGGTCAGCATGACGGGCTTGCGGGGCTGTCCAGCGGGATTCGTCATCGGAACTAAGTATGCGCCCGCGGGGGCCCCCGCGAGAGGTGAGCGGATCGCCCTGAGCGAACGGTCGGCCGTGATTTTGGCCGCGGCGAAAGACCAGGTATCGTGGGGTAACGGTGCGGCGAACGCGCCGGCTTTTGTGTGCCCAGTCCCCAGGAATTTCCGGTTACCGGCTCACGTTTGAAGTCGGGGTATGTCGCGCCGATCCGGGCGAGACGACAAACGAGACGCAAGACGAGGATTTTCAAGGACTTATGGCCAAGAAAGACGGTGCCATAGAGGTCGAGGGCCGCGTGGTGGAGCCCCTGCCCAATGCGATGTTCCGCATTGAGCTGGAGAACGGCCACAAGGTGCTCGCCCACATCAGCGGCAAGATGCGGCAGCACTACATCCGCATCCTGCCCGAGGACCGGGTGGTGGTGGAGCTGTCTCCCTACGACCTGTCCCGGGGCCGCATCGTGTACCGGTACAAGTAAGCAAGCCCGAACCACACCACCGAGAAGACAGAACAGGATCGAACCGCCGTGAAGGTCAACCCGAGCGTCAAGCCAATCTGTGACAAGTGCAGGGTGATCCGTCGGCATGGGCGGGTCATGGTGATCTGCTCCGATCCGCGCCACAAGCAGCGCCAGGGCTAGCCAGGCGCATCCAGCACAACTGAATGATGACCTCCCAGCACCACTGAGCTGCCCGGGCGCGTCAAGCGCCAAAAAGACGTATCAGCGCCGCTCACCACGCCCGGACGGAGGCCGGGCCCCGACCAGATCGGGAACGGGCTGGGATCAGACCTCCGCTTAGAAAAAGAGGAAACGCCACCTATGGCTCGACTAGTAGGCGTCGATCTCCCGCGCGACAAGCGGATGGAGATCGCGCTGACGTACATCTTCGGCGTCGGCCGGACCCGTTCGAACGAGATCCTCGAAGCGACCGGCATCGACAAGAACCTGCGGACCAGGGACTTGACCGACGACCAGCTGACCCACCTGCGCGACTACATCGAGGCCAACCTCAAGGTCGAGGGTGACCTGCGCCGCGAGGTGCAGGCCGACATCCGTCGCAAGATCGAGATCGGCTGCTACCAGGGCCTGCGGCACCGCCGCGGCCTCCCGGTGCGCGGCCAGCGGACCAAGACCAACGCGCGGACCCGCAAGGGCCCCAAGCGCACCATCGCGGGCAAGAAGAAGGCCAGGTAGAACCCGATGCCACCAGCAAAGAAAGCTCAGGGCAGCTCCGCCAAGAAGGGTCAGAAGACCCGCAAGCGGGAAAAGAAGAACATCCCGCACGGCGCCGCGCACATCAAGAGCACGTTCAACAACACGATCGTGAGCATCACCGACCCCCAGGGCAACGTCATCGCCTGGGCGTCGTCGGGTCACGTGGGCTTCAAGGGATCCCGGAAGTCGACGCCGTTCGCGGCCCAGCTGGCCGCCGAGAACGCCGCCCGCAAGGCGCAGGAGCACGGCGTGCGCAAAGTCGACGTGTTCGTCAAGGGCCCGGGGTCGGGCCGCGAGACCGCGATCCGTTCCCTGCAGGCCGCGGGCCTCGAGGTCGGCGCGATCTCCGACGTCACCCCGCAGCCGCACAACGGCTGCCGTCCGCCCAAGCGCAGGAGGGTTTAGTCATGGCTCGTTACACCGGACCCATCACCCGCAAGTCGCGCCGCCTGCGCACCGACCTCATCGGCGGCGACCAGGCGTTCGAGAAGCGTCCCTACCCGCCCGGCCAGCACGGCCGCGCGCGGATCAAGGAGAGCGAATACCTGCTGCAGCTGCAGGAGAAGCAGAAGGCGCGCTTCACCTACGGCGTCATGGAGAAGCAGTTCCGCCGCTACTACGAGGAGGCCGTGCGCCAGCCCGGCAAGACCGGTGAGGAGCTGCTGCGCATCCTGGAGAGCCGGCTGGACAACGTCGTGTACCGCGCCGGCCTGGCGCGCACCCGCCGCATGGCCCGCCAGCTCGTCAGCCACGGCCACTTCGCGGTCAACGGCGTGAAGGTCGACGTCCCGAGCTACCGGGTGTCGCAGTACGACATCATCGACGTGCGCGACGGCTCGCTGAACACTGTGCCGTTTCAGATCGCCCGCGAGACGGCGGGCGACCGCCCGATCCCGAGTTGGCTGCAGGTCGTCGGGGAGCGCCAGCGCATCCTCGTCCACCAGCTGCCCGAGCGGGCGCAGATCGACGTGCCGCTCACCGAGCAGCTGATCGTCGAGTTCTACTCGAAGTAAGACTCCCCGCGCCGAACCCGGCGCTGGGCCCAACGGCATCAAATAGCGGGTGCCGAGAAGGAGAAGAAGAAACACCATGCTGATCTCTCAGCGACCCACCCTGTCCGAAGAGGTGTTGACCGACAGCCGGTCCCAGTTCGTCATCGAACCGCTGGAGCCGGGATTCGGCTACACCCTTGGCAATTCGCTGCGCCGCACGCTGCTGTCGTCGATCCCCGGCGCGGCCGTCACCAGCATCCGCATCGACGGTGTGCTGCACGAATTCACCACCGTGCCCGGCGTCAAGGAAGACGTCACCGACATCATCCTCAACCTCAAGGGCCTCGTCGTGTCCTCCGAGGAGGACGAGCCGGTCACCATGTACCTGCGCAAGCAGGGCCCGGGCCAGGTCACCGCGGGCGACATCGTGCCGCCCGCCGGCGTCACCGTGCACAACCCCGACATGCACATCGCGACGCTGAACGACAAGGGCAAGCTCGAGGTCGAGCTCGTCGTCGAGCGCGGCCGCGGCTACGTCCCGGCCGTGCAGAACCGGGCCTCCGGCGCCGAAATCGGCCGCATCCCGGTCGATTCCATCTACTCGCCGGTGCTCAAGGTCACCTACAAGGTCGAGGCCACCCGTGTCGAGCAGCGCACCGACTTCGACAAGCTGATCCTGGACGTCGAGACCAAGAGCTCGATCACGCCCCGCGACGCGCTCGCCTCGGCCGGCAAGACGCTGGTCGAATTGTTCGGGCTTGCAAGGGAACTCAACGTCGAGGCCGAGGGCATCGAGATCGGGCCGTCGCCCGCCGAGGCCGACCACATCGCGTCGTTCGCCTTGCCGATCGACGACCTGGACCTGACCGTGCGCTCCTACAACTGCCTCAAGCGCGAGGGCGTGCACACCGTCGGCGAGCTCGTCTCCCGCACGGAGTCCGACCTGCTCGACATCCGCAACTTCGGTCAGAAGTCCATCGACGAGGTGAAGGTCAAGCTGCACCAGCTGGGCCTGTCGCTGAAGGACAGCCCGGCCACCTTCGACCCGTCGGAGGTTGCGGGGTACGACGTCGCGACCGGCACCTGGTCCACCGAGGGCGCCTACGACGACCAGGACTACGCGGAAACCGAACAGCTCTAAAAGTCGTAACAGAAGTCCGTCCCGGCCCTACCTGATACGGGGGTCGGCCCCACTGAGGAGA
Organism: Mycobacterium sp. Marseille-P9652; assembly: GCF_902652685.1. Classification (GTDB taxonomy): domain Bacteria; phylum Actinomycetota; class Actinomycetes; order Mycobacteriales; family Mycobacteriaceae; genus Mycobacterium. The sequence goes on from NZ_CACRUY010000011.1 coordinate 63,239, forward strand.
TAGTGCAATGCCCAAGCCCACCAAGGGGCCCCGTCTCGGCGGGTCGTCGTCGCACCAGAAGGCCCTGCTGGCCAACCTGGCCACCTCGTTGTTCGAGCACGGCCGGATCAAGACGACCGAGCCGAAGGCGCGCGCGCTGCGGCCGTATGCCGAAAAGCTGATCACGCACGCGAAGAAGGGCACGCTGCACAACCGCCGCGAGGTCATGAAGAAGATCCGCGACAAGGACGTGGTGCACGCCCTTTTCGCGGAGATCGGGCCGTTCTACTCCGACCGCAACGGGGGTTACACCCGCATCATCAAGGTCGAGCCGCGCAAGGGCGACAACGCCCCCATGGCCGTGATCGAACTGGTGCGGGAGAAGACCGTGACGGCCGAGGCGGATCGGGCGCGTCGGGTCAAGGCCTCCAAGAAGGCCGCGCCCGAGGCTGCGGCCGCGGCGCCGCAGGCCGCGGTCGAGCCCGAAGCGGTGGACGACACGGCGCTCGACGAGTCGGCGGACGCCGCCCCCGAGGCGGGGGCGGCGGCCCCGCAGGCCGCGGTCGAGGACGCCCCGGAACCGGCTGACGGTGGGGTGACCGAGGCCCAGGCGAAGGCCGAAGAGCAGCACGACAAGGCCATGGAGGCCCGGGCCGACGCCGAGCGTGCCGCCGAGTCCGACGAGGCTGACGAGAGTTAACGACGTCGTCCGTCTGCGGCTCGACATCGCCTACGACGGAACCGATTTCGCGGGCTGGGCGGTCCAGTCCGGGCAGCGCACCGTCGCCGGCGTCCTCGACGAGGCGCTGACGACGGTGTTCCGCACGCCGGTGCACCTGCGCGCGGCCGGACGCACTGACGCCGGCGTGCACGCCACCGGGCAGGTGGCCCACGTGGATGTGCCCGCAGACGCGTTGGCGAACGCCCAGTCGCGCTCGGCGCGCGCCGGTGACCCCGAATTCCCGCCGCTGATCCGCCGGCTCGGCCGGTTTTTGCCCACCGACGTCCGGGTCACCGAAATCGCGCGCGCTGCAGCGGGTTTCGATGCGCGCTTCTCGGCGTTGCGGCGGCATTACGTGTATCGGCTGTCGACGGCCCCGTTCGGCGCGCTGCCGCAGCAGGCGCGCTACGTCACCGCCTGGCCGCGTGGCCTGGACGTCGAGGCGATGAATTCCGCGTCGCGAGACCTGTTGGGGCTGCACGACTTCGCGGCGTTCTGCCGCCAGCGCGAGGGCGCCACCACGATTCGCGAGCTGCAGCGGCTCGACTGGTCGCGCGACGGCCACCTCGTCACCGCGCACGTCAGCGCCGACGCGTTCTGCTGGTCGATGGTGCGGTCACTTGTCGGCGCGCTCCTGGCGGTCGGCGAACACCGGCGACCCCCGTCGTGGTGCCGCGAGTTGCTCTCGGCCACGGAACGTTCCAGCGATTTCGCGGCCGCGCCGGCGCACGGTTTGACGCTGGTGGCCGTCGACTATCCGCCCGACGACCAACTGGAAGCGCGGAATCTGATCACCCGCGACCTGCGGACGCGCCCCCCTTCGCGGTGATCGGTCAGGCCTGGTTGCGTGCGCCGCGCCTACGTTGCGTCGCAACACCACCACCGCTTCGGGTCGCAACACTCTGAATCTCGGATGCGATATCACCGGTGATATCGGTATCCGAAGGCACCTATGCACCTGGAGACTCCCCGGGGGCTCTCTGGGGTGTGGGGTGTTTGTCGAATGCGATAGCGCCGGCGATATCGAATCTGACCGGTCAGGAGTTGGCGATGAGCGAACTGGTCCACGACTAAAACCGTGTCGCAGTTGCTGATCGGCCACGTCCGCTACCGCGACTGCTACGGCGGAACCCGCGAACCGGGACAGTTGCTTCAGTGGGGGCCAGCGACGACTAGACCTTGCCAGCGACGAACTTCGCGGCCTGGTTCGTCAACCCGGGGACGTAGCCGAGGTGCGCGCTCCACTGCGTGCCGTTCGAGCAGATCGGGTCGCCCGTGTTGCACAGGTCGATGGTCTTCCCGTCGAAGTTCGGGGTCAGGGCGCTCATCAGCCCGCCCGCGCGGGTGGACGGATTGCCGAAGAGGGCGACGGCGGCCACGTGGTCGGCGGCGTCGGCGGGCAGGGGCTGGCGGAAGCCGAGGCCGGGAAGCGGTGACGCGGTGACGATGTCGACGACGGCCGCGCCCTGCGAGTAGCCGCCCAGCACCTCCTTGGTGTTCGGGCAGTTGCGGGCCATCTGCTGCACGTGGTTGCTCGCGTCGTTCGCCCCGTCGGTGGCGGCCAGGAAATCCTTGCTCGCCGGGTAGTTGACCGCATACGAACCCACGCTCTTGCGGGTGTTCTGGCGCAGCGAGCTGACGAACGCCTGACCGACCTTTCCGACGCCGGGCGGCTCGTCGGTTCCGCGCGCGAACACCACCTCGACGTCGGGGCACGACGCCGAGGCCAGCGGCATCAACTTGGGGACGACGAACAGCGCCACCGCCACGAGCAGCGCGGCGGCCAGCCCCAGCCGGATCAGCCTCACACCACGAGGCTATGGGCCCTTGATACGCGAATGATCAAGCGGCGGTAACGATTTAGACCAGCGGAGCCTGCGGCGCGGGCGTGCTGGGCACGTTGGGTGCGGGCACCGTGGGGCCGCTGCCGGGCGTCTGCGGTGCATAACCCGGGTTTTGGGGGCCATTACCCGGCGTCTGCGGACCGGTGCCGGGCATCTGCGGGGCGTACGCCGGCGTTTGCGGTCCGTATCCGGGCACCTGCTGGCCGGAGCCGGCCAGCAGCTTGGACGCGACGAACTTGGCCGCCTCGGTGGTGTAGACGGGGACGTATCCCTCGGTGTGCCCGGTCCACTCGTTGCCCTGACCCGCGTGGCAGATCGGGTCTTGTGGGTTGCACAGGTCGATCGCGTTGGCGCCGAGCAGCGCGCTCTGCGTGGGCAGGGTGCCGCCGGCGCGGTCGGCGACGTCACCGAAGGTGGCGACGGCCGCGATGTTGCTGGCGTACTGCGGCGGGAGCGAGTTGCCCCAGTTGATGCCTCCAATGGGCACGCCGGCCACGATGTCCATCACCGATGCGCCCTGTGAGTAGCCGCCCAGCACGATCTTGGTGTTCGGGCACTTCTCGACGCTCTTCTTGACGCGGTCGATGGTGTCGTTGGCGCCGTCGCCGCCGTGCAGCTGCAGCTTGCTGGCGGCGTAGTTCACCCCGTACGGCAGGATGTTCAGGCCCGGGGCCTGCTGGCGCAGGGAGTCGACGAACGCGTCCCCGACCCGCCCGAGGCCGGGCGGCTCGTTGGTGCCGCGCGCGAAGATGACCTCGACGTTCGGGCAGTCGTCGGCCGAGGCCGTTGGTGCCGCGACGGGGGTGACGAGGGCGGCGGCGGCGAACGCGGCGCTCGTCAGGCCGACCCAACGACCGGCTGACCGCGCCATACCCTCTCGAGGGCCCCCCCGTGGGCCACGTGTCCGCTGAAGAGTCACCCCGAGATCTTAACCGCAGGTGGCGGGGACCGAAAATTCGCTGACCTGTGGATAAGCGGTGCCGGCCCAGCGGGCAGCGCCCTACCGTGGGCGAAAGATCAGCAGATCAGGGGGGTCCGTGCCGCGTCCGCCGTCCGTTTGGCTGCAGGTCTCGGGCTACCGGTTCCTGCTGCGTCGCCTGGAGGCGGCGTTGCTGACCGGAGACGCGAGCGCGCCCGTGCGGGGGCGCTCGGCGGCCCTGGCGTTCGGGTACCTGGTCGCCGCCCTCGCCGCGGCGGGCTGCGCGCTGCTGGCCGTGCTGCGCCCGCATCCGGCGTTCGCGCAGGAGCGGCTCGTGATGACGCGAGAATCCGGCGCGCTGTACGTGCGGGTGGGCGACACCTGGCACCCAGTGCCGAACATTGCCTCGGCGCGGTTGATCGCCGGGGCCGACCTGAACCCACGGCCGGTGCGCGGGTCGGACCTGGCCCGTACGAGGCGCGGACCGCTGCTCGGCATCCCCGGCGCACCGGAGTTCCTCGGTGCCCCGCTGTCCGGGGGCGAGTCTGTGTGGACGATCTGTGACGCAGACGGGGTGACGACGGTGGTCGCCGCCCCGGCCGTCGGTTCGCCGGCCGGGGTCCTGGCTCCCGACGCGGGCGTGCTGGTCGCGCCGGTGTCGGGCTCGCCCACCTATCTGCTCTACAACGGGCTGCGGGCCGTCGTGGACCTGGCCGACCACTCGGTGGTGCGGGCCCTGCGGCTCGAGGGCAGGGCGCCGAGGCCGGTGTCGCAGTCGTTGCTCGACGCCGTTCCCGAGGCGCCCGCGATCGCGGCGCCTCGCGTGCGAGACGCGGGGCGCCCGGTCGCCGGTTTGCCGGGGTTCGCGGCAGGGAGCGTGCTGCGCATCGCCCGGGCCGACGGCGACGAGTATTACGCCGTGCTGACCGGGGGCGTCCAGCGCATCGGCCAGGTGGCGGCCGACATCCTGCGCTTCAGCGACTCGCGGGGCACCGCCGGCGCGACCACGGTGGCGCCGGATGCGATTCGGGCCATTCCGACGGTCGACTGGTTGCCGGTCGGGACCTTCCCCGACCGCCCACCCATGCCGGCGCGGGCGGGCGGCGTCGTCTGTGCCGCGTGGGGCCCATCGGGTGTCACGTTGCTGGCGGGTGGCGAACCGCCGCTGCAGCCGGGCCAGGCCCCCGTCGCGCTGGCGCAGGCCGACGGGCGGGGCCCGGCGCTCGACGCCGTCTACCTGCCACCCGGCCGCAGCGCCTACGTCCGCGCGGGCGGGATCCGCTTCCTCATCATCGACACCGGGGTGCGGTTCGCGGTCCGCGACGACGAGGACGCGCGCGACCTGGGCCTGCCGGCGCCGCTGCCCGCGCCCTGGCCGGTGATCGCCGCCCTGCCGTCCGGGCCGGAACTGAGCAGGCAGGGCGCGTCAGTCGCGCGCGACGCCGGCGGGGTGCCGCCGTAATCGACGGGCGCCTGAGCAGGCCAGCAGCACCAGGAGGCAGACGCCCGCGCCCCGCAGGGCGACGCGCCGGGACCCGGGGCCCCGGGGGCCGGGCGGTGCCGGTGTGGTGATCGGCACGGGCGCCGGCGTGGACGTGGCGGCGGGTGGCGGCGACCCGGTGCTGACCGCGGCCACGGCGTCGACGGTGCCGTGACCGACCAGCGGATCGCGCCCGGTGGTCGCGCGGTGGGCCGTGGACTCGATGCGCCGTATCACCTGGCGGGCCGTCAGGGCGGGGAGGCGGGCACGGATCAGCGCCGCCAGTCCGCTCACCACGGGTGCGGCGTAACTGGTGCCGGACACCGGCGGCGAGCCGAGCGGCGTGACCCCCTCCCCGGGGGCGGCGACGTCCACCCAGGGGCCGGCCAGGGTGAAGGCCGACGGGGTGCCGTCCGCGCCGACGGATCCCACCGTCAGCACGTAGTCGTCGTACCAGGCCGGGCTGACCGCGACCGTGACCGTGTCCCAGGTGGCGCCCGGCCGCTGGGGCGGGCACGGCGCGGAGCCGCCGGCGTTGCCGGCCGTGTTGCCGGCCGGCGCCACCACGACCGCGTTCTTGACGTCGACGGCGTAGGCCAGCGCCGCTCCCAACGCGCGGTCGTCCAAGCCGGCCGCGGCGCACGCCACCGTCGAGATGTTGATCACCGAGGCGCCGAGGTCGGCCGCCGTCCGGACCGCCTTCGCCAGGGTGTCGACGTCGCCGACCCCGGTGTGGGACGGGTCGCTGGCCGGGGCGAATCTCGCGCTGGACTGGCGGATGCTCAGCACGGTCGCGTCGGGCGCGGTCGCGGCGATGACGCCGGCGACCAGCGTTCCGTGCGCGTCGCAATCCTGCGTGCCGTCGCCGGTCGACACGAAATCGCCGCCGGCCACCACATCGGGCAACCCGCGATGCCGGGCGACGCCCGTGTCGATCACCGCCACCCTTTGCCCGGCGCCGCGGGTGAGTTGCCAGGCGCGCGACAGGTCGGGGGAACCGGCGACCCCGTTGCCGGCCGGTGGCGCGTCGGCCGGCAACGGGGCGCACGCCTCGCGCTGCACTGTCGGCCATGGCGGCGCCGGCGCGGCGGGCCGGGGCAGCCATCGGTCGTCGATCGCGGGCGGCGAAACCGCCTGCGCCACCGGCGTTGTGCACTGCGACAGCGCCGCGACGGCCGTGACGATCACGAGCCGCACGGCGCGCGTCGCTGTCACGGCGGGCCGAATCCGCGCACGGCGGCGTAGATTCCGCAAATTTCGAAGGTCAACGGCACCGTCGCGACCAAGGCCGACCACTCCAGCACCTCGGCCGCTCGGCCGGCGAGCGGTGACGTCGTCGGGGCAACGAACCCCAGGCCCATCGCGGCGGCGGCCAGCACCGCGGTCGCGGCGGCGACTAACGGTCCACGATCGGTGGCATGTGCGGCAGACACCGCGAATGTCGTTGCGATGACGGCGGTTCCGCCCACGACGAACACGACGGCGCGCCTGATGTCCGCGCCGCGGGACCGGAGAAGCAGAAGCGCCCCGGTGAGGACACCGAAGGCGATGCAGCTCAGGCACGGGGCGCCGGCGAGAACGGTGGCGACGGCCGCGGCGGCGGCTGACGCGCCGAAGGCCGCGAGCAGGACGGTGAGCCAGCGGTCGGCGCGCCGCGCCGCGGCGTGCACGCCGGGCCCGACGCTCCCGGCGTCCAGGCGCGGCGACAGACCGGCCAGCATGATCGATACCCGGCCCGCCGCCCCGAGCAGGCCGAGGCACGCGAGCGTGGACACCGACGCGATCGTGCGCAACGGGGCGCCGGTGATCGCGCCCGCCAGCGTCGCGGCCGCGACGATGACCGACAGGCACGCGACGGCGCTGAGCGTGACGCCACCGCGGCCGCCCGCGAGCGTCGCCAGAACCGCGGTGGCGGCGGCCGCCGACGCGGCAAGCGCCGAGTGGGCGACATCGGGCGGTCCCGGCACGGCGAGAACTCCGGCGACCGCGGCGAACAGGACGGCAAGGATGTTCAGCGCGAGCGCGGCCGCCCGGTCTCGGCATGACCGCTGCGCGATCGCCGCGCCGAGCAGGGCAGCGGTCGCGGCCGCCGCCGCGATGGCCGCGGTAATCGCGTTGTGGCTCAGCGCGTTCAGCCCCAGCACCATGCCACCGACACCGGTCAGGCACGCCGCCGCGGTGGCGCGGGCGAGCCGCGACTGGGCGCTGCCCCACGGCCGGGCCACGCCCGCGAGCGTCGCGGACACCGCGCCGGCCGGGTCGTGGTGCCGTGGGACGGCTTGCGGGGCGGGCCCGGGGGCGAGCACCAGGATGTCGCCGTCCCGGATCTCGTTGTCGGACAATGTCGTCGCGGCGTCCATCGCCGGATCGCCCAGCCGGGACAGCTGATAGCGCCCCACCTGGTGGGCACCGAAGCCGCCGACGGCGCGCAGCATGTCTACGACGGACGGGATGATGACGGCGACCGGGACCGCCCCGGGCAGGACCGCGTCCACCACCGCGGAGTCCGCGTGCACGGACACCCGGCGCGCCGCCATGTCGGATACGCGCAATTCGACCCCCTTCGTTCACCCGGAACCTAACCGGCTTTCGGCGCCGCCATATCCGGCTGTCCACAGGTGAATTGCACCGTCATGCCGGCGTGCCTACCGTCACCGCACGGTTGGGAGGCGGACATGACTCAAGGACTCGTGCCGGGCGCATCGGCGGCCGAGATCGTCCTCGAGGCGCCGCCCTCGCCGGACTCGCCTCGCGCGCTGATCCGCCTGCTGCCGGTCGTCATGACGGTGGCGGCCATGGGCGTCATGGCCGCGGCCTGGTTCTCGGGGTCCGCGATGACGCGCAGCCCCACGTTCCTGGCCTTCCCGGCCGTGACGGTTGCCTCCATGGTGGGGGCATTGGTCGCGGGTCGCCGCGGGCGGCCGGGCGGTGTCGACGGCGACCGCGCCGAGTATCTCGACTACCTCGACCGATTACGACTGACGGTGACGGAAGCCACTGCGGCACAGAGCGACTCGTTGTATCACCGAGACCCGGACCCCGACACCCTGTGGGCGTTGACCGGCGGCCCGCGGATGTGGGAGCGGCGCGCGACCGAACCCGACTTCTGCCGGGCGCGCGTCGGCGTCGGCCCCCGCCCACTGTTCCCGAGACTGGTCGCCCCCGCGGACCTGCCGGCCGACCCGGTGACCGTCGCGGCCGTGCGCCGCTTCCTCGACGCCCACTCGACGATCGTCGGGCCGGTGACGATGGACCTGCGCGGGGCCGCCGTCGTCACGGTCGAGGGCGGGGCGGCCGAGGTCCGCGCGCTCCTGTGCGCCGTGATCTGCCAGCTTGCGGTGCTGCACCCGCCGGACCAGGTGTTGATCGCCGGCGCGATCGCCGGCCGCAACCGCGCCGAGTGGGACTGGCTGAAGTGGTTGCCGCACAACCAGCATCCGGTCGATTCCGACGCGGCCGGTCCGGCGCGCATGGTCTACCCGAGCCTGGCGGAGGCGCGGGCCGCCCTGACCGGTGTGGGGCCGGCGCACGTCGTGCTCCTCGCCGACCTCGATGACCGCACCGAAAGGGTATGCGGTGCAACGATTCTCGAAGTCCGGGCGAGCGGTGCGCCGTTGACGATCACCAGGGACGGCGAGCTCGTCGAGGTGCCCGATCCGGACTTGCTGGACGTCCCCTCCGCGCTGGCCTGTGCGCGGCGGCTCGCCGGCCACCGCGCTCGCGCCGCGGCCGGCGACCTGCGGTGGCCAACCCTGGTGGGGCTCGGCGATCTCTCCCTTTTCGACCCGCCCGCGCTGTGGGCCGCCGGCCGGCTGCGCGTCCCCATCGGCACCACCGCGGACGGCGCCACTGTCGAATTGGACATCAGGGAGCCCGCCGACGGCGGCATGGGCCCCCACGGGCTCTGCATAGGCGCGACCGGATCGGGAAAGTCCGAACTGCTGCGCGCCATCGCCCTGGGCATGATCACGCGCCACTCGCCGGAGGCGCTCAATCTGCTGCTCGTCGACTTCAAAGGGGGCGCAACATTTCTCGACTTCGCCCGCGCCCCGCACGTGGCCGCCGTCATCACCAACCTGGCCGACGAGGCGCCGCTGGTCGCCCGGATGCGCGACGCGCTGGCCGGTGAGATCGAGCGCCGCCAGGAGCTGCTGCGGCGGGCCCGGCACGGCAGCGCGGCGGCCTACCAGCGGGCGCGCCGCGCGGGAAACGGCTTGGCGGCGTTGCCAACCCTGCTGATCATCGTCGACGAGTTCTCCGAGATGCTGAGCCGGCACCCGGACTTCGCCGACACGTTCGTCGCGATCGGCCGGCTGGGCCGGTCGCTGGGCATGCACCTCCTGCTGGCCAGTCAGCGGCTCGACGAGGGCAGGCTGCGCGGGCTCGAGGCGCACCTGTCCTACCGGATGTGCCTGAAGACCCTGTCCGCCGCGGACTCCCGGACCGTGCTCGGCACGCTCGACGCCTACGAGCTGCCGAACGCGCCCGGCGCCGGCTTCCTGCGGCTGGGCGGGCGCGAGCTGATCCGCTTCCAGGCGGCCTTCGTCTCCGGCCCGATGCCGGCCGATCCGCCGCCCTCGGATTGCGCGGATCCCGCGGATCCCGTTGCCCGACCGTTCAGCACGCTGCCGTGCGGCACCGTGACCCGCGCCCGTGAGGCGGACCGGCGGTCCGATCGCAGCCTGGCGGACGCGGTCCTCGACCGGCTGTCCGGACACGGGCCGCCCGCGCACCGGGTGTGGCTGCCGCCGCTGGGGCCGTCCCCGGCGTTGCGCGAGTTGCTCGATGGCGCCACGCTCGGTGGCCTGACCGTTCCGATCGGGGTCGTCGACCGCCCGCGTCAGCAGCGTCGCACGCCGCTGCTGGTCGAATTATCCGGTGCGGCAGGCAATGTCGCGGTGGTCGGCGCACCCCGGTCGGGCAAGTCGACGGTGCTGCTGACCCTGATCACGGCGCTGGCCGCGACGCACGACGCGGGCCGGGTGCAGTTCTACTGCCTGGACTTCGGTGGTGGGGTGCTCAGGTCGCTGTGCGAGGTGCCCCATGTCGGTGCGGTCGCGGGGAGGGCCGAGCCGCGCCTCGTGGCGCGGACGATTGCCGAGATCGAGTCGCTCCTGCGCGACCGCGAGGCGCTGTTCTCCGATCGTGGCATCGGCTCGATCGACTCCTACCGCCGCGAGTTCGGGCAGACGCGGGCCGGGGACCCCTTCGGCGACGTCTTCCTGGTGATCGACGGCTGGGCCGGCCTGCGCCACGACTTTCCGGTGCATGAGGCGTCGATCGGTGCCATTGCGGCACAGGGGCTTTCGTTCGGCATCCACGTGGTGCTGTCGGCGTCCCGGTGGGCCGAGGTCAGGCCGTCGCTCAAGGATCAGATCGGCACCCGCATCGAGCTGCGGCTGGGGGATCCCGCCGACTCCGACATCGACCGCAAGCGGGCGCAGGAGGTTCCCCCGGACCGGCCCGGACGCGGCCTGTCCCGCGACGGACACCACATGGTCATCGCCTGGCCGGCCGAAGGCCTACCGTTCGGCGCCCGGGCTGCCCCGCCGATACCTTTGCTTCCCGCGCACGTCGACCACGACGACGTGGTCAACCTTGCGGGCGCACACGCGGACACCCGGATCCTGCTCGGGCTCGAGGAACGCCGACTGCGCCCGGTGGCAATAGATTTCGAGCGGACTCCGCACCTGCTGATCCTCGGCGACAACGAATGCGGAAAGAGCGCCACGCTGCGGGCGCTGTGCCGCGAGGTCGTCCGCACGAAGACCGCCGCGCAGGCTCGGTTGATCATCGTCGACTTCCGCCGCTCCCTGCTGGGCACCGTCGAGACGGAACATCTCGGCGGCTACGCCGCGTCCCCGCCCGCGCTGGAGGCGCTGCTCCCCGCGGTGCTGGACACCCTGCGGCGACGCCTGCCCCCGCCCGACGCCGACCAGGCGCAACTGCGCGCCAGGTCGTGGTGGTCCGGGCCGGACCTCTATCTCCTCGTCGACGACCACGACCTGGTCGCCGCCGGGAGCAATCCACTCGCCGCCCTCACCGAGTTCCTTCCCCACGCACGGGATGTGGGATTGCACGTGGTCGTGGCGAGTCGCGCCGGCGAGTCCGAGCGCGCGCTGTACGAGCCACTGCTCGCCGCCCTGCGCGACCTCGGCTGCGCGGCGCTGACGATGAGCTGCCGGTCCGACGGCCATGTGCCCTTCGGAGCCGCTCGCCCCGCACGGCTCCCGCCGGGCCGGGGTGTGCTCCGCACCCGCCCCGGCGACGAGCAGGTGGTCCAGGTCGGCTGGAGTCCGCCGTGACCGCGCACCGCGCGGTGCTAGAGGCCGGGCCCGGAACGATCCGTCGGTTGTGTTGCGGGACAACCGGATCGGCGAACGAAGAGGCGGTCGGTGCGGCCCTCGACGGCATCGACGACCGCGTGGCCTTGGTGGGCGGTCGCCCGGTGGGCGTCGGGTCGCTGTGGCGCGCCGCGCTCCGGTCGGCGAGCTGCGCGCCCAGCACCGGGGTGGTCGTGGTGCACCCGTCGTGGTGGCCGCCATCGCGGGTCGTCACCGTCACGGCCGCCGCGGCCACCCTGGCCGACGACGTGGCGGCGCGACCACGATCCGAGCTGCTGAAGCGGGCGTCGAACGGCGAGCCCGGGGTGACCGTGGTGGTCGAGATCGCGGAACGGTTGGTGGTGGTGGCCGGTCCCGAGGTGATCGCCATTCCGCGGCGCGGAGCCCCCGACCTGGTTGCGGAGGAGGTCGGCCGCGCCGTCGGGGCCATGCCGGGAACGAGCGTGGTGATCGACGCGGCCTGCGGGGTCGCCGGGGCGCCGGAGCTCGCGGCGTCGATCGCCCGGGCGGCGCGCGGCGCGGGCCGGACCGTCGCCGTCGTCGACGACGCCCGATGGGCGGCGCTGGCGCGCTCCGCGTTCCCCGAGCCACCGGAGCCCGCGGCGCCCGCACGGTCACGCGTCCCGAGGCACGCCGCGCTCGCGGCCTGCGCCATGTTCCTGACGGCCGGTCCCCTGGGCGTATACGCCGTGATCCCGTCGGCCCCGCGCGACGTGGCGGCCGTCGACGCGGTCGAGACGGCGCCGACGACGGTTCTCGTCGAAGGGCGGGTCGCGCTGTCCGTGCCGCGGGACTGGCCCACGCAACGGGTGGTGGCCGGGCCCGGTTCGGCGCGGGTCCAGGTCACGTCGCCGTCCGACGCGGAGGCCGCGTTGCACCTCACGCAATCCCCGGTCGGCGAGGAGACTCTGAGCGAAACCGCCGAGCGGTTGAAGCGCGCGATCGACGCGGAGGCCGCCGGCGTCTTCGTCGACTTCAACCCGACGGAGACAACCGCTGGCCGGCCCGCGGTGACCTACCGGGAGCTGCGCGCCCACCATCACGTGCGGTGGAGCGTGTTCGTCGACGGACCCGTCCGGATCAGCGTCGGCTGCCAGAGCCGGCCGGGAAACGAGGATGCCATCCGCGAGGCGTGCGAGCGGGCGGTGCGGTCGGCGCGGGCGATCGGGTGAGGAGAAATTCGATGGAACCGAATGGCCGCCGCCGCGGTCGGAACAGGTATGACCAATGCGCTGAGCGCCGACTTCGACCTGATGCGGTCGGTCGCGGACGCTACCGACGCCCGCAACGACGAAATCCGTGCGCTGCTGCGGGCGTTCATCGCCCGCGTGGGCAGCGTGCCGCCCTCCGTGTGGGGCGGCCCGGCGGCGGGACGCTTCAAGGAGGTGGTGGACCGCTGGAACGCCGAGTCGCTGCGGCTCTACCACGGGCTGCACGCCATCGCCGAGACGATCAGGCAGAACGAGGCCACGCTGCGCGAGGCCGCCCACAACCACGCCCAGCACATCTCCGCCGCCGCCGGAAACCTGTGAGGGAAGGGATCGCCGCCGTGGACCCCGTGCTGTCGTACGACTTCGCCGAAATCGAGTACTCGGTGCGCCAGGAGATCCACACCACCTCGGCGCGGTTCAACGCCGCGCTCGACGACCTGAGGTCGCGGATCGCCCCGCTGCAGCAGCTGTGGACTCGCGAGGCCGCCGCCGCGTACCAGGTCGAGCAGGCCACCTGGCACCAGGCGGCGACCGCGCTCAACGACATCCTCATCAGCCTCGGACACGCCGTGCGCGACGGCGCGGACGAGGTGGCAGACGCCGACCGGCGAGCGGCCGGCGTCTGGGGCCGATAGCGCCCGCACCCATGGTCGTCTGTGTGGTCCCGGTGGAGGAGAGCCGCTGGGACCACACAGTCGTTTTGACCAGCGGGGACGCCGGTCGGTAAGCTGCTCCGTTGGCGTGCGGTACGCCGGGCCTCGGGTCAACGTCGGTCGCCGAGACAGCCCTACCGCTTCCGCCCTGACCGGCACCCGGCCCGAACCGGGATCCACCCACGAGAAGAAGGTAAGCGCTGTGCCCACCTATGCTCCCAAGGCTGGTGACACCACGAGGTCGTGGTACGTCATCGACGCCACGGACGTGGTGCTTGGCCGCCTTGCCGTCGCGGCGGCCACCCTGCTGCGCGGCAAGCACAAGCCGACGTTCGCACCCAATGTCGATGGCGGGGACTTCGTCATCGTCATCAACGCCGACAAGGTCGCCCTATCCGGCGACAAACTGCGCGACAAGATGGCTTACCGCCACTCGGGGTATCCCGGCGGCCTGCGCAAGCGCTCGATCGGCGACCTCATGCAGAAGCACCCCGACCGCGTCGTGGAGAAGGCGATCGTCGGCATGCTGCCCAAGAACAAGCTGAGCCGCCAGATCCAGAAGAAGCTGCGCGTCTACGCCGGCCCGCAGCACCCCCACGCGGCGCAGCAGCCCGTCCCGTTCGAGATCAAGCAGGTGGCGCAGTGACCGACACAACCGAGGCGACCGAGATCACCGAGGTCACCGAAACGACCGAGGCCGAGCAGGCGCCGGCCGAGGCCCCCGCCGCCAGCGAGCCCTACGTCTTCGAACGGCCCATCCAGACCGTCGGCCGCCGCAAGGAGGCCGTGGTGCGGGTGCGCCTGGTGCCCGGCAGCGGCAAGTTCCACCTCAACGGACGCACCCTCGAGGGCTACTTCCCGAACAAGGTGCACCAGCAGCTCATCAAGGCCCCGCTGGTGACCGTCGACCGGGTGGAGAGCTTCGACATCTACGCCCACCTCCACGGCGGTGGCCCGTCGGGTCAGGCGGGTGCGCTGCGGCTGGGCATCGCCCGGGCGCTGATTCTCGCCTTCCCGGAGGACCGGCCCGCGCTGAAGAAGGCGGGCTTCCTCACCCGTGACCCGCGTGCCACCGAGCGCAAGAAGTACGGCCTGAAGAAGGCGCGCAAGGCGCCGCAGTACAGCAAGCGCTGATCAGCCCGCTCACGCCGAGACCGCCGCATCGTTATGCGCGGTCTTCGGCGTGTCTGCGCGCAAACGCGCCCGGTTTGCCTCAGAAAGGAACGGGCACGTTAGGTAGACGGCCGCCAACTGTGAGAGGTTTGTCCGCATGGGTCGACTATTCGGCACCGACGGCGTCCGCGGCGTCGCCAACCGCGAGTTGACCGCCGAGCTGGCGCTGGCCCTCGGCGCCGCCGCGGCCCGTCTCCTGACCAGTTCGGGCGGCCCCGGCCGTCGGGTGGCGGTGATCGGCCGGGATCCCCGGGCGAGCGGCGAGATGCTGGAGGCCGCGGTGATCGCGGGCCTGACCAGCGAGGGCGTCGACGCGCTGCGGGTCGGGGTGCTGCCCACCCCCGCGGTGGCCTACCTGACCGGCGCCTACGACGCCGATTTCGGCGTGATGATCTCGGCGTCGCACAACCCGATGCCCGACAACGGCATCAAGATCTTCGGTCCCGGCGGCCACAAGCTGGACGACGACACCGAGGACCGCATCGAGGAACTCGTCGCCGCCGGACCGGGACTGCGGCCGGTCGGGGCGGGGATCGGCCGGGTCATCGACGCCGAGGACGCGGCCGACCGCTACCTGCGCCACGTCGGCAAGGTCAGCACGCTGCGGCTCGACGGCCTGACCGTCGTCGTCGACTGCGCCCACGGGGCCGCGTCGTCGGTGGCGCCGCGCGCGTACCGCGCGGCGGGAGCGCGCGTCATCGCGATCAACGCCGACCCCAACGGGCTCAACATCAACGACCAGTGCGGTTCGACGCACCTGGAGGCGCTGCGCGCCGCCGTCATCGCCCACCGCGCCGACCTGGGCCTCGCGCACGACGGCGACGCCGACCGGTGCCTGGCCATCGACGCCGACGGGAACGTGGTCGACGGCGACGCGATCATGGTCGTGCTCGCGCTGGCCATGCGCGAGGCCGGCGAGTTGGTGGCGAACACCCTGGTGACCACGGTGATGAGCAACCTCGGCCTGCACCTGGCCATGCGCTCCGCCGGCATCTCGGTCCGCACGACCGGTGTCGGCGACCGCTACGTGCTCGAGGAGTTGCGGGCGGGCGATTTCAGCCTCGGCGGGGAGCAGTCCGGCCACATCGTGATGCCCACGCTGGGCTCGACCGGCGACGGCATCGTCACCGGGTTGCGGCTGATGACGCGCATGGTCCAGACGGGCTCGTCGCTTGCCGCCCTCGCCTCGGTGATGCAGTCGCTGCCGCAGGTGCTCATCAACGTCGCGGTCGCCGACAAGGCGACCGCCGCCGCGGCGCCCGCTGTGCAGACGGCGGTCCAACGGGCCGAGGCCGAACTCGGCGACACCGGCCGGATCCTGCTGCGCCCCTCGGGCACCGAGCCGATGATCCGCGTCATGGTGGAAGCGCCCGAAGAGGATCTCGCCCACCGGGTCGCCGCCCGGGTCGCCGACGCGGTCAGCGGCGCGGGCTGATCCTTCACCCTTTTCGGGGAACCCCGGCGGGGTGCCGGGCGTCGGATCAGGCATGAGATTCGACAGGGGAGTACGACCCACCGCAGTCGCCCGCACGCAGGTCGACCCGTCGGCCACGCGCGCCGTCGCCGACCAATTCACCACCGCCGCCGAGCTCATCGACGGCGCCGTCGACGAGCACCTGGCCAGGCTGACCTTCGGCGGGGCCGTCGCCGGCCGTGCGCACACCGCCCGCGGCGACGCGCTGCGCGCCGAGCTGGGGCGGCTGACGACGGCCCTCTCGGAGTGGGCACGGGCGTGTTCGGACATCGCGGCGGCCCTGCGGGCCAGCGCCGACCGCTATGTGGACGCGGAGCTGTACGCCGCGGCGCGGATCGCCTGATGGCCGAGCGTTTGGACGTCGCCGAGCGCCTCGCCGAGGGCGAGGCCTCGGTCGACCACACCCAGGCCTACGTCCGGGCCTGCCACGCGCTCGGTTACGGCCACCCCGACCTGACGGCGCACCCCTCGCAGGTCCTCGACTGGTACGACAGCGAGGACGGCCTCGACCTGCGCACGCTCGACCGCGACTGCGCCGAGCTGCGGGCGGCCGGTTCGGCGGTCACCGAAGCGCTGCGAATCCAGCGGGCCCAGGTCGCCGAGCTGGCGATGGCGTGGACGGGCGCCGGCGGCGACGCCGCGGTCCGCTTCCTGGGACGGCACTGCGACGACGGCGCCGCCGTCGCCGCCGAGCTCCGCGCGGCGGCTCAGCGGTGCGAAGCGCTGCGCGACAACCTCTGGTACCTCGTGGACTCCAAGGTCGCCACCGCGATATCCGTCGACGAGCGCACGCGGGTGCAACGCCCGCGGTGGCTGGCCGCCGCGGCCACGGTCACCGCGGGCGTGGGGGACTGGGCGGCGGCCGAGGAGGTGATTCGCCGGGAGGTCGCCCCCTACGTCGACGAGGACATCCGCCACGACTGGCTGACGACGATGCGATCGACGGCCGCGGGGGTGGCGACCTCGTACGACATGGTCATCGACCGGATGGCCGCCGAACCCGCGCCGACCTTCGAATCGCCCGGTGACCTGAGGCCGTTCGCCGGGCCGCCGCCCCCGTCCGGCCCGGCACCGGTTCCGCCACCGGCCGCGGAGTGGGCACCGGCCGCGGCGACCCCGCCGGGGCCGCCCGCCGACCCCGCGCCTGTCGTGCCCGCTCCCGGCACAGCGGTCGCGCCCGCGCCCGGTCCGCAGGGGTGGGCCGACGCGCTCGGCGACGCGTCGGGCATCCCCGGTGGCGGCCTCGCCGGCGCGGGAGGCGGCTCGGGCGTCGGCGCGGACGGTGTCGGGGGCCTTGCCGGGTTGGCCGCCCGGATCGTCGACGCGATCGGTGGTGCGTTGTCGTCGGCGGTGTCGGCGGCCGACGGGGTGGGCGGCGCGGACCCCCTCGACGAAGACTCCTCTGACGAGGTTGACGACCCCTTCGAGCCCGAGGAGGTCCCCAAACCCGGGGCTCGCAACCAACCGGAAATGGACGACGCGCTCAAGGAGGCCGATCCGGTCGATCACGCCGTGACGGCCGACGCCCCGCCGCCGGTGGACGCGGCGAGCCCGCCGGCCGGAACGCTCGGGCCGCCGGACGCGGCGCCGGAACCGCCCGCCGGACCCGCCGCGCCGGCCGCACCCGCCGCTCCCGGGTCTGCGGCGCCCGCGGCGCCGGCGCCGCCCGTCCCCGAGGGGGCGACGCCGTGCCAGATCGCCGCCGACCAGCTTCCGCAAGCCGGGTGATGACCGCGTCAGGTGGGGCGCAGCCGCAACACGTCCTCGACGTAGCGCACGCCCTCGGCCGGGTCGGCGGTCACCGGGCTCACCAGCAGCGTCGTCACCCCCGACTCGGCGAAGGCGGCCAGGCGCTCCGCGACGTGGCCGCGCGGGCCGACGAGCGAGATCCCGCGCACCAGCTCGTCGGGCACGGCCTCGATCGCCTCCTGCTTGCGGCCGGACAGGTACAGCTCCTGGATCCGGTCCGCGACCTCACCGAACCCGTACCGGGTCGCCAGGTTGTGATAGAAGTTGCGGCCCTTGGCGCCCATGCCGCCGATGTACAGGGCCAGCTGCGGCTTGACCCAGGCCAGCCGCTCGTCGACGTCGTCGCCGATGGCCAGGGACGCGTGAACGACGACGTCCAGCGGGCCGAGCGCCGGATCCCGTTTCGCGGCGCCCGCGGCCAGCGCATCGCCCCACACAGAGGAGGCCATCTCCGGGTGGTAGAACACCGGTTGCCAGCCCTCGGCGATCTCGGCGGTCAGCTCGACGTTCTTGGGACCCAGCGCCGCGATCGTGATCGGAATGCGTTCGCGGACCGGGTGATTGATGAGCTGCAGCGCCTTGCCCAGGCCCGTTCCGCGGTCCGCGGGCAACGGGATCTGATAGTGCTTGCCCGCGTATTGCACCCGCTCGCGCCGCCACACCATCCGGCAGATCTCCACGACCTCACGGGTGCGGCCCAGCGGGGCGTCGAACGGCACGCCGTGGAAGCCCTCGATCACCTGGGGGCCAGACGTGCCGATCCCGAGCCGGAAGCGCCCGTCGGACACGAAGTCCAGGCCCGCGGCGGTCATCGCGAGCAGCGAAGGTGTTCGGATGTAGAGGGGGAACACGCCCGAGGCCAGCTCGACGGTGTTGGTCTTCGCGGCCAGATAGCCGAGCTGGCTGACGGCGTCGAACGAATAGGCCTCCGCCACGACCGCGACCTCGATGCCCGACTTCTCCAATTCGACGACGCGGTCGACGCCTTCGTGAAATCCGCCCGAATAGTCGAGGGCGATCCCGATTCGCATCAAAGACACTTATCACGCCGTGGGTATCGCGGGCCCTGCGACCGCGTCACTTCAGCAGGGCGACGATCTTCTCTTCGAGTGCGACCGGCTGCGCCTCGGGATCGAGCGCCTCCGTCCTGGGCAGCTGCACTTCGGGGTCGGCAAAGTCGCGATAGGTCTTGTCGCCTGCGAGCGTGAACAACAGGTAGCCGGTCAGCAGCGCCCGCACCGACCGCTGGGTCTTGCGATGCGGGCCGCCCAGTCCCAGCACGGACGTCAAACGCCGTCCTTCGACGAGCCCGGCGGGCTCGGCCTTGCTGACGACGCGCAGCGTCGCGGAATCCCAAGCCCGGGACAGCGCGAGGGCGTCCGCGTTCAGCGCCTTGGCGTCGCCCGGTGCGGTGAGGATGAGGCCCGGGACCTTGAGCGTGGCGGCCGGCTGCGGGGCCGGTGGACTGGTCACCGTCGGGAACAGCGCCGCCGCCGCGGCGAGCCTGGTGGGCATGCCCGCCGCGGCGAAGACGGCGGCCGAGCCGCCGAAACCGTGGCCGACCACGCCCAGTTTGGCGGGGTGGACGCTGATCTTGCCCGGCCCCAGGCGCACCCCCGAGACGATGTCCAAGGCGGTGCCCAGGTCGGAGGCGAAGTTCAGCACCGACGGCGCGAGGCCGCGCTGCGTGTCGGGGGCACCGGCCACGATGCCCCACGAGGCCAGGTGCTCCAGCAGGCGCGAATAGCGCGCGGCACCGGTGAGCCAGTCGTGACCGAAAGCGACGGCGGGGAGATTGAGCCCGGCCTCCGGGGTGTACACCACCCCCGGCAAACCGGCAAAGGCCAGGTCACCGCGCAGGACTCGGTGCGGGCCGCGGCGAGTCAGGGTTGCGACGAGCTTGCGGGTGCGGGCCACGCGTAAACGTTAGCGGACGTCAGCGCATGGCCCCGGCGTCAGGCCGTGACCTCGATCAGGCCGACCCGCCACAGCACGGCGTAGAGCTGGCGCAGCGGAATGCTCAGGAGTCGGGCCGCCCCGTCCACCAACGGGTCGCCGCCGCCGACGGGCTGACGGCTGCGCCGCTCAGCCGGCCTGGGCGCCGGGTGCTGGGCCGGAGCGGGCGCCGTTATGGTCACCACTTCTTCGTACAAGACTGCGGTCATGATTTCCCCTCGTGAAACGGCCCTGATGAATTTCGGAGCCATTCGGGCGCGTCGTGCGCAATTACTTCGAAATGAGAACTATTAACTTTGCGTAACCCGAATATTTACTTGGAAGTTGCGGGCGGCTGCCGTATCGGTACTGGTGTCTGGTGGCTGACGAGCGGTTGCGTGTCCTGCGGCGAACGCCTGTCCACTGAAATTGCTGATGCGCAGCGTCATTGGCGAGTCGCGACCGCGGCAGAACGTATGCTTGCGTGATCAGGCGGATGTCAACACCGTGTCCTTTCCGCTGGCAACGGAGTTGCCAGCCTGAGCCGACAATTCGAAGTTTAAGCGGACGCTCTGCTCGAACACCGACGTGAACGAAAACGCCACAAAGACATCAGGTGAATATGCGATCGCCCTTATGAAGGCGGTATGAATCGCGGAGAAATCAGGACGGATACGGCCCGGGAGAGGGTGGATGCGTCCAGTGCGTCCACCGCATGCCGTCCCAGTAACGCTGCCCCGGTCCGGCCGGGTCGCCGTACCACCCCGGCGGCGGGGGCCCGGCCGGCGGCGTGGCCTGCGGGCCGACGGCCTGTGGAATCCGGGCCTGCGGGGCGGCCGGGTACGCGCCGGGCGGTTGCGCCGCCAGCCTGCGCACGCCCCGGATCGCGCTGAAGTTGGAGATCAGCGCCACCCAGTTCATCACCAGGGCCGACACCAGGCTCCACCAGCCCGCGAGCAGGCAGTGGGTTTGCGCGCGGCGGTACTCCGCCTCGCATTGCTCCAGGGTCCCGGTGAACGTGTAGCGCTGGTGGTGCCAGAGGATCACCGCGCCGGTGTGCTTGCACAGCGTGACCGAAAAGCGGCGATAGGGATCGGTCACAGGAGCCTTTCTCGGGGGGCCGTTCTCGCAGGTGGGCAGGCCAACCCTACCGGCGCGCCCGTTCGGCGGGGCTTCCGCGCGGAACCGCTGCACTACCCTGGTCAGAATGTGCGGAATCGTCGGCTATGTCGGGCAGCAGCCTGCCTGCCAGGTCGTCTTGGACGCGCTGCGCCGGATGGAGTACCGCGGCTACGACTCGTCGGGGGTGGCGCTGGCCGACGGCCACGGGGGGCTGACGGTGTGCCGGCGCGCGGGCCGGCTGTCGAACCTGGAGGAGGCGGTGGCGGCCATGCCGCCGGCGTCGAAGCGGGGGACCGCCGGCGTCGGGCATACCCGCTGGGCCACCCACGGGCGCCCCACCGATCGCAACGCACACCCCCACCGCGACGCCACGGGCAAGATCGCGGTCGTCCACAACGGCATCATCGAGAACTACGCGCCGCTGCGCCACGAGCTCGAGGCCCAGGGTGTCGAGTTCGCCAGCGACACCGACACCGAGGTCGCGGTGCACCTGGTGGCGCGCGAATACCACCGCGGCGAGAACGCCGGTGACTTCCCCGCGTCGGTGCTGGCCGTGCTGCGCCGGCTCGAGGGCCACTTCACGCTGGTGTTCGCCAACGCCGACGAGCCCGGCATGATCGTCGCCGCCCGTCGCTCGACGCCGCTGGTGGTCGGCGTGGGCGAGGGGGAGATGTTCGTCGGCTCGGACGTGGCGGCGTTCATCCCGCACACCCGCAACGCCGTCGAGCTCGGGCAGGACCAGGCCGTGGTGATCACCGCCGACGGCTACCGGATCACCGACTTCGACGGCAACGCCGACGTCAGCTACCGCGAGTTCCACATCGACTGGGACCTGGCCGCCGCGGAAAAGGGCGGCTACGAGTACTTCATGCTCAAGGAGATCGCCGAGCAGCCCGCCGCGGTCGCCGACACCCTGCTGGGGCATTTCGCCAATGGCCGCATCACCCTCGACGAGCAACGCCTCTCCGACCAGGAGCTGCGCGAGGTCGACAAGGTGTTCGTGGTGGCCTGTGGCACGGCGTATCACTCGGGGCTGCTGGCCAAGTACGCGATCGAGCACTGGACGCGGCTGCCGGTGGAGGTGGAGCTGGCCAGCGAGTTCCGGTACCGCGACCCCGTGCTGGACCGCAGCACGCTGGTGGTGGCCATCTCGCAGTCCGGCGAGACGGCCGACACCCTGGAGGCGGTCCGCCACGCCAAGGAGCAGAAGGCCAAGGTGCTGGCCATCTGCAACACCAACGGCTCGCAGATCCCGCGCGAGTGCGACGCGGTGCTCTACACCCGCGCCGGGCCCGAGATCGGCGTGGCCTCGACCAAGACGTTCCTGGCGCAGATCACCGCCAACTACCTCGTCGGCCTCGCGCTGGCCCAGGCCCGCGGCACGAAGTACCCCGACGAGGTGCAGCGCGAATACCGCGAGCTGGAGGCGATGCCGGACCTGGTGGCCCGGGTGATCGCGGGCATCGAGCCGGTGGCCGACCTGGCACGCCGGTTCGCGCAGTCCTCGACGGTGCTGTTCCTGGGCCGCCACGTGGGCTATCCCGTCGCCCTGGAGGGCGCGCTGAAGCTCAAGGAACTGGCCTACATGCACGCCGAGGGCTTCGCCGCCGGTGAGCTCAAGCACGGCCCGATCGCGTTGATCGAGGACGACCTTCCGGTCATCGTGGTGATGCCCTCGCCCAAGGGGTCGGCCGTGTTGCACGGCAAGCTGCTGTCCAACATTCGCGAGATCCAGGCCCGCGGGGCGATCACCATCGTCATCGCCGAGGAGGGCGACGACACCGTGCGGCCCTACGCGGACCACCTGATCGAAATCCCCTCGGTGTCAACACTTTTGCAGCCGCTGCTGTCGACCATCCCGCTTCAGGTGTTCGCGGCGGCGGTGGCTCAGGCCCGCGGCTACGACGTCGACAAGCCGCGCAACCTGGCGAAGTCGGTCACCGTGGAATAGGCCGGCGCGCCCGTCGCGTGGCGCCCAACGACCCCGAGCGCCCGGCGGTTGACACGCCTGCCGGCTAACCCCTCCCGCACGCGCCAAAGCGTGCGAAGGTTGACTCGTGGCTGATGCACCGGTGCGGGCACGACTGCGCGGCATGGGGCTCGCCGTATGGCACTTCGTCAGCGGTGCGCCGCTGACCTACAGCTGGCTGGCCGTGCTGGCGATCACGACGGTCATTCAGAACGTGCTCTCCGGGCGGCAACTGCACTCGATGCTGCTGCACCATTCGACCAACATCCACGGGCTGGCGCGCGACCCGCTCGACGTGCTGTTCTCCAGCCTGCTGTGGATCGACGGCCGCAACCTGGAGCCGTACCTGCTGCTGTTCACGCTGTTCCTCGCGCCGGCCGAACACTGGCTGGGCCACTTGCGTTGGCTCACGGTGGGTTTGACCGCCCACATCCTGTCCACCTACATCAGCGAGGGCATGCTGTACTTCGCGATCGAGCGACGCGACGCCGCCGAGCGGCTGATCAACGCCCGCGACATCGGCGTCAGCTACTTCCTGGTCGGCATCATCGCCGTGCTGGCCTACCACATCGCCCGGCCGTGGAGGTGGGGCTACCTCGCGATCCTGTTCATCATCTACACCTTTCCCCTGCTCACGATGGACCGCGTCGAGCTGAACTTCACCGCGATCGGGCACTTCACCTCGATCCTGATCGGCCTCGCCTTCTACCCGATGGCCCGCGCCCGGGGCGGCCGGCAGTTGAACCCGGCCCGGATCGGGCCCGCCTTCCGCGACCGCCGCTCCTCCGAGAAAACCGGCTGACGCGCGTGCGGCGGGTGCGCACGCTCTACGGCGCGTCCCTGTCCCCGGACGCGACCGCGTTCGCCCACCTCGTCGACGACGGCGGTTATCCCCGCGCGGTGCAGCGCTTTCTGCGCGGCCGGCGGGCGAGCGAGTCGCGCGATGTGGTGCTTCCCGTCGAGGGCTCCGTCTCGAGGGTGCTGCACTCGGCCGACGGCCGGTGGCTGGCCTGCGAGGTGGCGCCCGGCGGAGGGACGCGACACCAGATCTGGGTGGTCACCACCGATCCCGACGACCGGACGGCCTGGCGCATCGACGGACAGGACTCCGGGACCGCCGAACTGATCGCGTGGGACGGCACGTGGGTGGCGGCGATCCTGACGTGCGAGGACGGCATCGGCCGGTCGTGCCTGATCGACCCGGCCGACGGCCGCTGCACCGTGGTGGACCGCCGCTCCGGCGGCCGGCTCGTCGACGCGTGGGCGGGAGCGTCGCTCATCCGTGTCGGCCCCCGCGGTTACCACGAGATGGTGATGCTGCACGGCGCCACCGAGATCGCCCTGCTGCCATCGGATCCCGGCTCGGTCACCGACGCCGGGGTCATCCTCGACGACCACCATCCGCGCCGCCTCCGGTACGGACCGACCGGCGAACTGACCAAGCTGTACTACCCGGCCGCCAACTACCTGGTCGACGGGCGCACCCCGCTCGACGGCCCGGGCCGCGGCTACGTCCGCGCGCTGATCCGCAGCGACAACGGCTGCGAGCATGCCCGGCTGCTGGAGGTGACGGTCACGCCGGACGGCGTCACCTACTTCGTCGTCGCCGAACGCCCCGACTGCGACCTCGATGCGTTCGTCGTCAGCGACGACCAGTCCACCGTGGCGCTGCTGTGGAACACCCAGGGGCGCAGCGAGTTACAGATCCTCGAGCACACCGACTACACGCTCACCGAGCCGATTCCGCTGCCCGGCGTGGTCGCGGGCGAACTGTCCATCAGCGCCGGCGGCTCGATGATCGCGATGACGGTCGAGGGGCCGTCGATGCCGCGGACCGTCGAGCTCGTCGACCCGCGATCGCGCCGCTGGGAACTCATCGACCGCGAACCGGCCAGCGGGCCGGTGGTCCCGGGATTCTCGGTCCCGGCGGCGCCGGAGACGATCACCGCGCGCGACGGGCTGGGCCTGAACGCCTGGCTGTACCGGGCCGCCACCCCGGCGGGCGCGCTCGTGTATCTGCACGGCGGGCCCGAAGGCCAGGCCCGGCCGCGGTACAACGAGATCCTCGCGGAACTGGTCAACGACGGCATCACCGTCCTGACGCCGAACGTCCGGGGCTCCGGCGGGCTGGGGCGAACCTTCGTGCACGCCGACGACAAGGCGCTGCGGTTCGCCGCCATCGACGACGTGGCCGACTGCGTGCGCTTCCTGATCGACAACGGCCTCGCCGACCCCGCCCGGATCGCCTGCGCCGGCTGGTCCTACGGCGGCTATCTGACCATGGCGGCCTTGGCATTTCACCCCGACCTGTTCGTGGCCGGCATCACCATCTGCGGCATGAGCGACCTGACCACCTTCTTCCGCAACACCGAGCCGTGGATCGCCGAGGCGGCGTACGCCGAATACGGCCACCCGGTCAACGACCGCGAGGTGCTCGAGCGGCTATCCCCCCTGCGCCGGGCCGACGCGCTCACGGCGCCGCTGCTCGTGGTGCACGGGGCGCACGACACCAACGTGCCCGTCAGCGAGTCGGAGCAGATCGTCGACGCCCTGAGCGGCGCCGGGCGTGCGGTGCGCTACCTGCTGTTCGACGACGACGGGCACGCGATCGTCAAGCGGGAGAACCGGGCGGTGCTCGCCGCCGAGATGAACCGGTGGCTGACCGAGGCGTTCGCGCGGCCCGCCGGCGGGATGGAATGCTAGCGGGAATGCGGCATTACTACTCCGTGGACGCGATCCGCGACGCCGAAGCCCCGCTGCTGGCCAGCCTGCCCGACGGAGCGTTGATGCGGCGCGCGGCCTTCGGGCTGGCCACCGCGGTCATCGGCGAGCTGACGGCCCGCACCGGCGGGGTCGCGGGCCGCCGGGTGTGTGCGGTCGTCGGGTCCGGCGACAACGGGGGTGACGCGCTGTGGGCCGCGACGTTCGTGCGCCGCCGGGGCGCGGCCGCCGACGCGGTGCTCCTGAACCCCGACCACACCCACCGCAAGGGCCTGGCGGCGTTCCGCGCGGCCGGCGGCAGGGTCGTCGAAAGAGTTTCCCCGACAACGGATCTCGTGCTCGACGGCGTCGTCGGCATCTCCGGCAGCGGCCCGTTGCGGCCGGCCGCGGCCGAGGTGTTCGCCCACGTCGACGCGCTCGGCATCCCCGTCGTCGCCGTCGACATCCCCAGCGGCGTCGACGTGGAGACCGGGGCGGTCACCGGCCCCGCGGTGCACGCCGCCCTCACCGTCACCTTCGGCGGCCTCAAGCCCGTGCACGCGCTGGCCGACTGCGGGCGCGTGAAGCTGATCGACATCGGGCTCGACCTTCCCGACACCGACGTCCTGGGCTTCGAGGCCGCCGACGTCGCCGCGCGCTGGCCCGTGCCCGGCCCGCACGACGACAAGTACACCCAGGGCGTGACGGGCGTGATGGCCGGCTCGTCGGCCTATCCCGGCGCCGCGGTGCTGTGCACCGGCGCCGCCGTCGCCGCCACCTCGGGCATGGTCCGCTACGCCGGCAGCGCGCACACCGAGGTGCTCGCGCACTGGCCCGAGGTGATCGCTTCGCCCACGCCGGCGTCGGCCGGGCGGGTGCAGTCCTGGGTGGTCGGCCCCGGACTCGGCACCGACGACGTCGGGGCCGCGGCGCTGTGGTTCGCGTTGGAGACCGACCTGCCGGTGATCGTCGACGCCGATGGGCTCACGATCCTCGCGGCCCACCCCGACCTCGTGGTCAACCGGACCGCGCCGACGGTGCTCACCCCGCACGCCGGTGAATTCGCCCGGCTGGCGGGTAACCCGCCGGGGGACGACCGCGTCGGGGCGTGCCGCAAGCTCGCCGACACGTTCGGCGCGACCGTGCTGCTGAAGGGGAACGTCACCGTCGTCGCCGATCCCGGCGGCCCGGTGTACCTCAACCCGGCCGGGCAGTCCTGGGCGGCGACCGCCGGCTCCGGCGACGTGCTGTCCGGGATGATCGGCGCGCTGCTCGCCTCCGGGCTGCAGCCCGCCGAAGCGGCGGCGGCCGCGGCGTTCGTGCACGCGCACGCGGCCGCGCTGTCGGCCGCCGACCCGGGCCCGGGCGACGCGCCGACGTCGTCGTCCCGCATGGTTCCGCACATCAGGGCCGCGCTGGCCGCCCTCTAACGAAAGGACCCGCAGTGCCCCAACATCCGTCCCAGCCCGCGCACGCCATCGCCCCCGCCTACACGGGCCGGCTGTTCACCGCGCCCATCCCCGCGCTGCGGATGCCCGAGGAGTCGATGGACCCCGAGGCGGCCTACCGCTTCATCCACGACGAGCTGATGCTCGACGGCAGCTCGCGGCTGAACCTCGCGACGTTCGTCACCACGTGGATGGACCCCGAGGCCGGCCGCCTGATGGCCGAGACCTTCGACAAGAACATGATCGACAAGGACGAGTACCCGGCGACCGCGGCGATCGAGCAGCGCTGCGTGTGCATGGTGGCCGACCTCTTCCACGCCGAGGGCCTGAGCGACGCAGATCCCTACAGCGCGTGCGGCGTGTCCACCATCGGTTCCAGCGAGGCCGTTATGCTCGGCGGCCTGGCGATGAAGTGGCGGTGGCGGGCCAAGGTGGGGAAGGACTGGAAGACCCGCACGCCGAATCTGGTGATGGGCTCCAACGTGCAGGTCGTGTGGGAGAAGTTCTGCCGCTACTTCGACGTCGAACCGCGCTACCTGCCGATGGAGGAGGGGCGCTACGTCATCACCCCCGAGCAGGTCGTCGAGGCGGTGGACGAGGACACCATCGGCGTGGTGGCGATCCTGGGCACCACGTACACCGGCGAGCTGGAGCCCGTCGCCGAGATCTGCGCGGCACTGGACAAGCTGGCCGCGGGCGGCGGGGTGGACGTGCCTGTGCACGTCGACGCCGCCAGCGGCGGGTTCGTCGTGCCGTTCCTCCACCCCGAGATCAGGTGGGATTTCCGGCTGCCCCGGGTGGTGTCGATTAACGTCAGCGGGCACAAGTACGGGCTGACGTACCCCGGCGTCGGCTTCGTGGTGTGGCGCAGCAAGGAATACCTGCCTGACGAGCTGGTCTTCCGGGTGAACTACCTCGGCGGCGACATGCCCACCTTCACGCTGAACTTCTCGCGCCCGGGCAACCAGGTGGTGGGCCAGTACTACAACTTCCTGCGGCTGGGCCGCGAGGGCTACACCAAGGTGATGGAGGCGCTGAGCGAGACGGCGCGCTGGCTGGGCGAGCAGCTGCGGGTCAGCGAGCACTGCGAGCTGATCTCCGACGGATCGGCGATCCCCGTCGTCGCCTTCCGGTTGTCCAAGGACCGCGGCTACACCGAGTTCGACGTGTCCCACGAGCTGCGGACCTACGGCTGGCAGGTGCCCGCCTACACCATGCCCGACAACGCCACCGACGTGTCGGTGCTGCGCATCGTCGTGCGCGAGGGGCTCTCGGCCGACCTGGCCCGGGCGCTGCACGACGACGCCACCTCGGCGCTGGCGTCGCTGGACAAAATCAAGCCGGGCGGGCATTACGACGCCCAGCACTTCGCGCACTGAGCCACCGGCATTCGGCGGGCTTCTGGGAGAATGGTCGACGTGTCCGTCACGCCGATATCCCTGACGCCCGGCGTCCTTGCCGAGGCGGTCGTCGACCTCGGCGCCATCGAGCACAACGTGCGGGTGCTGCGCGAGCACGCCGGCCCCGCGCAGGTCATGGCCGTGGTCAAGGCCGACGGCTACGGGCACGGGGCCACCCGGGTCGCCCAGGCCGCGCTGGCCGCCGGCGCCGCCGAGCTCGGCGTCGCGACGGTCGATGAGGCGCTGACGCTGCGCGCCGACGGCATCACCGCGCCCCTCCTAGCGTGGCTGCATCCGCCCGGGCTCGACTTCGGGCCCGCGCTGCTGGCCGACGTCGGAATCGCGGTGTCGAGCGAACGCCAGCTCGAGGAGCTCCTCGACGCCGTGCGTCGCACCGGCCGGACCGCGACGGTGACCGTGAAGGTCGACACCGGGCTGAACCGCAACGGCGTGCCCCCGGACCGGTACCCGTCCATGCTGGCCGCGCTGGGCCGCGCCGTCGCCGACGACGCTATCCGGCTGCGGGGCCTGATGTCGCACATGGTCTACGCCGACCAGCCGGAGAACCCCACCAACGACGTGCAGGCGGAGCGGTTCACCGGCATGCTGGCGCAGGCCCGCGGCGCGGGGCTGCGGTTCGAGATCGCGCACCTGGCGAACTCCTCGGCCACCATGTCGCGCCCGGACCTCGCGTTCGACCTCGTGCGCCCGGGCATCGCGGTGTACGGCCTGAGCCCCGTCCCGCAGCTCGGAGACATGGGGCTGGTGCCCGCGATGACGGTGAAATGCCCCGTGGCGCTGGTGAAGTCGATCCGCGCCGGCGAGGGCGTGTCGTACGGGCACACGTGGGTCGCCGACCGCGACACCACCCTGGCGCTGATGCCCATCGGCTACGCCGACGGGGTGTTCCGCGCGCTGGGCGGGCGCCTGGAGGTGCTGATCAACGGCAGGCGGCGGCCTGGCGTCGGGCGAATCTGCATGGACCAGTTCGTCGTCGACCTCGGACCGGGCCGGCCCGACGTGAGCGAGGGCGACGAGGCGATCCTGTTCGGGCCCGGCACCCAGGGCGAACCGACCGCCCAGGAGTGGGCCGACCTGCTCGGCACGATCCACTACGAGGTGGTGACCAGCCCGCGGGGGCGCGTCACCCGGACCTATCGCGAGGCGCGAACCGTTGAGTTCTGACGACACCCGCAGGGTGCCCAGGGGCAGCGCCTGGCTTGCGGGAGGCGCGGGGCTGACGGCCGTCGCCACCATTGTCGGGGCGTCGGCCCGCCGCTCGATGACCCAGCGCGCCGTCGGCGTCGAGGACCCGTACGCCGACGAGGATTTCGACCGGCTCGACGACGACCGCGGGTACGTGGTGACCACCCCGGACGGGGTGCCGCTGGCGGTTCGCGAGGCCGGCCCGATCAACGCGCCGCTGACCATGGTGTTCGTCCACGGATTCTGTCTGCGCATGGGCGCCTTCCACTTTCAGCGCACCCGCCTGCCCGATCGGCTGGGCGGCGACGTCCGGATGGTGTTCTACGACCAGCGCGGCCACGGCCGTTCCGGCGAGGCGCCGCCCGAGACCTACACCCTGACCCAGCTCGGTAGGGACCTGGACAGCGTGCTGAAGGTGGCCGCGCCGCGCGGCGTCGTCGTGCTCGTCGGCCACTCGATGGGCGGCATGACGGTGCTGTCCCACGCCCGCCAGTTCCCCGAGCACTACGGGCGCCGGATCGTCGGCGCCGCGCTGATCTCCTCGGCCGCCGAGGGGGTGGCCCGGTCGCCGCTGGGGGAGATCCTCAAAAACCCTGCGCTGGAAGCGTTTCGGTTCACCGCGCGGTCGGCGCCTAAGCTGATCCACCGGGGCCGCAACGTGTCGCGCTCGCTGATCGGCCCGGTGCTGCGGGCCGCGTCCTACAGCGACCTGCAGGTGAGCCGAAGCCTCGACGCGTTCTCCCAGCAGATGATGAACGGCACGCCGATCCCCACGATGGTGGAGTTCCTGGAGGCCCTCGAACGCCACGACGAGACGGCGGGACTGTGGACGCTGCTGCGCATCCCGACGCTGATCGCCTGCGGCGACCACGACCTGCTGACCCCCGACGAGTACTCACGCCGGATGGCGGCGTCACTGCCGCAGTCGGAGCTGGTGATCGTCGAGGGCGCGAGCCACCTTGCGCTGCTGGACAAACCGGAGGCCATCAACGACGGCCTGGTCCGGCTGGTCAGGCGGTCGACCCCCGGCCGCACGAGGCTCGCCTTGCGGCGCGCGCGAGAACGGTTGCGGCGCAATGGGTGAGCAACAACTGGCCCTGTCGGGCACCGCCACCCTCGACCGCGTCGAGGACACCCTCGCCCTGGGATCGCGGCTGGGCGCGCAGCTGCGCGCGGGTGACGTGGTGGTGCTCTCCGGCCCCCTCGGTGCGGGAAAGACCGTGCTGGCCAAGGGAATCGCCGCGGCGATGGACGTCGACGGTCCGGTGACCTCGCCGTCGTACGTGCTGGCGCGGGTCCATCCGGCGCGGCGACCGGGGGCCCCGGCGATGATCCACGTCGACATGTACCGGCTGCTCGACGAGTCAGCCACCGACCTGTTGGGTGAGCTCGATTCCCTGGACCTCGACAGCGACCTCGACGACTCCGTGGTCGTGGTCGAGTGGGGTGAGGGGCTTGCCGAGCGGCTCTCGGAGCGTCACCTCGACGTCCGCCTCGAGCGCGTCAGCGGATCGGACGTGCGGATCGCGACGTGGGGGTGGAACCGCACATGATCGTCCTCGCACTCGACACCGCCACCCCCGCCGTGACGGCGGGCATCGTGCGGCTGCACGATCTTGCCGTATTGGCCGAGCGCATCACCGTCGACCCGCGCGCGCACGCCGAACGGCTCACCCCCAACGTGCTGGCCGCCCTCGCCGACGCGGGGCTTTCGATGTCCGACCTGGATGCGGTCGTCGTCGGCTGTGGGCCCGGCCCGTTCACCGGCCTGCGGGCCGGGATGGCGACCGCCGCGGCCTACGGGCACGCGCTCGGCATCCCCGTCCGCGGCGTGTGCAGCCTGGACGCGATCGGGGTGCGCACCGGCGGCGACACGCTGGTGGTCACCGACGCCCGCCGGCGCGAGGTGTATTGGGCGCGCTACAACGACGGGGTCCGCATGGCGGGCCCCGGGGTGAACGCCCCGGCCGACGTCGACCCCGGCCCCGCGCGGGCGGTCGCGGGCTCGCCGGAACACGCGGCGCTGTTCGACCTGCCGCGGGTGGAGCCCGTGTATCCGACACCGGCCGGGCTGGTCCGCGCGGTGACGATGCGGGCCGGGACGGCCCGAGAAGGAGGCGCGCCATCGGGCTCAGCGGTGCCCGATTGGTCGGAGCGGCCGCTGCCGTTGGTCGCCCTCTACCTGCGCCGGCCCGACGCCAAGCCGCTGGAGGCCCGTCGATGACGGCGCCGGGACTCACGATCGGCGCGCTGACGCAAGCCGACGCCCGGCGCTGCGCCGAGCTGGAGGCGCAGCTGTTCGACGGCGACGACCCGTGGCCGGCGGCGGCGTTCAACCGCGAATTGGCCAGCAAGCACAACCATTACGTGGCCGCGCGCGTCGACGGCGCGCTCGTCGGGTACGCCGGCATCTCGCGGTTGGGCCGCACGCCCCCCTTCGAGTACGAGGTCCACACGATCGGCGTCGACCCGGCGTATCAGGGGAAGGGTATCGGCCGCCGGCTGCTCGAGCAGCTGCTCGACTTCGCCGACGGCGGCGTGGTCTACCTGGAGGTCCGCACCGACAACGAGCCGGCCATCGCGCTGTACCGCAGCGTGGGGTTCGAGCAGGTCGGCCTGCGCCGGCGGTACTACCGGGTCAGCGGCGCCGACGCCTACACGATGCGGCGGGACGCCTCATGATCCTCCTCGCTATCGAAACCTCCTGTGACGAAACGGGAGTCGGCATCGCCCGCCTCGACGCGGACGGCGCCGTGACGCTGCTCGCCGACGAGGTGGCCTCCAGCGTCGACGAGCACGTGCGCTTCGGCGGCGTCGTCCCCGAGATCGCGTCGCGGGCGCACCTGGAGGCCCTCGGCCCGACGATGCGCCGCGCGCTCGCGGCCGCGGGCGTGGACAAGCCCGACATCGTCGCCGCCACCATCGGGCCCGGCCTGGCCGGCGCGCTCCTGGTGGGCGTCGCGGCGGCGAAGGCATACGCGGCCGCCTGGGGTGTGCCGTTCTACGCCGTCAACCACCTCGGCGGACACCTGGCCGCCGACGTCTACGAGCACGGGCCGCTGCCCGAGTGTGTCGCGCTGCTGGTCTCCGGCGGGCACACCCACCTGCTGCACGTGCGGTCGCTCGGCGAGCCGATCCTGGAGCTGGGCAGCACCGTCGACGACGCCGCCGGCGAGGCCTACGACAAGGTGGCGCGGCTGCTGGGGCTGGGCTATCCGGGCGGCAGGGTGCTCGACGAACTGGCCCGCGCCGGCGACCGTGACGCGATCGTGTTCCCGCGCGGGATGACCGGCCCGTCCGACGACCCGTTCGCGTTCAGCTTCTCCGGGCTCAAGACCGCCGTCGCCCGGTACATCGAGAGCCACCCCGACGCCGCGACCGCCGACGTCGCGGCCGGGTTCCAGGAGGCCGTCGCCGACGTGCTCACCAAGAAGGCCGTGCGCGCCGCCGCCGGGCTCGGCGTCTCGACCCTGCTGATCGCCGGGGGAGTGGCCGCCAACTCGCGGTTGCGCGAGCTGGCCGAGGAGCGCTGCGCCGCGGCCGGGCTGACGCTGCGCATCCCGAGGCCGCGGCTCTGCACGGACAACGGCGCGATGATCGCGTCCTTCGCCGCCCACCTGGTGGCGGCCGGGGCGGCGCCCTCGCCGCTGGACGTGCCCAGCGATCCGGGGCTGCCTGTGGTGAAAGGCCAGGTGAGCTAAGGTCGCCCCGGTCAGCTCAAGGTGACCGGCTGGGCGGATCCTTTGGTCGCTTTGGTGGTGGTCACGTCCCGGCACTCGCCCAAGATGTCGATGCTCCGGTTGGGGGTGCTCACATTCTGTGGGCCGAAGACGGCCACGACGTCGTGTTTCGTCAGCGCCGCGCCGTGGGTGTGGAAGCCGGGATCGCCCGACCAGCCCAGCGTCTGCAGGTGTTGCACCATGCGGGCGATTTCGGCGTCGGACTGCTCGAAGCTGGGGGCGGGCGGGTACCTGATGGCGACCTCCCCGCGGAAGGGGGCGACGCCGTCGTCGTTGCACGACGCGCGCCAGAAGAAGGCCTGGGCGCCGTGTAGGTCCAGCGAGGCGACGATCTCCCGCGTCGCGTCGACCACCTGGGCTTTGGACTGGTCGGGTGTCATCGGGTGGATCACGCCATGGCTGAGGGCGTGCAGCGCATCGCATCCCGCGATTAGGACCGCGACACCGGCCGCGACGGTCGCCGATATCTGGCTGAAGCGGGACGGGGCCATGCGGCCATGTTGTATGCCCTCAGCGAGAAGCAGCGAGGCGCCCTTGAGTGCTAGCACTCTCGTGTATAGAGTGCTAGGTGGCAATCGGGCGCTCCCTTGCGTCGGCACCCGCGACGACGGCGCGAGGGCACGGCCGAATGCCGGTACATCTGATAAATCGGACGGTTCGGGCGATTCCCGGCCGGCCGCCAACTCCGGTCCGGAGGCCCCGGACCCGATCTCAAGTGGAGGGCTCCAATCGTGGCGAAGGTGAACATCAAGCCACTCGAGGACAAGATTCTCGTGCAGGCCAACGAGGCCGAGACCACGACCGCTTCCGGTCTGGTCATTCCTGACACCGCCAAGGAGAAGCCGCAGGAAGGCACCGTCGTTGCCGTCGGTCCCGGCCGCTGGGACGAGGACGGCGAGAAGCGGATCCCGCTCGACGTGTCCGAGGGCGACACCGTCATCTACAGCAAGTACGGCGGCACCGAGATCAAGTACAACGGCGAGGAATACCTGATCCTCTCGGCCCGCGACGTGCTGGCTGTCGTCAACAAGTAAGCACCGTGTTCCGCCCCGGCGATCCCCGTGCACACCGCGGGTGATTTCCGGGGCGGCGCGCGTTGGTAGGGGCGTTAGCTGAATTTCCCGTCTCCTGATGCGGGCCGATTTCCGGCGTGCGTCGTCGGGCGGGCGGAAGGAACCTGATGAGCAAGGTTATTGAGTACGACGAGGTCGCGCGCCGGGCCATGGAGGCGGGCGTCAACAAGCTCGCCGACGCCGTTCGCGTGACACTCGGCCCGCACGGCCGGCACGTGGTGCTGGCCAAGGCTTTCGGCGGCCCGACCGTCACCAACGACGGCGTCACCGTCGCGCGCGAGATCGAACTGGAGGACCCGTTCGAGAACCTAGGCGCCCAGCTGGTGAAGTCGGTGGCGACCAAGACCAACGACGTCGCGGGTGACGGCACCACCACGGCGACCGTGCTGGCGCAGGCGCTGGTGAAGGGCGGCCTGCGGCTGGTCGCCGCGGGCGTCAACCCGATCGAGCTGGGTTCGGGCATCGGCAAGGCCGCGGACGCAGTGTCCGAGGCGCTGCTCGCCTCGGCGACCCCGGTGTCCGGCAAGGACGCCATCGCCCAGGTGGCAACGGTCTCGTCGCGCGACGCGCATCTCGGTGAGCTGGTCGGCGAGGCGATGAACAAGGTCGGCGCCGACGGCGTGGTCAGCGTCGAGGAGTCCTCCACGCTGAGCACCGAGCTGGAGTTCACCGAGGGCGTCGGCTTCGACAAGGGCTTCCTGTCGGCCTACTTCGTCACCGACTTCGACTCCCAGGAGGCGGTGCTCGACGACGCGCTGATACTGCTGCACCAGGACAAGATCAGCTCGCTGCCCGACCTGCTGCCGCTGCTCGAGAAGGCCGCCGAGGCGGGCAAGCCGCTGGTGATCATCGCCGAGGACGTCGAGGGCGAGGCCCTGGCGACGCTGGTGGTCAACTCCATCCGCAAGACGCTGCGTGCGGTCGCGGTCAAGGCGCCGTTCTTCGGCGACCGGCGCAAGGCGTTCCTGCAGGACCTGGCGATCGTCACCGGCGGCGAGGTGGTCAACCCCGACACCGGCCTGGTGCTGCGTGAGGTTGGACTCGAGGTGCTCGGTTCGGCCCGCCGCGTGGTCGTCAGCAAGGACGACACCATCATCGTCGACGGCGGCGGCTCCAAGGAGGCGGTCGAGGGCCGCATCAAGCAGCTGCGCTCCGAGATCGAGAAGAGCGACTCGGACTGGGACCGCGAGAAGCTGCAGGAGCGTCTGGCCAAGCTGGCCGGCGGGGTGGCCGTCCTCAAGGTCGGCGCCGCCACCGAGACGGCGCTCAAGGAGCGCAAGGAGAGCGTCGAGGACGCCGTCGCGGCTGCCAAGGCCGCGGTCGAGGAGGGCATCGTCTCCGGCGGCGGCACGGCGCTCATCCAGGCGCGCGCGGCGCTGAAGGACCTGCGTGCGTCGCTCAGCGGCGACGAGGCCGTCGGCGTCGACGTGTTCTCCGAGGCGCTGGCCGCGCCGCTGTACTGGATCGCCACCAACGCCGGGCTGGACGGGTCGGTTGTGGTGAACAAGGTCGGCGAACTGCCTGGCGGACACGGGCTCAACGCCGAGACGCTCACCTACGGCGACCTGGTGGCCGAGGGCGTCATCGACCCGGTCAAGGTGACCCGCTCGGCGGTGGTCAACGCCGCGTCGGTTGCCCGCATGGTCCTCACCACCGAGACGGCCGTCGTGGAGAAGCCGGCCGACGAGGAGGACGGCCACGGCCATGGCCACGGGCATCATCACCACCACTAGAGGTTGACGCCCGAGCGTGGGGCCTGTGCAGGCCCCACGCTCGGTGCGCGCCGGCCCGAGGCAGAGTCAGCACCCCGCGGCGCGCTCCAGGTCCTTGAGGGACGTCTCCAGATGGGTCAGCAGCCGCTGCAGGTGCGGCACGGCACGGCGGCATCCCACGAGGCCGAAGTCGAGGCTGTCGCCGCTTCCCACCAGCGTGATGTTGAGCGCCTGCCCGTTGGCCGCGATGGACATCGGATAGCTGCCCTGCAGCCGTGCGCCCCTGGCGTACAACGATTTTCGGGCGCCGGGAACGTTGGAGATGCACACGTTGAACGGCGGTGGCCCCGCCGCGGTACCCAGCACACCGCCCAGAACCACCGGCGAAAGCAACATCATCCCCATTGCCACCGCCTGGGTTCTCGGCATCTGGGCCAGCACCGCCTTGCTGTTGCGCATGCACTCGCCGATCGTCGCGAGGCGTTGGGCGGGGTCCTCGATGTGCGTGGCCAAATTGGCCAGGACCGCCGACACCGCGTTTCCCCCGGCGGCGTCGTCGGCGGTCCGCAGGCTCACCGGAACCATTGCCACCAAGGGCTTTTCGGGCAGCGCGTTCTGCTCGGTGAGGTATGCGCGAAGGGCGCCGGCGCACATCGCGAGCACGACGTCGTTGACGGTGCAGCCGGTGGCGTTCTTGACGTCCTTGATGCGCTGCAGCGGCCACGACTGCGCGGCGCAGCGCCGGGCACCGCCGATCGGGACATTGAGCATGGTGTTCGGCGCCCGGAACGGCAACGTCAGCTGCTGTTCGAGCACGGCGCTGCGAACCAGGCCGAGCGTCGAGGCGCCGGCGCGGGGAATGGACTTGATGGCCCCCGTCAGCGTCCGCAGCTTCGACGAAGTGCCGGCATCGTCTTCAGCCTCATTCGGCAACGCCCACGGCGCGCGGGTCTGCGTGTCGAGTGGATCCGCACTTAGCGCGGCCTGAAGGAAGTTGATCGCCGCCACCCCGTCGACCAGGCTGTGGTGAATCTTGGTGTACACCGCGAAGCGTCCGTCGTTCAGCCCTTCGATGACGTGGGTCTCCCACAGCGGACGGTGCCGGTCGAGCATCCCGGAGTGCATTCGCGACGTGAGTTCGAGCAGTTCCCTGACCCGACCGGGACGGGGCAGTGCCGAGTGCCGAACGTGGTAGTCGAGATCCACGTCGGTCGCCGACGACCAGCCGGCGGTCAGACCTCCCGGCAGGGTGGCCGGGTGCTTGCGGAAGATCGGCGCGACGTCGTCGCGCGCCCGCAGCGCCTCGTAGTACTCGCGGACGAACTCCGGGCCCGCGTCCTGCGGCGGCTCGAAGAGCTGCAGTCCGGCGACATGCATCGGGTGGCCGGGCGACTCGGCGAGCAACATCATCGACTCGACCGGTGACATCAGGTTCATGGCTTGTCCTAGCGTGAGTAGTTGCCCGGAAAGGTAGTGCCGAAGCGGGCGGGAGAACTCGTGCCGGTGGGCCAATATCGCCGATGTCGGTTGTGACGGCGTCACAACGGAGTATGTTCACCCGCCATGGAAATCACGTGGGAGCCGTTGCGTGAGCCGGGCTCTCAGGAGGTCTGGGAGAAGCTGCTGCGTCCGATCGCCGCCGAACTGCGTTCGTGCGCGACCGATCTCGCCGAGAGGGCGACGGCCCGCATGCAGGCGGAAATGCCGGTGCTGTTTCCCGACCCGCAGGCCGTGACGGGGAACGTGGTCAGCAGCGCGGCGGGCATTCGCCAACTGGCCGACATCATCGACGTGGCCGGCGACCCCCGCGATGCCGAACTGCCGCCGCCGACGCTGGCCATCGCCCGCACCGGTGCGCAGCGCCAGATCCCCCTCGCCAGCTTGATGCGGTTCTACCGGGTGGCTCAAGAGCTGGTGTGGCAGTGGATGTTCGACCGGATCACCGCCTGCGCCGCGGATCGGAAGCAGCAGACCGCGGCGGTTCGGCTCGCCACCCGCTTCATG
This sequence comes from Mycobacterium sp. Marseille-P9652, assembly GCF_902652685.1. GTDB lineage: Bacteria > Actinomycetota > Actinomycetes > Mycobacteriales > Mycobacteriaceae > Mycobacterium. The sequence continues at coordinate 101,095 of NZ_CACRUY010000011.1, forward strand.
TTCGATTACGTCGACGCGGCCCTGAACCGCGCCGAGCAAGTCTACGAGGCCGAGCGGGAAGTCTGGCTGCGCAACGCGACCGCCGCCCGAAGCGGTGCGATCGACGACATCCTGACGCACCGGGAACGTGACCACCAGCGGGCCTCCAAGCGGCTGCGATACGACATCAATCGCCACCACGTCGGAGCCATCGCGTGGAGCGAGTCCGTCCCGGAGGACCGCGACGCCCACCGCTCGTTGAACGAGGCGCTCACCATCGTCGCCGGCGAAGTCGGCGCCGAGACAACCCTCCTCCACCCCGCCGGCTCGCTGGTGGCGTTCGGTTGGTTGAGCCGCCAAAGCGATTTCGCCACTGTCGATTTCGGTGCGGGCACCACGGCGCGTCGGCCGAAGATCCCGGATGGCGTCCGGGTCAGTGTCGGCGAGCCCGGACACGGTCTGAAGGGCTTCCGCGACAGTCATATCCAGGCGGAGAACGCGCGTCGGGTGGCGTCGTTGACCGGGAAGCACGCCGCCCCTCTGACCCGATACCGCGATGTCGCGGTCGCCGCGCTGGCCAGTTGCGACCCCGAACACGCCGCCTCGTTCGTTCACCGGGTGCTTGGCCCGTTGGCCGCAGACGACGAGGCGACCTACCGGGTCGCGACGACGTTGTCGGTGTACCTGCAGGAGAACCGCAGCCGGGTCCGCGCCGCGCGACGGCTCACCGTTCATCCCAACACCGTGAGCTACCGCGTCGATCAGGCCCAGACGATCCTCGGTCGCAGCATCGACACCGACAGCCTTGATCTCGCCGTGGCGCTGGTGCTGCTGCCCACCCTGCCGGGGCTTGTGCGGGAGCGCGCCGGCGCGGACCGCCCACCCGCGCTGTGACGTGAGCACAAAGCGGGCCACCAACGTTGGCTTCAAGAGCCAAGGGATTCGCCGCGTTCGTCCCTACCGTTTTGGTCAGTTGGCCGACCGGCCACCAGCCACCAGAACCAAGGAGACCCCGATGCAGACTCTTCAAGAACTCGACGTCAACTACATGAGCGGCGCCGACAACCCCTGGATCCCCTTCACCCCCCTCAGCGACCAGGTCTTCCTGAAGTACTGGAAGGTCGACCCGGTGCGCGCCGAGATCGTCGTCTCGATGAAATTTCCCGCCGGCCTGGAGCTGGCCCCGCACTACCACACCGGCATCGTGGTCGGGCACACCGTCACCGGGGCGTGGCGCTACAAGGAGAACAACTGGATCTCCCGCGCGGGCGACACCGTCTACGAGGTCGCCGGCTCCAGGCACACCCCGGAGAGCGTGGAGGACGCCGAGGTGTTCTTCTTCATCGTCGGCGAGCTGCTGTTCATCGATGAGAACAACACGATCCTGTGGCAGGAAAACCACAAGACGTCCGTCGAGCGCTACACCAATTACTGCGCCAGCCACGGCATCGCGGCCCGCGACCTGACCAGCTGGGAGGCCTAGGCCTTAAGCCACGAAGCGCCCCGGCCCCGACGGCCGGGGCGCTTTCGGCTCACTCGCCGAGCGTGCAGCCACTGCGAGGAACCGGCCGAAATTTCGCAGCCAATGCACGCTCGACGGTCGGACGGTGGAATGCTCGGGGGCGACAACCGCTCCGACGATCCAGATCCGAGGTCTGCCGTGTCCGGATTGCGCCAGGGTCTATTGAAAGCGGTCGCCGGGCAGCTCGGCCGGCCGCACGGTCTCGTCGGTCGCGCCGTGGCGTCGCTACTCAATCGCGGCAATCGGCCGGCGGTGACCGGCGCCGTCGACGCGGCGGCGGCCGCCTCGGGAAACATGGTGGCCGACATCGGCTTTGGCGGCGGGCTGGGGCTCGAATTGCTTCTGCGGCGAGTCGGCCCGCAGGGGAAGGTCTACGGCGTGGAGATCGCCGACGACATGCTCGCGCGCGCCCGGGGCCGCTTCGGCGCGCAGGTCGCGGCCGGCTCGCTGAGGCTGGAGAAAGGCTCACTGACCGCGTTGCCGCTCGGCGAGAACTCGTTGGACGCGGCCATCACGGTCAACACCGTGTACTTCGTCACCGACCTTGACGCGGCCTGCGCCGAACTCGCCCGCGTTCTGCGGCCCGGTGGGCGGGCGGTGTTGGGGGTCGGCGATCCCGACGCGATGGCCCGCCTGCCGTTCACCGCCTACGGGTTCACGCTTCGCCCGATCCCTGAGATCGTTACCTCCCTACAGGGAGCGGGTTTTGCTGTGGAGCAGCGCCGCCTCACCGACGTGGCAATCCCGCATCATTTGCTCATCGCGTCCGCCCCGGGGTAGGTGCGGCACACCGCTCAGGTCGAGGGGCCCGCCCGCGGACGTCTTCGCCGGCCGGCGTTGATTGTTAAGCTGACCAGCCATGAGGGGGGCGCGATCGTGAGTCAGCAGTGGCCGCCGCAGCCTCCGCAGTACTTGCAGCAATGGCCTCCGCCGTACCCACCGCCGCCCGCGCCCCGCAAGACCAACGTCGCCCTCATCGTTGTGCTGACGCTGGCGGCGATCATCGTCCTCATACCGGTGGCGTTGGTCGGGTTCTTCGTCATCCGCGACATCGCCCACGACGGCCTTGACGGGCGCGGCGGAACAACGAAAGCCACCTCGCTGTCGAGCTTTGATGTGGTGTGCGACCGCGGGTCCATCAGCAACGCCGCCGCCTACGCCAAGCCGTACAAGATCGTCGCGTTCGCGCCGGACGAGCGGCCGAGCCCGATGAGCCAGGTGTCGCGCGACCACTGGACCGAAGTGGCGCTCGACCCCAAAGCCGAATACCGGGCGAATCCCGACGACTTCCAGGCCACGAACGTCGTTGCGTGCCTTACGCATAAGCCCGGAACCGAGGCGAAGTCCCTGACGTGCGACTTCCACACCGACGCGGGCGAACACGTGACCGTCGACTATTACGCGGTGAAGTACGACGTGGAACTCCGCGAGTCGAGGACCGGCAAGCACATCGCGCAGCTGGCAGCGGTGGACGGTCCCGCGGCCAGCTGCCCGTTCCTCTTGTGGGTCAAGAAGCGCGAGCCGAAGATGTACGCCGAACCGGATGCTGCGGCGGTCAACGCCGAACTCGCCGAATTCGCGCGCGGGTAACCCATGAGGATGGGCGCCCGACGGAATGCGACCGGCGCCCAGCGGCGTTGAAGCTGTGCGTGACTATTCGCCTCGGATTGCAGATACCCAACTTCTCCTACGGAACACCGGTCGCCGAACTGTTTCCCGCCGTCCAGGCTCAGGCCCGCGAGGCCGAGCAGGCCGGATTCGACACGGTCCTGCTGATGGACCACTTCTACCAACTGCCCGGGCTGGGCGAACCCGACGAACCCATGCTCGAGGCCTACACGGCGCTGGGCGCCCTGGCCGCGTCCGTCGAGCGCGTTCAGCTGTCGACGCTGGTGACGGGCAACACCTACCGCAACCCGACCCTGCTCGCCAAGGCCGTCACGACCCTGGATGTCGTCAGCGCCGGGCGGGCGATCCTGGGCATCGGCGCGGGATGGTTCGAGCTGGAGCACCGGCAGCTGGGCTTCGAGTTCGGCACGTTCACCGAGCGGTTCGAAAAGCTCGAGGAGGCGCTGCAGATCATCGTCCCGATGCTGCACGGCGAGAGGCCGACCTTCTCCGGCATGTGGTACCACACCGAAAGCGCCGTCAACGAGCCCCGTTATCGCGACCACATTCCGGTCATGCTCGGCGGCAGCGGCGAGAAGAAAACCTTCCGGCTGGCGGCCCGCTACGCCGACCACCTCAACATCATCGCCAACCTCGACGAGCTGCCCCACAAGCTCGATGTGCTGCGTCAGCGCTGCGCCGAAATCGACCGTGACCCGGCGACTTTGGAGACCAGCGCCTTGCTGACGGTGGTCCTGGACGACGCGCCCCGCGACATCGGGGAGGCTCGCGGTGGCCGGGCGGTCATCGGTACGGCGGAGCAAGTGGCCGACGAGATCAAGCGCCGGGTGCTCGACGTCGGCGTCGACGGCGTGATCGTCAACCTGCCCACGCACGGCTACACGCCCGGCGTGGTCTCGGCGGTGGGCTCGGCGCTCAGGCCGCTGGTCGACGCGGGGTAGCGGGATACCTCTCGCGCGCTACCATCCCGGGAGCCGCCCAGTGTCGCGGCAATCGAGTGAGGTCGGTGCGATGGAAGAACCGCTGTTGCTGCAACACCGCGACGACCGTGGCGTCGTGACGCTCACGCTCAACCGCCCCGGCGCCTTCAATGCGCTGTCCGAGGCGATGCTCTCGGCGCTCGGCGAGACCGTGGACGCGCTCGCGGCGGACGGGACCGTGCGTGCCGTCGTGCTGGGCGCCGCGGGGAAGGCCTTCTGCGCCGGGCACGATCTGAAGGAGATGCGGGCCGAGCCGTCGCTCGAGTACTACCAGCGGCTGTTCGAACAGTGCACGGCCGTCATGATGTCGATCCAGCGGCTGGGAGTCCCGGTGATCGCGCGCGTGCACGGGATCGCGACCGCGGCGGGCTGCCAGCTGGTCGCGATGTGTGACCTCGCGGTGGCGAGCGAGGACGCGCGGTTCGCGGTCAGCGGCATCAACGTCGGGCTGTTCTGCGCGACGCCCGGCGTGGCGCTGTCGCGCAACGTTTCCCGCAAGGCCGCCTTCGAGATGCTCGTCACCGGGGACTTCGTCTCGGCGCAGGAGGCGCGGGCCCTGGGGCTCGTCAATAGGGTCGCGGCGGCAGAGGCGTTGGACGACGAGGTCGAGGCGCTGGTATCGCGCATCGTCGCCAAGCCGCCCGTCGCCCTGGCGATAGGCAAGGCGCTGTTCTACCGCCAGATCGAGACGGGCATCGAAGCCGCCTACGCCGACGCCGGCGCCACGATGGCCTGCAACATGATGAATCCCTGTGCGCTGGAAGGTGTTCAGGCCTTCATCGAGAAGCGGTCGCCGAGCTGGTAGTCGCCTCAGCTGCCCGGCGGCAGGCTGTTGGTCGTTATCGTCTTGCTCGGCGACGTCGTGCCGGTCGGGGCGCTGGTCACCGTGACGGTGCTCGTGCTGGTGCTGGTGCTGGTGCTGGTAGACGCCGGCGGCACCTCGGTGGTCGTGGTGCTCGTGGTGACAGTCGTCGTGGTCGACGAGGTCGTCGTCGCCGACGCCGAGGCGATCACACCGCAGGCGACCATCTTGCTCGACTGACCGGAGGGGGCGGTGCCCAGGTTGTCGACGTCCTGGTGCACGATCAGCGCCGACCCCGAGTTGCTCCGCAGGTCGGCGGCCGAGAACGAGTTACTGGTGGTGACGAGTTTCCCCGAACCGTCGGAGCGAACCTGCAACGCGGTCAGGTCGCCGCTGGCGGGATGACCGGTGTGGCCCGAGGCCTGGAACACGCTGCCGGCGGAGGAGAAGTCGCCCTCGCACTTGCCCACCGAGTGGATCTGCAGGCCGTGGAAGCCCTGGCTCAGCACCTGGTTGGGCGTGGTCTCGACGGTCACGGTCGCGTAGCCGTTCGCGAAGTCGAACGTCGCATTCCCGATGGACGTGCCGTCGGTGCTCTTGAGCTGGGTGGTCATCCGCTCGGTGCCCGGAGGCGCGGAGCTCGACGACGCCCCCGACTGGTTACCTTTCTGATTCGCGCACGCCCCGAGCGGTGTGATGGCGGTCAGTGCCACGACTGCGTAAACTGCGCCCTTTTTCATGGGCCGGGCCTACCCAGATTTGCGGATCGGCAAACGGCCGCTCACGCATGCACGTCGCGGAGGCCCACGGCAAAGCGCAACCCCGAGCAGTTGTAACACCCGACGCAACCGATGCAGTCGGCGCAGCCCGAGCACCCCACGCAGGCGATGCAGCGCTTGCAGAACGCGCACCCCAGACACAGGATGCTGCCGGCGAGCGCGAATGACAGTGCGGTGAAAAGACTTCCGGCGACGGCGGCGCTGCCGGCCGTCGCTACCGACCCCGCCACGCCGGCGCTGGCCACCGTCGCCGCCGATCCCGCCACCGCGGTGCTGGCCACCGTGGCCGCCGACCCGGCCACCGCGATGCTGGCCGTGGTGCCCACCGACGCGACCACCGCGGCGTTCGACGCCGCCGCGTCGCCGTCGGGGTCCGGTTCGCCCGCCACTGGGCGCGTGCCAGTCATAGCCCGACGATAACGATTCCGACGCCGAGCACAATCGCCACCGACAGCGACGCCAAGAGGAAGGCGACGACGCGCTCCTTGCCCGGCGACGCCTCGTGGGCGCCCGCGGCGATCGGCGCGAATCTCCGCCCCGCGCCCCACACCGCTGCCAGCAGCGTCGCCAGCCAGTTCGCGTAACCGGCATAGACGATCAGCACGACCGCGCCGACACCCCATGCCCGGGGCAGGTGGATGTGCGGCCAGAGCAGCCCCAGCAACACGAGGAACATCCCGTTGAGGACCGCCTCGAGGTGGCTCGACAAACCCATGCGCGGGTTCTTCAGCGCCGGGACGGCCAACCCCGTCAGCAGACCGATCAGGAAGAGGACCAGACCGAGCACGAACAGCGTCGTCTGCATCTTCCGAACAGTATCGGCCTACAGTCACCGCATGCCCATAACGCCGATGACGTCCGGAACAAAACCCCGGGCGGTGACTGCCCTGTTCGTCGGGGTCGACGTCGGGTGAATTCCTCGATCAGGCCGAGCGGCGGATGCCGCGCGTGCGGCCCCCAAGACGGCCTATGTCACCCTTCAGCAGGAGGTCGCGCTCGGATTCGGACAGGCCGCCCCACACGCCGTAGGGCTCACCGACTTCGAGCGCGTGCGAACGGCACTCCTCGATCACCGGGCAGCGCCGGCACATCTCCTTCGCGCGCTGCTCGCGCTGCATGCGGGCGCGGCCACGCTCGCCGTCGGGGTGGAAGAACATGGACGAGTCGACGCCGCGGCACAGGCCCTGCAGTTGCCAGTTCCAGATGTCGGCGTTGGGGCCAGGTAGCTGCTCCGGCTGTGGCATTCGTGTTTCCCTCTCTGCACGGCACGCCGTAATGGAGATCCGAGAAGCGTTCCGAGAAGCGTCCGAAAAGCGATTGTGCACTGATGGCGAGTGGCGTCACCGATGACTACCCGTTCAATCGTTGAACTTAGGTGCGTTGATGAATTTCCGTCAATAGCCAGTTAGCCCGGCAAAGTATGTGACCGTTGGAGGAGAATTAACGCCTCGTTCATCTAGAAACCATTTGCCGACCGCAAGGCGTGCTACCAGCCAACTTGGCCGGGCCAAGATCGCCCTGCTCAGGGCGCGAGGGAAGGGCGTGAGCAATTAGTACGGCCATCGTGGTGATTAACAGATCGGTAACGCAGAAACCACAAAGTGTTTACTTCTATCACCGTGATTGAAACTCGTCACACTTTTGCCCTCGACCGGGAGCTGGCCGGTGCCGCGTTCGGCGCCCGGCCCGGCGACTGGCCGTTGCCGACCGCGCGGACGCCGCACCAGCTGTGGCTGCGCGCCGTGGCCTGCGGCGGGCAGGGCCGCTACGGCAACGCCTTCGACGACCTGGCGGCGCTGCGCCGCACCGGCGATCGGCGCCTGGTCTCGCTGGCTCACAGCACGCACGGGTCGTTTGTGCGGCAACTGGGTTGGCACACGGCGGCGCGCGGCTGGGACGGCCGCGCGCTGGCGCTGGCGGGCGACGACCCCGAATCCAGTGCCGACGCGCTGATCGGGCTCGCGGCCGACGCGCTGGGCGTCGGCCGCTTCGCGGCCTCGGCGGCTCTGCTGGCCCGGGCCGACGAGGCGGTAGCCGCCGGGCCGGTGCCGGACCGGATTCCGGTGCGACGCGCCTGGGTCGGCGCGGAACTGGCGATGGCGTCCGGCGATGGGCCGGTGGCGGTGCGCCGCGCCGAGGAGGCGGTCGAGCTGGCCCGGACCATGGCCGTCACGTCGGTGCGGCACCGCGTCAAGAGCGACGTGGTGCTGGCCGCGGCGCTGTGCAGCGCGGGTGGCATCGAGCGGGCCCGGGCGGTCGCGGAGGCGGCGCTTCGCGACACCGGCCGCTACCACCTGACACCCCTTCGCTGGGCGCTGTCGTGCTTGCTGATCGATATCGGAAGCGTCACGTTTTCGGCACGAAAACTGCAGGAAATTCGGGATATTTGCGCAGGCCAGGTGCGCCACGCCGGAGGGACCTGGCGTTCCGCTTGAAACGGCTCCGCGGCCGTTATTGTCAGTGAGTTAGTTAGCCCGCGATGTGTCCCATCCGTAACGCTGGAGATACCGCCGTCGATGACAATTCAAGGGGAACGTCTCGACGCCGTGGTTGCGGAGGCCGTGGCGGGAGACAGCAACGCACTACGGGAGGTGCTGGAGACCATCCGTCCGATTGTCGTGCGATATTGCCGGGCGCGTGTCGGCACGGTCGATCGGGGTGGCCTCTCGGCAGACGACGTAGCTCAGGAGGTGTGCTTGGCCACCATCACGGCGCTGCCCCGCTATCGCGACCGCGGCCGCCCGTTCTTGGCGTTCCTCTACGGCATCGCCGCCCACAAGGTGGCGGACGCCCACCGCGCCGCCGGCCGTGACCTCGCCTACCCGGCCGAATCGGTGCCCGAGCGCTGGTCGTCCGACGCGGGCCCCGAACAGAGGGCCATCGAGGCCGACTCGACCAGCCGGATGGCCGAGCTCCTCGAGATCCTCCCGGCCAAGCAGCGCGAGATCCTGATCCTGCGCGTCGTCGTCGGCCTGTCCGCCGAGGAGACCGCCGCGGCGGTGGGCAGCACGACGGGAGCCGTCCGGGTGGCCCAGCACCGCGCCCTGGCGCGGCTCAAGTCCGAGATCGTCGCGGCGGGTGACTATGCCTGAGTTCCAGCCCGCCCTCGACGAATTGGCGCACACCGACCTGCTGCTCGACGCGCTGGCCGAGCGGCGGCCGGTCGGCCCGGACGACGACGACCCGGACTTCCGGGCGCTGACCACCCTGCTCGAGGACTGGCGCGACAACCTCAGGTGGCCGCCCGCCAGTGCCCTGGTGTCGCCGGAGGAGGCCGTTGGCGCGCTGCGCGAGGGGCTCGCGCTCCGCAAGCGCAGCCGGCGCGGCTTGGCCGCGGTCGGGTCGGTCGCGGCGGCCCTGATGGTGGCCAGTGGGTTCGGGGCCATGGTGGTGGAGGCCCGGCCCGGCGACACCCTCTACGGCCTGCACGCCATGTTCTTCGACCAGCCCAAGGTCAACGAAAACCAGATCACGTTGTCCGCCAAGGCCGATCTGGCCAAGGTGCAGCAGATGATCGACGAGGGCCAGTGGGACCAGGCCCAGAATCAGCTGGCCGAGGTCAGCACCACGGTGCAGTCGATGAACGACGGAGCCGACCGGCACAACTTGATGGACCAGGTGAACCTGCTCAACACCCGCGTCGAGTCGCGCAACCCGAACGCGACGCTGCCGCCCACGGCCGCCTCCACGCCATCCACGTCGACGGGCACCGCGCCGAACGCGACGACGGCGACGTCCCCGCGCCAGAGCCCGTCGCCGAGTTCAGCCGAGAGCACAACGCCGCCGTCTACTTCTTCGGGTACCACCTCGCCGAGCCCGTCGTCGGGCCGGCATCGGCATCACAACCACACGACGAGCCCGTCGCCAACGCCTTAGAGGAAAGGCGCGTGCGGGCGCTCAGCGACGGTGGAAGCCGTCCGCGTCCGACGTCGCTTCGTTGAGCGAGGCGTCGGCGTATCCCCGGCAGTAGTCCCACGTGACGTACGCGTCGGGCTCGGGGTCGTAGGCGGGCTCGTGTGGGCGGACCGTGCCGTCGATCAGCAGTTGCAGCAGGTTTGCCCGCAGCATGTCCCAGTCGTGGTAGTGGTCCTGCTGGCACTCGTCGCAGCACACCACCAGCCCGCGAATGCCCTTGTGCGCCAACAATGCCTCGTACACGGCGAGGTCCGCCAGGTCCGCCTCTACCGCCATCCGCTCCTGCTGATCGAGGGGTTGCCCCGGCTCGACGGCTTCCAGCGCCGCCGACGGATCACACGGGTCGTCGGCGAACGGGTCGGGCGGCAAACCCGGTGGGAGGTGGTCACGCACGCCCTACAGCCTACGCAGTGGGGCGGACAAAATGCCAGCAGGCGGACGCCGTGCGTTCGCGGCCCGCTCGACCCGCGCGGCACACGCCGAGCAAGCGGGTGCCGGGGCCTGCGGAGCCGATAGGATGGGCTTCTCACTCCTCGCTCGTATGGAGGGCTCCCAATGTCACGTGGCATGTCCAACCTGGAAGACAGCTCCGACCTGGTCGCCAGTCCGTACCTGCGCGGCGGCCCGCTGGGCGGTCTCGCTGACGACCCCGTGCCCACCGGCGGGGACGACCCGCACAAGGTGGCCATGCTGGGGCTCACCTTCGACGACGTGCTGCTGCTGCCCGCGGCCTCCGACGTGGTGCCGGCCACGGCCGACACCTCCAGCCAGCTCACCAAGAAGATCCGGCTCCGGGTGCCGCTGGTGAGCTCGGCGATGGACACCGTCACCGAGTCGCGGATGGCTATCGCGATGGCCCGCGCCGGCGGAATGGGCGTGCTGCACCGCAACCTGCCGGTCGCCGAGCAGGCCGGTCAGGTGGAGATGGTGAAGCGCTCCGAGGCGGGCATGGTGACCGACCCCGTCACCTGCCGGCCGGACAACACACTGGCCCAGGTCGACGCCCTGTGCGCCCGGTTCCGCATCTCGGGCCTGCCCGTGGTCGACGACTCCGGCGCGCTCGTCGGCATCATCACCAACCGCGACATGCGGTTCGAGGTCGACCAGTCCAGGCCGGTCGCGGAGGTCATGACCAAGGCCCCGCTGATCACCGCCCAGGAGGGCGTCAGTGCCGACGCGGCGCTAGGCCTGTTGCGCCGCAACAAGATCGAGAAACTGCCGGTGGTCGACGGCCACGGCCGGCTGACCGGGCTCATCACCGTCAAGGACTTCGTCAAGACCGAGCAGCACCCGCTCGCCACCAAGGACAAGGACGGCCGGCTGCTGGTGGGCGCCGCCGTCGGCGTCGGGGGCGACGCCTGGGTGCGCGCGATGATGCTGGTGGACGCCGGCGTGGACGTCCTGATCGTTGACACCGCGCACGCGCACAACCGCCTGGTGCTCGACATGGTCGGCAAGCTCAAGGCCGAGGTCGGCGACCGGGTCGAGGTGATCGGCGGCAACGTGGCCACCCGCGCCGCCGCCGCCGCCCTGGTGGACGCCGGCGCCGACGCGGTGAAGGTGGGCGTGGGACCCGGCTCGATCTGCACGACGCGCGTGGTCGCCGGCGTCGGGGCGCCGCAGATCACCGCGATCCTGGAGGCCGTCGCCGCCTGCCGTCCCGCCGGCGTGCCCGTCATCGCCGACGGCGGGCTGCAGTACTCCGGCGACATCGCCAAGGCGCTGGCCGCCGGCGCGTCGACCGCCATGCTGGGGTCGCTGCTGGCCGGTACCGCCGAGGCGCCGGGCGAGCTGATCTTCGTCAACGGCAAGCAGTTCAAGAGCTACCGCGGCATGGGGTCGCTGGGCGCGATGGCCGGGCGGGCCGGCCCGGGAGGGAAGAGCAAGTCCTACTCCAAGGACCGCTACTTCGCCGACGACGCCCTGTCCGAGGACAAGCTGGTGCCCGAGGGCATCGAGGGCAGGGTGCCGTTCCGCGGCCCGCTGGCCTCGGTGATCCACCAACTGACCGGCGGCCTGCGCGCCGCGATGGGCTACACCGGCTCGCCGACGATCGAGGCGCTGCAGCAGGCGCAGTTCGTCCGGATCACGGCGGCGGGCCTGCGGGAGAGCCACCCCCACGACGTCGCCATGACCGTCGAAGCGCCCAACTACTTCGCGCGCTGAGGGCCGAGATGGTCGAAATCGGGATGGGCCGCACCGCCCGTCGCACCTATGAGCTGAGCGAAATCAGCATCGTGCCGTCGCGGCGCACCCGCTCGTCGCAGGACGTGTCGACGGCCTGGCAGCTCGACGCGTACCGCTTCGAGATCCCCGTGCTGGCCCACCCGACCGACGCCCTGGTGTCGCCGGAGTTCGCCATCGAGCTGGGGCGCCTCGGCGGCCTGGGCGTGCTCAACGGCGAGGGCCTGATCGGCCGGCACGCCGACGTCGAGGCCAAGATCGCCCAGCTGGTCGAGGCCGCCAGCAAGGAGCCCGAGCCGTCCGCGGCGATCCGGCTGCTGCAGGAATTCCACGCCGCCCCGCTGAACCCCGACCTGCTGGGGTCCGCGGTCGCGCGGATCCGGGAGGCCGGGGTCATCACCGCGGTGCGGGTCAGCCCCCAGAACGCGCAGGCCCTCACCCCGGTGCTGCTGCAGGCCGGCATCGACCTGCTGGTCATCCAGGGCACCATCGTGTCGGCCGAGCGGGTGGCCAGCGACGGCGAGCCGCTGAACCTCAAGACGTTCATCTCCGAGCTCGACGTGCCGGTGGTCGCCGGCGGCGTGCAGGACCACCGCACCGCCCTGCACCTCATGCGCACCGGCGCCGCCGGCGTCATCGTCGGGTACGGCTCCACCCGCGGGGTGACCACCACCGACGAGGTGCTGGGCATCAGCGTGCCGATGGCCACCGCGATCGCCGACGCCGCCGCCGCGCGCCGCGAATACCTCGACGAGACCGGCGGGCGGTACGTCCACGTGCTGGCCGACGGCGACATCCACACCTCCGGCGAGCTGGCGAAGGCCATCGCCTGCGGCGCCGACGCCGTCATGCTGGGCACCCCGCTGGCAGAGGCGGCCGAGGCGCTGGGCGAGGGCTGGTTCTGGCCGGCCGCCGCGGCGCACCCGTCGTTGCCGCGCGGGGCGCTGCTGCAGATCGCCGTCGGGGAGCGCCCGCCGCTGGAGCGCGTGCTGGGCGGTCCGTCCGACGACCCGTTCGGCGCCCTCAACCTGGTCGGCGGGCTGCGCCGGGCGATGGCCAAGGCGGGCTACTGCGACCTCAAGGAATTCCAGAAGGTTCCCCTGACCGTCGGTAGCTGAGAGCTGTCCGGCAGGCCGCTGGCTTGTTAGCTGTGACTACGGCCATACTGGTGCCATGAAGCCGGATTACGACGTCCTCATCATCGGTTCGGGGTTCGGGGGCAGCGTCAGCGCGTTACGGCTGACCGAGAAGGGCTACCGCGTGGGCGTGCTGGAGGCCGGCCGCCGCTTCGAGGACAAGGACTTCGCGGAGACGTCGTGGGACCTGCGCAAGTTCCTGTGGGCGCCGCGGCTCGGGTGCTACGGCATCCAGCGGATCCACCCGCTCAAGAACGTCATGATCCTCGCGGGCGCCGGGGTGGGGGGGGGGTCGCTCAACTACGCCAACACGCTGTACGTGCCGCCGAAGCAGTTCTTCGCCGACCGGCAGTGGGCGCACATCACCGACTGGCACGACGAGCTCATGCCGCACTACGACCAGGCGCAGCGAATGCTGGGCGTCGTCACCAACCCGACCGTCACCGACGCCGACAAGGTTCTCAGAGAGGTCGCCGACGACATGGGCTGCGGTGACACCTGGGTGCCGACGCCGGTCGGCGTGTTCTTCGGCCCGGACGGCACGAAGACGCCGGGCAAGACGGTGCCCGACCCGTTCTTCGGCGGCGCGGGACCGGACCGCACGGGCTGCCTGGAATGCGGCTGCTGCATGACGGGCTGCCGGTACGGCGCGAAGAACACGCTGCTGAAGAACTACCTCGGCCTCGCGGAATCCGCTGGCGCCGAGGTGATTCCGATGACCACGGTCAAGGGCTTCGAGCAGCGCCCCGACGGGGTGTGGGAGGTGCGCACCGTGCGCACCGGCAGCTGGCTGCGCCGCGACCGGCGCACCTTCACCGCCGAGCACCTGATCCTGGCCGCCGGCACGTGGGGCACGCAGCACCTGCTGTTCAACATGCGCGACAAGGGCAAGTTGCCGCGCCTGTCCGACCGCCTGGGCGTGCTGACCCGCACCAACTCGGAGTCGATCGTGGGCGCGGGAAAGCTCCAGGTGGAACCGAACCTGGACCTGACCCACGGGGTGGCGATCACCTCGTCGATCCACCCGACGTCCGACACCCACGTCGAACCGTGCCGCTACGGCAAGGGCTCCAACGCGATGGGGCTGCTGCAGACGCTGATGACCGACGGTACGGGTCCCGGAGGCACCGACGTGCCGCGCTGGCGGCAGCTGCTCGAGCAGGCCGTCGACGATCCCCGCCGCATGGTGCGGATGCTCAACGTCCGGCAGTGGAGCGAGCGCACGCTCATCGCGCTGGTGATGCAGCACCTGGACAACTCGATCACCACGTTCACCAAGCGCGGCAAGCTCGGCATCCGCTGGTACACCAGCAAACAGGGCCACGGCGACCCCAATCCGTCTTGGAACCCGGTGGGCAACGAGGTGACCCGCCGGGTCGCCGAGAAGATCGACGGCGTGGCCGGCGGCACCTGGGGCGAGCTGTTCAACATCCCGCTGACCGCGCACTTCCTGGGCGGCGCGGCGATCAGCGACAGCCCCGAGCGGGGCCTCATCGACCCCTATCACCGCGTCTGGAACTACCCGAACCTGTACGTGGTCGACGGGGCCGCGGTCTCGGCCAACCTGGGCGTCAACCCGTCGCTGACCATCACCGCTCAGGCCGAGCGGGCCGCGTCCCTGTGGCCCAACAAGGGCGAGAAGGACGAGCGGCCGCTGCAGGGCGACGCCTACCGGCGGATGGACCCGATCGCGCCCGCGCACCCGGTGGTGCCCGCCGCCGCGCCCGGCGGGCTGCGGTGGCTGCCGATCACGCCGGTCACCAGCGCGGGGTAGCCGATCGCCGCTGTCGCCCCGTGATCGCGTCACACCGGCCGCACCCGCACCACGCGGGGGGTATGAGGTGATGCTGTAAAGCGATAGCGGATGCGATATCGTCGCCGTCCGCGAGGGCTCGTGATATCCCCCGTGCTATCGCTTTCTAGCACCCGCTACCCAGATCGGGAGGGTGCTGGAGTGACGAATGTGACTGCTGGCGGCGGTGCTCGGCGCTAGCTCGCAACAACCTGGAGCGGCGCACCGCTGACCACCCGGCTGCGCTCCCCGTGCACGTTCACCGGCACGTCGCCCATGAGCGTGACGCGGTGCATCAGCCGGGGTTGGTCGTCGTAGTCGTCGATGGCGCGGTGCTGGGTCGCCCGGTTGTCCCAGATGGCGACGTCGCCCTGCTCCCAGTTCCAGCGAATCGTGTTCTCCGGCAACGTGATTCGCCGCTGCAGCAGATCGAACAGCGCCGCCGACTCGTGGGCGTCCAGGCCCACGAAGCTGCTTACGAAGTTCCCGGCGAGCAGCGTGCGCTCGCCGGTCTCGGGGTGCACCCGCACGACGGGGTGCTCGGTGCGGAAGTCCGCCTTCTCGAACGCCTGCCGGAACGCGCGCTGCGCGTCGGTCAGGGCCTCGTCGCTCACCCCTGCCGTGACGTAGTCGTGGCGGTTCGTGTGCAGCGCCCACAAGTTCTCGACGAGGCACTTCAGCGGCTCGGGAAGTCCCGCGTAGGCCGCCGCCGTGTTCGCCCACAGAGTCGAGCCGCCATAGGTGGGCAGGGTGACCGCGCGCAGGATCGACGCGGCCGGGTAGTTGGCGGCGAAGGTGACGTCGGTGTGCCAGCGGTTGGCCTTGCCCCACTCGGAGTTGATCGGCGTGATGATCGGAGATTTGAACCCTGGGCCCGCGAAGGCGCCGGCGGCCGGGTGGCCGATCGGGGTGCCGAGCAGGCCGGCGAACGCCAGCTGCGCGGCGTCGTCGAGGTGGTGCTGGCCGCGGAAGAAGATCACCTTGTGCGTCAGCAGGGCGCGGCGGATCTCCTCGACGGTGGCCGGGTCGAGGTCGCCGCCGAGGCGCACCCCGTCGACGCGGGCGCCGATGCGGCTCCCCAGCTTGCTGACGGAAATCGAGTCGGTCATGGCGGTGGTCCTTTGACGGAGGGGTGTAGTCAACTGACTACATGATGCCATGCGTTAGTGTAGTCACATGACTACACGTTCGGCAACCCGGAAGCCGCCGACCGGCCGCGAAGAGGTCGAGGCCGCGATCCTCCAGGCGGCCACCGAGCTGTTCGCCGAGCGTGGCCCGGCCGCCACCTCGATCCGCGACATCGCGGCCCGGTCGCATGTCAACCACGGGCTGGTGTTCCGCCACTTCGGCACCAAGGAGCAACTTGTCGGCGCGGTGCTCGATCACCTCGGCGCCACCACGACCGCGCTGCTGGAGGGCGAGCCGTCCGCGGCGGACGCCGAACGGACGCTCGACCGGCACATGCGGGTGATGGCCCGCACATTGCTCGACGGCTACCCTGCCGGGAAGCTGCAGACGCGGTTCCCGGGAGCCGCGAAACTGCTGGACCACATCCAGCCCGGTCACCCCGACGAGCGCAGCGCGCGGCTGGCCGTCGCGAACGCCTTTGCGCTGCAGTTCGGTTGGCGATTATTTGCGCCATTCCTGCGCTCGGCCGCCGGGCTCACCGACCTCACCGACGACGAACTGCGCGAGGCGGTGGGCGCCGAGGTGGCCCGGATCGTCCAGCCGCGCTGAGCCTCACTGGCGCCGGGTGAGTGCCCGCCGGTGCAGCGGCTCACGGCCCGCCGGCTGCTCCGGCGGCGGCAGCAACGGCTTGCGGGCGCGAAGCGCGAGGGTCTTGGGGGAATCGGTGCTCAGCTGCAATTCCTCGCCGGCATGCCGGATGGTGAGCTGGCCGTCCGGCCCGTCGCGCACGGTGTAGGTGACGTCCGAGTGGTTGACGTCGACGGTCAGCCGAAAGTCATGCCAGCGCAGGCGAAATCGCAGCCGCGCGATGCCGTCGGGCAGTTGCGGATCCAGCGACAGGAACCCCTCGTCGTCGCGCAGGCCGCCGAAGCCGCCGACCAGCGCCGTCCAGGCGCCGGCGAGCGAGGCCATGTGCAGGCCGTCGCGGGTGTTGTGGTGCAGGTCGCGCAGGTCGATCAGCCCGGCCTCGTAGGCGTAGTCGTGGGCCAGCTCCAGGTGGCCCACCTCGGCGCACAGGACCGCCTGCGAGCAGGCGGACAGTGACGAGTCGCGCACCATGCGCCGCTCGTAGTAGTCGACGTTGCGCGCCTTCTCCTCGGCCGTGAACGCGTTGCTGCGCCAGTGCATCGCCAGCACCAGGTCGGCCTGCTTGATGACCTGCGCGGGGTAGAGCCGCACGTACGGGTCGTGCAGCAGCAAGGGGTATTCGTGGTTCTCCTTGAAGTCCCACTCCGCCAGCGTGGTGAACCCCTCGCACTGCTGATGCACCCCGAGGCCCGCGTCGTAGGGGATGTTGGCGGCGTCCGCCGCGTCGCGCCAGGCGGCCGTCTCCTCGGTCGTGACACCCAGCGCCTGCGCCTCCTCGGGGTGGCGGACGCAGGCGTCGGCGGCGGTGCGCAGGTTGTGGGCGGCCATCAGGTTGGTGAAGACGTTGTCGCGGACGATGGCCGTGTACTCGTCCGGCCCCGTCACCCCGTCCAGGTGCCACACGCCGTGGCGATCGTGGTGCCCGAGCGACAGCCACAGCCGGGCCGTCTCGACGAGCACGCTGAGGCAGTGCCGCTCCAAGTCGTCGTCGCCCGTGACGACGCGGTACCGCTCGAAGGCCATGGCGATATCGGCGTTGATGTGCCAGGCCGCCGTGCCGGCCGGCCAGTAGGCCGAGCACTCCTGACCGCGGATGGTGCGCCAGGGAAAGGCGGCGCCGTCGAGGCCCAGCTCGCCGGCCCGCTCCTTGGCCAGGTCCAGGGTCGACGCCCGCCAGCGCAGCGCGTCGGCGACGGCGTGCGGCGCGGTGTAGGTGAGCACCGGCAGCACGTAACCCTCGGTGTCCCAGAAGGCGTGGCCGTCGTAACCGGTGCCGGTGAGGCCCTTGGCGGAGATGGCGCGGCGTTCGGCGCGGGCGCTGGCCTGCAGCAGGTGGAACAACCCGAAGCGCACGGCCTGCTGCGACTCCGGGTCGCCGTCGACCTCGACGTCGGCGCTGTCCCAGAATTCGTCCAGGTACTTCCGCTGGTCGTCCAGCAGGCCCTGCCAGCCGCTGTAGCGGGCGCTGTGGATCGCGGCGGCCGCCTGGTCGCGCAGCGCGGGCCTGGACCGCATGCTCGACCAGCCGTAGGCCAGGTATTTGACGATGCGCAGTTTCTGACCCGCGCGCAGCCCGCAGATGACGGTGGTGCGGGCCAGGTCCGGGCGCGCGTCCGTGCTGAATTCCACGCGCCCGGGCACGTCGATCTCGTGGTCCATCGCGGCGGCCATCATCAGCGCGCTGCTCCTGGTGCGGTGCATCAGCAGCGCCCCGGTCTCGGTGTTCTCGTGGTCGACGGCCTCCAGCGGGTTCTCCAGGATGGCCGACACCCGCGGGTCGTTGGAGGTGTGCGGCTGGTCCTCGTTGGTGACCAGCTCCGATTGCACGGTCACGCGCACGAATTCCTCGACGGCCTCGACGACGTACTCGATGGCGGCCACGCCGCGCTGGGCCAGCGACACGAGCCGCGTGGAGACCACCCTGATCCGCTTGCCGGCCGGCGAGCACCACAGCGCCTCGCGGGTGAGCGTCCCGGCCCGCATGTCGAGGACCCGCTCGTGGGAGAGCAGTTCGCCGTAGCGGACGTCGAAGGGCTCGTCCTCCACCAACAGCCGGATGATCTTGCCGTTGGTGACGTCGACGATCGTCTGGCCGGCCTCGGGGTAGCCGTAGCCCGCCTCGGCGTACGGCAGCGGGCGTATCTCGTAGAAGGAGTTCAGGTACGTGCCGGGCAGGCCGTAGGGCTCGCCCTCGTCGAGGTTGCCGCGCAGCCCGATGTGCCCGTTGGACAGCGCGAACAGCGATTCCGTCTGGGCGAGCAGATTGAGGTCGAGCTCCGTCTCGCGGAAGTGCCAGGGTTCGACCGGAAACGATTCGTCGTCGATCATGACTGGAGGAGTTCCGCCAGGTCCTCGACCACCACGTCGGCGCCGTTGTCGCGCAACTCGTCGGCCTGGCCCACCCGGTCGACGCCCACCACAAACCCGAAGTTACCGGCGCGGCCGGCCTGCACGCCGGATATCGCGTCCTCGAAGACGGCCGCGGCGTCGGCGCCGACGCCCAGCAACTCGGCCCCGCGCAGGTACGAGTCGGGGGCCGGTTTGCCGGCGATGTGCTCGTCGCGCAGGGTGACGCCGTCGACCCGCTGCTGGACGTAACGCTCCAGGCCGGTGACCTCGAGGATGTCGCGGGTGTTGGCGCTCGACGACACCACGGCGATGCCCAGCCCGGCCTCGGAGACCGCCTCCAGGTAGCGGCGCGAGCCCTCGAACACCTCGACGCCGTCGTCGTGCAGGACCTTCTGGAACATCTCGTTCTTGCGGTTGCCCAGGCCGTAGATCGTCTCGGCGTCGTCCGGGTCGTCCGGGCTGCCGTCGGGCAACTCGATTCCGCGGCTGCTCAGAAACGATCGGACGCCGTCCTCCCGGGGCTTGCCGTCGACGTACTGCCGGTAGTCCGCGGCCGGGTCGAAGGGCACGAACTCGTCGCCGTTCTTCTCGGCCCGGTCCTTCAGAAAGGCGTCGAACATGGCCTTCCAGGCCTTGGTGTGCACGCTGGCGGTATCGGTGAGCACACCGTCGAGGTCGAACAGACAAGCACGCACCTTCTCTGGCAGACCCAGCACGGTGGGACCTCACTCTCCGGTCTGAATGGACTCATGTGAGCGATACCCACTCCACCATGCGGAGATGCCTGCCGCCAACGATCACCCGCCGATTGCCGTCGCGACCCCCTGAATCGCCCGCAGGCGTCGGTCCGTCAGCGCCCGGGTGAGGTTGTCGGCCTTGCGCGCGAAGTCGGGGACGAAGGCGTGCAGACCCAGCGGGCCGGCGGGCTGCGCGAGGATGGCCCGCATCAGTTCGGCCGCCTGATCGGTGAGGTCGTTCCACTGCTCGACGGCGAAACCGGACGCTTGGATGACGGTGCGCAGTTCGTCGGGGCCGACGAGGTGGCTGGCGGACGGCCCGTCCGCCCACGGCAGCGGGAAGTCCAGGTCGCCACCGTCGCCATTTGTAATGTCCCACAACACAAGCCGTCCGCCGGTGAGCACCCGGCGGGCCTCGGCGTACAGTCGCGCCTTGTCGGCCACGTTCATCTGCACGTGCTGGCTGATGACGACGTCGAAGCTCCCGTCGGCGAAGGGCAGTTCGGTGACGTCGGCCTGGTGGACGGTGATGAGGCCGTTGAGCCCGAGGAGCCCGTTGAGCCACCGGTGCGCCTCGCAGTACTCCTCGGTGAGGTCCACGGCGGTGACCGGGCAGCCGTAGCGGTCGGCGAGGTAGCGCGCGGTGCCGCCGACCCCGCTGCCGGCGTCCAGCACCCGCGTGCCGGACGTGATGCGCGCCAGCTCGGTCAGCTGGGCCGTGGCGATGCGGCCCATGGTGTGGAAGTCCTCGAGCATGGCGAGGTCGGCGGGCGCGAGCCGGTCCAGCTCTTTGCCGGCGGCGAGCAGGGCTTCGCGAATGTTGTTGCGGGACAATCCCGTTGCGTAATGGCCGCGGATGTCGGTGCTCATTTCCGCACCCAGGCGGTGATCATCGACGGCATCGTGAACACCGCGTTGGCCGCGAGGGCCTCATGACGGAACCGCGGCACGAACTCGTCGAGGTCGGTCAGGCCGTCGATAGCGAAGCCGGCTTGCTGCGCGATCGGTGAGACCAGCCGCCACACCTCGGCGGCGTATTCCAGCATGTCGGTGTCGGCGGCCGTGCCGATCGGCGTGCCCTGGGTCAACCGCGGTGTGCCCAGGCCGGCGTCGGCGAACACCTGGTGCAGCGTGGTGCCGAACCGCGCGCTGAGCCCCATGGTCTCGAAGGCCCGGACGATGCCCGCCGTCACCTGATCGAACAGCGGGAGGTCGGGGATGCTGCGCGTCGCGGTCATGTCGTTCTCGGAGAAGGCGACCACGCCGCCCGGGCGCACGAAGGAGGCGAGGCGGCGCAGCGTCGCGACCGGATCGGGCAGGTGCATGAGGATCAACCGGCCGATGACCGCGTCGACCTGCTCGTCCGGGACGACCTCGTCGATCGCGCCGTGGACGAAACGCGCGGTTGGCAAACCCATTTCGGCGGCCCGGGCGCGGGCCAGCTCAACCATTTCGGGCGCGGCGTCGACGCCGAGCACGCCGCCCGTCGGGCCGACGAGCTTCGCGGCGACGAAGGAGACGTCACCGGGCCCTGAGCCGATGTCGAGCACCCGCATGCCGGGCCGCAGGCCGGCCAGCCGCAACGCGTGCTCGGTGTGGTGGTTGTAGAGCCGTCCCTGCAGAAGCAGGCGCTGCACCTCGACGTCGGCGTGGCCCAGGGCGTAGGTGCTGCCGGTGCTGCCCGTGGGGGTGGCGGAGGGGGAGGGCGTGTTCATCGTGCTGCGATCCTTTCCGGTTCGACGGCCGCGGTGTGCTGTTCTCGCCACATCGCGGACTCGCCCGCGAACGCGGGGTGCGCGGGCCGTGGATGTTGTTGGAGGCGGTCGAATCTGTCCAGCCGGCGCATCGGCACGAGGCCGGTCAAGAGGAAGTCCCGCACCTGACGGAGGAAGTTCGCCGGGGTGCGCCGCGCTTCGGGGCCGGTGACATAGCGGCGCGCGATGGTGAGGAAGTCCTCGGGCTCGACGCCGGCGACGTCACGGACGTGGGTGGTGGGGCCGCCGAACTCCCAAGTTCCGAGGCCGTGTTCGGGCAGGTAGTGGCGCAGGCTGGACTGGAAGAACGGGTCGGCGCCCAGGCGTTTGGCGTTGACCCGCACGGCGCGCATGAACATCCATGGCGGTATGTCGATGTGCCGTACGCGCCGGCCCAGCGCCTCGCCGGCCGCGTCGGCGATGTCGCTGCCGGACAACAGCTTCGGACCGGTCGGGCGGTAGGCCCGCCCGTCGTGGCGGTGCGGGTCGAGCAGCCCCCCGACGGCGACGCGCGCGATGTCCTCGTTGGAGGGCGGGGCATTGCGCCCCCCGCCGGTCGGGGTCGGCAGCACCCCGAGCTGGGCGGCCATCGGCACCAGCTGCAGGTAGTTGTCGGCGAAGTAGCCCGGATCGACGGCCACATGGGCCGTGTCCGGCAGCAGCTCGAACAGCCTGTCGGTCAACCAGGCCTGCCGGGTCATGAGCGAGGGATGATCCGGGCTGGCCAGCCATTGTCCCAGCACCACAACCGCTTCCACACCCGCGCGCCGGGCGGCCACCGCGAAGGTGACGGCGCCGTCGAGCGCGTGGGGATGGTATGGCGGGTTGAAGAACACACGGTCGACCCCGGTGACCGCGGAGGTGACCTGCGCGATGTCGAACATGTCCGCGACGACGACCTCGGCTCCCAGGTCGCGCAGCCGGGCGCTGCGCGCGTCGTCGCGATGCACCATGGCCCTGGTGGGAACGCCGTGCTGGAGGAGCTGGGTGGCGACCGCGCCCCCGACCTTGCCCGTGGCGCCGGCGACCAATACTCGAGGGTTCATGACATTTGCCTTTCCAGTTGATGTGTCGGTTCCAAAGCCGGGAGGAGCCACCCGACGACGATCGCCGCGCCCAGCGCGATGCCCGCGCAGACCAGGGAGCTGACCTGCAGCCCGTCCAGGAAGGCGTGGTCGACGGCGTCGCGCACGTGGTGTGCCTGTTGTGTGGGTAGTTGTTCGATTACCCTGTGCGCCAAAGCCATCGAGTGCCGCATCGGCTCGGCCGGCAACCCCGTCAGCGCGGTCGCGCTGAGGTGTCCCGAGTACACCGACGCAAAGATGCTGCCCGCGATGGCCACGCCGAGGGTGCCGCCGAGTTCGCGCGTGGTGTCGTTGACGGCCGAGCCGACGCCCGCCTTGTCGGTGGACAGCGAGCCCATGATGGCCTCGGTGGACGGCGAAACGGTGAGGCCGAGGCCGCCACCGAGCAGCAGCATCTGCGCGGCGATCTCGCCGTAGGGGGTGGCGGCGTCGGCGGTGGACGCCCACGCCAGCCCGGCGGCGAACACGGTGAGGCCGCCGGCGACGACGGCGGTGGTGCCGATCCGCTGCACCAGCCGGGGTCCCAGGATGCTGGCCAGGGCGATCGACGCGGCGACCGGCAGCAGCCGCACGCCGCTCTGGAACGCCGTGTAGTCCTTGATGAACTGGAAGTACTGGGTGATGACGAAAATGAAGCCGAACAGGGTCAGGAAGCCGGCGGTCACCGCCAGGCTGCCGCCGGAGAACCGGCGGTTGACGAACACCGAGACATCCAGCATGGGATGGGTGCTGCGCCGCTCCCACAGCGCGAACATGACGAGAACGACTGCGGCCGTGCCGAATCCGGCGACGGTGCGCGCGTCGGTCCAGCCCCAGGTGGGCGCCTCGATGACCGTGTAGACCAGCGTCGTGATCCCGGCCGCGGACAGCACCAGGCCGGGGACGTCGACGCGCGGCGCCGCCGGGTCGCGCGAGGTCGGCACGAACAGGATGCCGCCGACGATGGCCAGCGCGGCGATCGGGATGTTGACCATGAAGATCGAGCCCCACCAGAAGTGTTCGAGCAGCCAGCCGCCGCTGATCGGTCCGACGGCCACGCCGACGCCCACCATGGCCGCCCACAGGCCGATCGCCTTGGCGCGCGGGGCCGGGTCGGTGAAGATGTTGGTGATCAGGCCCAGCGTGGTCGGGAAGATCACCGCTGCGCCCACGCCCATGGCGGCGCGCGCCGCGATCAGCTGGTCCGCCGAATGCGCCTGCGCGGCAAGGGCGGACGTCAGCGCGAACAGCGCCAGACCGCCGTTGAGCCAGCCCCGCCTGCCGAAGCGGTCGGACAGGCTGCCGGCCGAGAGCAGCAGCCCGGACATCACGAGGGTGTAGGCGTCGACGATCCATTGCAGCTGGGCGGTGTCGGCGTCGAGTTGGCGCGACAGGGTGGGCAGGGCGACGTTGACGATGGTGGCGTCGACGCTGATGACGAACACGCCGAGACAGATGACGGCCAGTGCCGCGGCGGGGTGATTGCGGAAGATCGGGGGTGCGGAGTCGTTGCGCATGAACAGGAATGTAAACGCTGTAAACAAACAAATCAAGTGAATACTTGAAAATCTTGTCTAAGTGGTATGCTGTGCGGGTGTCCACCCGCCGGAACTACAACCAGAACTGCCCGATCGCGCGCGGGCTCGACGTCATCGGTGAGCGCTGGACGTTGCTGATCCTGCGCGAGCTGGTCGGCGGGCCGCGCCGCTACAGCGACCTGCGGGCCGAGTTGCCCGGCATCGCAACCAATCTGCTGGCGGAGCGGCTCAAGGAGCTGCAGGAGGCCGGGCTTGTCGACCGCGCCGACCTGCCCGCCCCGATCGCGCGCACCGTGTACGCGCTGACCGACATGGGCTGGCTGAAGGTCCTACCGGTGCTGCGCAGCGTCGCGGCGCTGGGGCTGGACCGGCTGGACCCCGTCGACGGCGGCCCCGTCTCCACGCTCAACGGATTCCTCGCCGGAATCCTGTTGCCCTTCGACCCCGCCAGCGCCCCGGGCCTGAACGCCGTCTGCCGGGCCGAGATCGACGGCCGCCGTTTCGACTTCGCGTTGGCGGGCGGTCGCTTCACGGCCCCGCGCGGCGAGCCGGCCGTGACCATCACCGCGAGCGCGGCTGACCTGGTCGCCGCCCGGAGCGGGGCGTCCGATTCCAAGCGCAGGGCGGCGGCGCGGCGCATACGCGTCGACGGAGACCCGCAGGCCGTCGCCGCGGTGCGTCAGGCCTTCTCGCTGTAGGCGAGGCTCAGCAGCTCGTCCACCGACCACTGGTCGTTGGCGTGACTGCCGAGTTTGCAGGCCACGACGCGCCCGTCCGGGCGGATCAGGAAGTCGGCGGGCAGGCCCAGGTGGCCGCCGGTCGGATGGAGGTTCGTGTTGCGCACCCCCTGACGGAATCCGGCCGCCAGCGCCGCTGCGGGCATCGCCCGTGGGTGCAACAGCGAACGCGCCGAGGAGCCCACGCCGAACTCGGCGTACAGCGCCTTGTCGGGGTCGCCGATCACCGCGAACGGTAACTGGCCGACATAACGGCGCAACTCGTCGTCGGTCGAGTGGAACACGACCACCTCGCGGATGCCGGCGTCGGCGATCTCGTCGTGCCGGCGCACGAGCGACTGCAGGTGGACGTTGCAGATCGGGCATCCCGCGAAGCGCCGGAATTGCAGGTGCACAAGGTGTTCCGGATCGGGAACGCAGACGGCTTCGCCGGAGACGCTGACGAGTTCCCGTGGGGCAACGACGCTTCCTGTTCGGCAGCCCTGGGTCACGGATGGCTCCTTGTCCGACGTGGTGAGGTCCAGACTAGCGAGCGCGCCTAGCCGAGGAGGGCGGCCGTCAGTGCCAGGGTGAGGAACTTGCCGTAGCGCGCGGCCGACCAACCGCGCTCCAGCACGAGAAGCTCGTAGAGCTCGGGTGCATGGTACGTCCACAGGATGTCGCGCGCCTGGGTGGTGCCGACCCGCAGCTCGCCGGTTTCGGCGAGGTCGGACGCGAACATGGTCATGGCCGTGAGGGTTTCGTGGCGGATCTGCTTCCACACCTGCGCGGCGTCCGGGGACGCCGCCGCGCCGTCACGGGCCAGCAACTGGACCGGGGCGCTGCGCGGCATCGTGGCGGCCAGGTGCCTGGCGTAGAGCTCGATCTTGCGGGCCGCCCGCGCCGCGTCGCGCACGTCCTGGATGACGTCGCGCCCGGCCATGGGAACCGGTTCGTCGTCGCCGGCGACCGACACGTCGAACAGCGCTTTGAGCACGCCCGCCTTCGTCGTGAACGCCTTGTACACGGTCTCGACCGACACGCCGGCGTCGCGCGCGATCTCGGCGACCGTGGTCGCCGAGTAGCCCTGGGCCAGGAAGCGCGTCCGGGCCGCCGCGAGGACGGCGTGCCGGTTCTGCTGGGCCTGTTGGCGACGGCGGCTCGAGTCGTAGCGGCGGGGTGACGGACCGCCGTCCGGCCTATTGACAGATCCCATATTTGAGTACATGCTCCTGTATCGAATACTATTACTTGTATCAAAGATAGGGAGACTCGTATGACCACCGCAATCCCCGCCCGCGCCACTTTGTCCGACTTCGACTCTTTGACCGAGGTGGCGCGCGCCCTGGCGCCCGAGATCACCGGGCGCGCCGACGAGGCCGAGGCCCTCGGGACGCTGCCCGTCGACCTGGTGGGGCGGCTGCGCGCGGCCGGCATCTTCCGTGCCCTTCAACCGCGCACGCTCGGCGGCTGCGAGGTGGCGCCCGTCGAGTTCATCGAAACGATCGAGGAATTGGCGCGCGCCGACGGTTCGACGGGCTGGATCGCGGCCATCGGCGCCGGCGGACCCGCGTTCACCGCGTGGCTCGACCCGGCCGTCGCCGCGGAGTTGTTCGGGCCGAACGCCGACTTCCTGGCGGCCACCGTGTTCGCCCCCACCGGCCGGGCGGTCCCGGACGGCGCCGGCCGGTTCACCCTCGACGGGCGGTGGCCGTTCGCCAGCGGCTGCCGCCACGCCGAGTGGATGCTGGCCGGGGCGATGGTGTTCGACGCCCCCGACGCTGCGGCGCCCAGGATGATCCCGGAGCGGGGCCCGGACTGGCGCGTGGCGTTCTTTCCGCGCGCCGAGGCCGAAATCGTCGACAACTGGGACGTTCTGGGTCTGCGCGCCACCGGCAGCAACGATGTGGTGGGCCGGGGACTGCGCGTCGCCGAGGAGCACACGATCAGCCCGTTCTTCGAGCCGGCCCGTCAGGACGGGCCGCTGTGGAGGCTGCCCTTCTTCACGCTCGTCGGCGTGGCCCTCGTGGGTGTCCCGCTCGGCATCGCGCGGCGCGCGCTCGACGAGTACACCGCGCTCGCGGCCACCAAGGCCCGCGCGGGCACGTTCGCTACGCTCGCCGAGGATCCGGCGGCCCAGGTCGAGTTCG
This sequence comes from Mycobacterium sp. Marseille-P9652, assembly GCF_902652685.1. GTDB lineage: Bacteria > Actinomycetota > Actinomycetes > Mycobacteriales > Mycobacteriaceae > Mycobacterium. The sequence continues at coordinate 127,897 of NZ_CACRUY010000011.1, forward strand.
CCAGTGCCGAAGCCGGTTTGCGGTCGGCGCGGGCCTTCGTCGTCGACCGGGCGGGCGCGCTGTGGGACGCCGCCCGCGCCGGCGATGCCCCCTCACTCGAGCAACGCGCCGGCTTCCAGCTGGCGGCCCACCACGCCATGCGCGCGGCCCGTCGGGCGGTCGACGCCGCGTTCGGCCTGACCGGTGCAGGCGCGGTGCACGCGGGTCATCCGCTGCAACGGTGCTTCCGCGACATCCACACCGCGGGCCAGCACGTGTATTTCAGCCCGGCGGCGCTGAAGCGCTACGCCGGCACCCGGTTCGGTCTCGCGCAGCCGACCCACTTGATGTGACGGGGCAGCCACTAAGCTGGCCGCGTGGCCCAACCTACTGACGACGAAGCCGTCGGCAAGCCGTCGCGACCCGTGCTTGTCGTCGACTTCGGCGCGCAATACGCGCAGCTGATCGCCCGCCGGGTGCGCGAGGCGCGGGTCTTCTCCGAGGTCGTCCCGCACACCGCCTCGGTCGACGAGATCAAGGCCCGGCACCCGTCGGCGCTCGTGCTCTCGGGCGGCCCGTCCAGCGTCTACGCCGAGGGCGCGCCGCAGATCGACCCCGCGCTGTTCGACCTCGGGGTACCGGTGTTCGGCATCTGCTACGGGTTCCAGGCGATGGCCCAGGCGCTGGGCGGGACCGTCGCCCGCACCGGCACCAGCGAGTACGGGCGCACTGAGCTCAAAGTGGTTGGCGGCGAGCTTCATTCGGGACTGCCGAGCACGCAGCCCGTCTGGATGAGCCACGGCGACGCCGTCACCGCCGCCCCCGATGGCTTCGACGTGGTGGCCAGCAGCGCGGGCGCGGCGGTCGCCGGTTTCGAGAGCCGGGAGCGGCGCCTGGCCGGGGTGCAGTACCACCCCGAGGTGATGCACACCCCGCACGGGCAGCAGGTGCTCAGCAGGTTCCTGCACGACTTCGCCGGGCTGGGCGCGGACTGGACGCCCGCCAACATCGCCGACGCTCTCGTCGCCCAGGTGCGCGCGCAGATCGGCGACGGCCACGCCATCTGCGGGCTGTCCGGCGGCGTCGACTCGGCGGTGGCCGCCGCGCTGGTGCAGCGCGCGATCGGGGACAGGCTGACGTGCGTCTTCGTCGACCACGGGCTGTTGCGGGCCGGCGAGCGCGCGCAGGTGCAGCGTGACTTCGTCGCCGCGACGGGCGCCAACCTCGTCACCGTCGACGCGGCGGACACGTTCCTGCAGGCGCTCTCGGGAGTGACCAATCCCGAGGGCAAGCGCAAGATCATCGGCCGGCAGTTCATCCGGGCGTTCGAGGGCGCGGTGCGGGATATCTTGCAAGACAGTGGGGCGGACACGGACTCTGAAGTCGACTTCCTGGTGCAGGGCACGCTGTATCCCGACGTGGTGGAGTCCGGCGGGGGCAGCGGCACCGCGAACATCAAGAGCCACCACAACGTCGGCGGCCTGCCCGACGACCTGAAGTTCAAGCTCGTCGAGCCGCTGCGGCTGCTGTTCAAAGACGAGGTGCGTGCCGTCGGCCGGGAACTGGGCCTGCCCGAGGAAATCGTTGCGCGGCAACCCTTTCCGGGCCCCGGCTTGGGCATCCGGATCGTCGGCGAGGTCACCGCGCAGCGGCTGGAGACACTGCGGCGCGCCGACTCGATCGCGCGCGAGGAACTCACCGCGGCCGGCCTCGACGCGCTGATCTGGCAGTGCCCGGTCGTGCTGCTCGGCGACGTCCGCTCGGTCGGGGTGCAGGGGGACAACCGCACTTACGGGCACCCGATCGTGCTGCGCCCGGTGTCCAGTGAGGACGCCATGACGGCCGACTGGACCCGCGTGCCGTATGAGGTGCTGGAGCGCATCTCGACCCGCATCACCAACGAGGTGGCCGAGGTCAACCGCGTGGTGCTCGACATCACGAGCAAGCCGCCCGGCACGATCGAGTGGGAGTAGTCGGCGGAAGGTCGCGCGACACGTAACCGGTTGTGAAGACACGCCGCTTGGGCTCAAGGGGTGATTGCAACACTTCGTAGTTAGGGGTGTTGATGACGGGTGAGCCTCAGGGGTTATCGGTGCGCCGTCGGTTTTGGGAGCTGGTAGCGCAGGGTGTGCCGCCG
>NZ_CACRUY010000012.1 GCF_902652685.1 Mycobacterium sp. Marseille-P9652
GCGGGGCTCGGCGCCGGCGTCGTCCTCGGGGCCGTCGTGGTGGTTGCCGGCGAGGGCGGCGCGGTGCTCGGGCGGTTGGTCGAGTGCACCGCGAAGGCGGCCGCGGCGCCGGCGAGCAGAACTAACAGCGCCAGCCCGATCGCGGCCACCGTCGGCAGCCGCCGATACCACCGGGTCTTCGGTGGGGCCTCGACGTCGGGCGTGGGCTGAACGGGCTGAACGGGCTGGTCGGGCTGGACGGCCGGGCGGGCCGCGGTTTCCCGCGCGGGCGCGGGCAGCACGGGCAGGGCGCCCGGCACCTGCCGCGGCGCGGCGCGCCGCGGCCACGCCAGTGCCTCGGCCGCCGCGGTAGCCCCCACCTCGGCGTGCGGGGCCGGCGCGGTCGCGGGTGCGGCGGCCGCCGGACCCGCCATCGTGACGGCGTCGCCGGGATGGCTCGCCGCGCGCAGGGCGGCGCCGACCGTCGGCGTCAGCTGTGGACGCGCCACCGTGATGACAGGGACGCGCAGGCGTGCCGACAGCGTGGTGGTGACCGCCGGGATGTTGGCGCCGCCGCCCACCGCCACGATGCCGGACAGGTCGCCGATCCCGTTGCGGCTCAACGTTTCCTGCAACACGGACACGAACCTCTCGAGCGATTCGCGGATCACCTCGTCGAGCTCGCTGCGGGTGAGGCGGAAGTCGCCGTGCAGGCCCGGCAGCTCGTCGGCGAGCGCCGTCATGGTGCTCGACGACAACTGCTCCTTGGCGGTCCGGCATTCGGCCCGCAACCGGCTGAGCGAGCCGCGGGCCAGGGTGGTGGCCGGGTCGAACGTGCCGGTACTCGGCAGGTTGCCCATGACGGCGGTCAGCAGCGCCTGGTCGATGAGGTTCCCGGAGAAGTCGGGGTACCGCACGGTCGGCGCCAGCGCGCGGTAGTCGCCCGCGGGATCCATCAGGGTGATGCTGGTCCCGGTGCCGCCGAAGTCGCACACCGCGACGGTGCCGCCGGCCGGAATGCCGGGATTGGCGCGCACGGCGAATAGCGCGGCCGCCGCGTCCGGGATCAGCACCAGCGGCCTGGCGCGATTCGACCACTCGGACACCCGGCTCAGCGCGCCGCCCACCGCGTCCACCGCCGCCGACTCCCAGTGCGAGGGGTAGCTCACCGCCACGCTGTCGGGCAGCGCGCCGCCCCCGGTGACCGCGTAGGCCAGCGCCCGCAGCGCGTCGGCGATCAACGCCTCGCTGCGGTGTACGGAGCCGTCAGCGGCGACCACCCCATACGGGTCTCCGACCCGGTCAACGAAGTCGGCGAGCACCGCACCGGGCGCGTTGAGTTTCGGGTTCTCCGACGGCACCCCGACCTCGGGCGGCCGTTCGCGATACAGCGTCAGGACGGGCTTGCGGGTGAGCGCGTTCTCGGCGGTGACGGCCGCGAGATTGGTGGATCCGATCGAAAGGCCCAGCGCGGGTCTCACTCCGTCGGCCATGTCGGTCAACCCCCGTCTCCCAGGTTCTGCGCAGCCGTCAATCCATAGACAATCTCAGCAATGCCTATGCGGGCGCTGTGTAAACGATGGCCCGCAGCTGTGATCGCGGGTCGCGGGCTCAGCGGATAGTGCCGGCGCCAGGGATGAGCGGCAGGTCCAAAGCGGTTACCCACCCGGGTCGAAGGTCATTCACCGCGGGGACGGCGTTGAGTGCCCGCATCCCGGTCGCGAGGCACCCGGCCGTCGCCGCGTCCCGGCCCGAGCCGTCGGTGAAGCGGAACGCCGTCTCCTGGAAGATGCTGGGCGTCCCCTCGATGTCGACCCGGTACACGTCGTCGTCGTGGCCGGACGGCCAGTCGGGCGCCGCGTCGCGGCCGATGCGGTTGACGTGCTCGAGCTGGATGCGCGTCTCGCCCTGGTAGACGCCGTTGATGGTGAACCGCACGGCGGCGACGTGCCCGGGTTTGATGACGCCCTTGACGGTGTTGCGTTCGGTTGGGGTGACCCACTTGTCCCACGTGGTGGTGATCTCGTCGAGCATGATGCCGGCGGCGTGCGCGATCATCGGCACCGTGGCGCCCCACGCGAAGATCAGCATGTTGGGGTCTTCCAGCAGCGGCGTGTACTCGGGCTCGCGGCCGATGCCCATCTCGACCTCGTAGTCGCCCTCGTAGTTGGTGTAGTCCAGCAGCTCCGAGGCGCGCACGCGGCGCACCTCGGAGCACAGGCCCATCAGCGTCATGGGGAACAGGTCGTTGGCGAAGCCCGGGTCGATGCCAGTGGTGAAGCACGACGACTCCCCCAGCTCGCAGGCCTCGGTGATGGGCGCGATCCACTGCGGCGGGTTGAGGTGCATAGTCGGCCACACCCACGGCGTCATCGCCGTCGAGCACACGTCGATCCCCGCACGCAGGAAGCGGGTGATCAGCGAGATGTTGTCCTTGGCGTGCATGGCCGTCGGGCCGTAGTGCACCAGCGCATCGGGCTTCAGCGCGACCAGGGCGTCGACGTCGTCGGTCGCGGCGATTCCGGTCGGCTCGGGCAACCCGCAGATGTCGGCGACGTCCCGCCCGACCTTGTCGGGGTTGCTGACGCCGACGCCCACCAACTCGAACAGCGGGTGCTTGACGATCTCGGCGATCACCATCTTGCCGACGAATCCCGTGCCCCAAACCACCACACGCTTTGACGTCATCGTCACCTTCCCGTCCGGCCCCCGCTTCACCCTAAGCGGGCGCGCCGGGCAACAGCTAGCATCTGGCGCGTGCGCACCCGGCCCGTCTGGCTCACCCGGAACGTGTGGGTGCTCTCCCTGGTGTCGCTGCTGCAGGACGCGGCCAGCGAATTGCTGTACCCGCTGCTGCCGATCTACCTGACCACCGTGCTGGGCGCGCCGCCCGCGGTCGTCGGGGCCGTGGAGGGCGCCGCCGAAGGCGCGGCGTCGCTCACCAAGGTGGTGTCGGGCCCGCTGGGCGACCGGTTCGCCCGGCGCCCCCTGATCGGGACCGGCTACGGCATGGCGGCGCTGGGCAAGGTCATCGTCGCCGCGGCCCGGGGCTGGCCCGGCGTGCTCGCCGGGCGGGTGGTCGACCGGCTGGGCAAGGGGCTGCGCGGCGCCGTGCGCGACGCCCTGCTGGTCGACGGCATCGAGCCGGACCAGCGCGGCCGGGTGTTCGGGTTCCACCGCACGATGGACACGCTGGGCGCGGTCATCGGGCCGCTGCTCGGGCTGGCCGGCTACGAGGCGTTTCACCACCGGATCGGCCCCGTCCTCTGGCTGTCGGTGATCCCCGCCGTGCTCAGCGTGGTGCTGATCGCCTGGGTCCGGGAACGGCCCCGCGACGTGCCGCGCGCGGAGCGGCCGTCGCTGTTCGCCGGTGCCGCCCGGCTGCCCCGCCGCTACTGGGAGGTGGTGGCCTTCCTCGTCGCGTTCAGCGTCGCCAACTTTCCCGACGCGCTGCTGCTGTTGCGGCTCAAGGAGATTGGCTTCTCCGTCGTCGGCGTCATCCTGGCCTACGTCGGGTACAACGCCGTCTACGCGCTGACGAGCTTCCCGGCCGGGCTGTTGGCGGACCGCTTCGGCCGGCCGGTCGCCTACGGGGTGGGGTTGGCGTTCTTCGCGGTCGGCTATCTGGGCCTAGGCCTCACCACCGACACGGTGACGGCGTGCGCGCTGATCGTCGCCTACGGCATGTTCACGGCCTGTTACGACGGCGTCGGAAAGGCTTGGATCTCAACGCTTGTCGGGCCGGGCCTGCAGTCCAGCGCCCAGGGCGTGTTCCAGGGGCTGAGCGGGTTCGCGGTGCTGGCCGCGGGCCTGTGGGCCGGGTTCCTGTGGGGCGCCGATGGCCGGCTGCCGTTGCTGATCTCGGGCGGCGTCGGGGCGGCGTTCGCCTTCGTCCTGCTCGGCGCCACGGCCGTCCGCCGCTGACCACTTCCGTCGCGTGTCGCCTGGTGACACGATGAGCACCATGACACGTCATCTCAGGGCACCCTCGATTTTGCTCGCGGTCGGCATCGGCGTCGCCAACGTCTGCGCCGGGGTGGCCCACGCGAACGACTTCCCTCAGGTCCGCTACGAGGTCACCGGCACCGCCCCGGTGGCCGAGTTCATCTCGTACCAGACCGACAACGGGCAACAGCGGGTGCCCAACGTCAAGCTGCCCTGGTCGGAGCAGTTCACCGGGTTTGGCGGGCAGGTCTTCGTGATCAGCGCACAGGCGCCGGGCAGCCTCACCTGCCGGATCCTGGTCGACGGCCGGTTGGTCAAGGAGGCCACGGCGAACGGCGCCCCGGCCCGCACGGTCTGTACGCAGTGAGCACCAAGACGGGGCTGCGGCCGCGGACGAACGGGGCACCACCGCCCGAGATCCCGCTGGCCGACATCCATCTCGACGCGCTGGATTTCTGGAAGCTCGACGACGACGTGCGCGACGGCACGTTCGCGACCCTGCGCCGCGAGGCCCCGATCTCGTTCTGGTCCCCCATCGAGTACGAGGGCTTCGAGCTGGGCAACGGGTACTGGGCGCTGACCAGGCACGAGGACGTCCACTTCGCCAGCCGCCACCCCGACATCTTCAGCTCCGCGAGCGGCATCACGATCGGCGACCAGACGCCCGAGCTGGCCGAGTACTTCGGTTCCATGATCGTCACCGACGACCCGCGCCACCAGCGGCTGCGCTCGATCGTCAGCCGCGCGTTCACCCCCAAGGTGGTGGCCCGCATCGAGGCGTCGGTGCGCGAGCGCGCGCACCGGTTGGTGGCGTCGCTGGTCGCCAACCACCCCGACGGCGAGGCCGATCTGGTCGGCGAGCTGGCCGGACCGCTGCCGCTGCAGATCATCTGCGACATGATGGGCATCCCCGAGGACGACCATCAGCGCGTATTCCACTGGACCAACGTGATTCTCGGGTTCGGCGACCCCGACCTCACCCTCGACTTCGAGGAGTTCCTCCAGGTGTCGATGGACATCGGCGCCTATGCCACCGCGCTGGCCGAAGACCGCCGCGTCAACCACCACGACGACCTGACCACCGCCCTGGTGGAGGCCGAGGTCGACGGCGAGCGCCTCTCGTCGCAGGAGATCGCGTCCTTCTTCATCCTGCTCGTGGTGGCCGGCAACGAGACCACCCGCAACGCGATCAGCCACGGGCTGCTGGCGCTGTCGCGCTACCCCGAGCAGCGCGACAAGTGGTGGTCGGACTACGACGCGCTGGCGCCCACCGCGGTCGAGGAGATCGTGCGGTGGGCCTCGCCCGTCGTCTACATGCGCCGCACCGTGACCCGGGACATCGAGCTGGGCGGGGTCAAGATGACCGCAGGCGACAAGGCGGCGCTGTGGTACAACTCGGCCAACCGCGACGAGTCGAAGTTCGCCAATCCGTGGGCGTTCGACGTCGCGCGCAACCCCAACCCGCACCTGGGCTTCGGCGGCGGGGGGGCCCACTTTTGCCTGGGCGCCAACCTGGCGCGCCGCGAGATCCGGGTCGTCTTCGACGAGCTGCGCCGCGAGATCCCCGACATCGTCGCGGTCGACGAGCCGGCGCGGCTGCTGTCGCAGTTCATCCACGGCATCAAGCGGCTGCCGGTCGCCTGGACCCCGCCTCGCTCCTAGCGAGGTCCTGGCGAGCCGCTCTCCGGGGAGGCATATCGCAGTCTCGAAAGCGATAGCGCGTGCGCTACCGCTTTCCGAACTTCGCACTACACCTGGGAGAGAGGTCGGCGTGGCGCCACGGTCCTGCGCGCCGGGCGCATCCGTCTCTCCGGGTAGGCACACCGCAGTCTCGAAAGCGATAGCGCCTGCGCTATCGCTTTCGAGACCCGCCCCACAGCCCGGAGAGAGGTGAGCCGCGGAAACGGGCTTACGCTTTCCGCGTGACCATCCCCGCGTTTCCCCCTCCCGAGGTGCTGGCCGCGCGGGAGAAGCTCGTGCTCGACCACTTCCACGACGAGGTCCGCCACGCCTGGGACGACGTGCTCGCCACCTTCCCCCACCCGCGCTACGAGCTGATCCCGCAGATGGTCGTGCATGACGGCGACGCGGCGGTGCGCGACTACTACGCCTACACCCGCACCGCGTTCCCCGACCAGGACCACGAGATCATCGCGCTGCGCCACAGCGCCGACGCGGTGATCGTCGAGTTCTGGCTCATGGGCACCCACCGCGGATACCTCGGCAAGGTCCCCCCGACCGGCAGCCGGTTCCGCGTCCGCATGACCGCCTACTTCGTCTTCGACGAGACCGAAACCCTTGTCTGCGAACGCATCTACTTCGACACGCTGACCATGGTGAAGCAGCTGCTCGGCGGCATCGACCTCAAGAGGCCGGGCAACTGGCTGCTGGCCGCGCGATGTGCGAGGGGGTTCCTGGCGATGTCGTCGGAAAAGCCCGACCCGGCGCTGACCTCCGCCTAGCCATGAGCCCCGTCGCCGGCGACAGCGCGGAACGCGAGCCCGACTACCGGTTCACCTTCGCCAACGAGCGGACCTTCCTGGCGTGGCAGCGCACCGCCCTGGGCCTGCTCGCGGCGGCGGTGGCGCTGGTGCAGCTGGTCCCTGAGCTGACGATTCCCGGCGCGCGCCGATCGCTCGCCGTGGGGCTCGCGACGCTGGCGATCCTCACCAGCGGCATGGGCCTGTTGCGCTGGCGGCAGGCCGACCGCGCCATGCGCCGCGGCGAGCCCCTGCCCCGCCACCCCACGCCGGCCTACCTGGCGGTGGGCCTGAGCGTGGTCGGGCTCGTCGCGCTCGGGCTGGTGATCGCGAAGGCGGTCATGGGGTGAACGACCCGGCCGAGCGGACCACGCTGGCCTGGACGCGCACGTCGTTCGCGTTCCTGGCCAACGGCGCCCTGCTCGCGATCAAGGACCTGCACGGCCCGAAGTCCTATCTGCCCGCCGCGCTGGCCGTCACCGTGGCACTGGCCACCTACGTGATCGCGCTGCGGCGGCAGCGGACGCTACAGCAGGACCCGCTGCCGGCCCGCGTCACGCCCCGCCGGCAGGTGTACTTCATCGGGGCCGCGGTGCTCGTGCTCATCGTCGCGACGATGGCCGGCCAGCTGGCCTAGCGGCGTCCGAACCCGTTGCGGCGCATCACAAGCGAGAATGCCCGTACTCAGCCAGCGCCCGCCCCGGCGCTCTCCAATTTCATGAGCAGTTCGTGGCAGCGCCGTGCCCGCTCGGAATCCTGGGCCATCACCTCACCGAAGAACGACGCAACGTCCTCGAGGCCCGCGTTCTTGGCATCGCGGACGTATTGGCCGTAGTCGTGCCCGGCCTTCAGCGAGTGGTACTGCAGCGAGATGAGGTCGAACGTCACATCGTCGAAACCGGTTTCACCCGTAGCCATGTCGACACCTTTCCATCGAATCGTGTGGTGTCGGCCCGGCTACCCGCGCGGCATGTAACAAAACCGCGCGCGGGAGCGATGTTCGGTACATGGCCATTCCGCCCGCCTTGCTCCCGCGCGCCGGGCGCCCGGCGGCAGTTGGGTTGCGGCCGAACGCATCCGTGCCCGGCGGCCACTGGCCAGGAAATGAATACTTAGCAGCGAACCGCGGCACTCGTTATGATCTATGCGCGTGGCCGGTCTGCAACCTCGTCGGGGCGAGCGCGCTCGGTCGGCCGCCAGCAGGTAGACCCGCTCTACACAGGAAACGGTGACGAAAGCATATGGAAACGCACAGTTTTGGGGTGGACGTGCTTGGGCACCAATGCGGCATGATCGCACGCCACGCCCTGTATTCCCTTGTTCCGGCGGCGTTCGCCGCGGCGGCGGCCCTGGCGGGGACCGTCGTCGCTCCTGCCCTGCCCGAAGCGGCGGCGCAGCCGTGTCCCGATGTTCAGGTGGTGTTCGCCCGAGGTACGGGTGAGGCGCCGGGCGTCGGTCCCACCGGGCAGGCGTTCATCGACGACCTGCGTTCGCGCGTCGGCGGGAAGTCGCTCGACGTCTACCCCGTCAACTATCCGGCCAGCAACGAATGGGACACCGGCCTCGACGGCGTCCGCGACGCCGGCGCCCACGTCGTGAACATGGCCCACGACTGCCCCAACACCAAGATGGTGCTCGGCGGCTACTCCCAGGGCGCGGCTGTCGTCGGCTTCGTCACGTCGGCCACGGTTCCCGACGGGGTGGACCCGAATACGGTGCCGAAGCCGCTGGACCCCGCGATCGCCGATCACGTCTCCTCGGTGGTGCTGTTCGGGACGCCCAACGTCCGGGCGATGAACTTCCTCGGCGAGCCGCCTCTGACGATCGGTCCCCTCTACCAGGCCAAGACGATCAAGATCTGCGCCCCCGAGGACCCGGTCTGCTCCGACGGGATGAACTTCGCCGCCCACGACACCTACGCGTCGGGCGGGGGGATGGTCGATCAGGGGGCGGCGTTCGCCGCCGGTCGCCTGGCCGCCGGGCCGGCCCCCGGACCGACCGGGCCGACCACCATGGCCAACGCGCCGGTTCAGGGCGGCTTCGGGAACTGACCGGGGTCTGATACTCAGCTAACGCGCGGACGCCAGCTCCGAGCGGGCCTGCCGCAGTTCCTCGGCCAGCGCCGAGATCTCGCGGCGAAGCTCCGCGACCTCGACGGCCGGCACCAGATGGTGCCCGTCGTCGGCCTCCGCCACGCGCTGGACGATCCACGACGCCAGCGACCCGGTGACCACGCCGATGAGGCTGATGCCGCCGATCATCAGCACCGCGGCGATCACGCGCCCGACAACCGTCACCGGATAGACGTCGCCGTAGCCGACCGTCGTCACCGTCGAGACGGCCCACCAGACGGCCTTGCCGAAGGAGTTGATGGTCGCGCCCGGGTGGCCACGCTCCTGGGCCAGGATGGCCAGCGAACCCGCGTAGATCAGCAGGCCGGCGCCGGTGAACGTGTAGAGCAGGATGCGCCCGCGGACGGCGTTGCCGACGGCCTTCTGCAGCGCGCCGAGCACGATGACGACCCGGAGCAGCCGCAGCGGCCCCAACATCGGGAGCGCGACGATGGCCAGGTCGAACAGGTGGTGGGTGAACCAGTGCCGCCTGTCGGGCGCCAGCTTGAGTCGTAACAGGTAGTCGGCGACGAACAGCGCCCAGGTGCACCAGCTCGCCACCCACACGATGCGCGGCTCGAGGCCTTGCGGCCGGGCGAGGACGTGCACCGAGTACAGGGCGAGGTAGGCGACCGCGACCAGCGCCAGGAGCCACCCGGTGCGCCGCTCCCACACCTGTTCCCGGGTGCGCTTGCCCGACGGCGGGCCGCCGACGCGCCGCGCCGCGGCTCCCGAAAATCCCGTCACTTCGCTCTTTCCGGAGAAGCCGGTCAGGGCCGCCCGAACACCAGGGCGACGTTGTGCCCGCCGAATCCGAACGAGTTGTTGATCGCGTAGTTGTAGGTGCCCGGCCGCGGCTTGCCCGCCACCACGTCGAGATCGATCTCGGGATCGAGGTTCACCAGGTTCAGCGTCGGCGGGACGACCTGGTCGCGGATAGCGAGGACGGTCAGGATCGATTCCACCGCACCGACGGCGCCCACCGAGTGGCCGAGCGCGGCCTTGGGCGCGTACACCGCGGCGTTGCCGCCGTGCGGACCCAGGGCGTTGTTGATGGCCTTGCCCTCGGCGAGGTCACCCATCGTGGTTCCGGTGGCGTGGGCGTTGACGTGGTTGATGTCGCCCGGGGTCAGGTCCGCCAACTGGATGGCGCGGGTCATCGCGTGCCCGGCGCGCTCGCCGTTGGGGTCCGGGGCCACCATGTGGTAGCCGTCGGAGGTGATGCTGGCCCCCATCAGGCGGGCCAGGATGTTCGCCCCGCGAGCCTTAGCGTGCTCCTCGGTCTCGATGACCATGATCGCGCCGGCCTCGCCGAAGACGAACCCGGTGCGGTCCTTGTCGAACGGGCGGCAGGCGCCCACCGGGTCGTCGTTCTTGGTGGACATCACGATGCGCATCTGGGCGAACGCCGCGATCGGCACAGCCTCGATCCTGGTTTCCACCCCGCCGCAGATGGCGACGTCGGCCTCGCCGAAGACGATGTTGCGCCACGCCTGCGCGATGCCTTCCGAACCCGACGCGCACGCCGACACGAAGGTGTTCACGCCGGCCCGGGCGCGCCGTTCGAGGCCGATCGCGCTGGCCGCGCCGTCCGGCATGTACTTCTGCACGGCCAGCGGGGAGACGGCCGAGATGCCGCGGGCCCGCATGTCGTCGTAGCTGAAGACCATTTCCTCCGCGGAGCCCAGGCCCGTGCCGATCGACACCGTCAACCGGTTGGGGTCCACCTCGGGCGAGCCCGCGGTCTCCCACACCCGGCGGGTCAATACGGTCGCCATCCGCTGCAGGTAGCCCATCCGGTGCAGCTCGGCCTTCGTCATCGGGGCGTCGAAATCCTCCAGCAGGTGCCCGCCGATGCGGACCGGAAGATCGAACTGCTCGACGAACGGGTCCTCGAGCACCCGGATGCCGCTCTGGCTGTCCAGCAGCAACTTCCAGGTGGTCTCGGCGTCGGTAGCTAACGCGGTGGTCATCGCCACACCCGTGACGACGACGTTCGGGAGCGCCTTCCCGGTTACCAGCTCAGTCATGAGTTGTGCGCATCCTCCCTCTTTCGCTGGACGGCGCCTGCTGCCAAGCCCCGCCCGCTGTCCATATCGAAACACAACGCGGCGTTTCGACGACAATTCCGCAGGTGATGCCCGCCGGTCGGCGAAGGCAGGGGTTTCGGCGGCGGTCCAGGTGGGGAGCCGCGAAACCGTTCGTTTGGTGGCCGGCAGGTCGCCCGCGTGAGTCCCGGCCTTCCACGCTACAACCAGTGGCCGGTCCCGGTCAGCAAGGGCGCGGCCTCTATCCCGTCGGCGCCTTGCCGTTGAGAAACGCGACGATGCCCTGCGTGACCGCCGCGGCGTACTGCGCCCGGCCGTCCGGGCTCTGCATGCGCGCCGCGTCGCCGGCGTTCTTCATGTTGCCGAGCTCGACGAGGACGGCCGGGTACTGGGCCAGGTTGAGCCCGGCGAGGTCGGCGCGGCCGTAGAGGCCGTCGGAGCCGATGTAGTTGGACGGCGCGAACCCCGCCTGCACCAGGGCGTCGCGCATCGTGTGCGCGAGCTGGACCGCCGGGCCGGCCTGGACGTTGTTGAGCGGCGGGCTGGAGTAGTTGACATGGAAGCCCGAGCCGGACGGCGGACCGCCGTCGGCGTGGATGCTGACTATCGCGTCGGGGCGCATCGCGTTGGCGGCGGCCGCCCGCTGGTCGATGCACGGCCCGACGGAGCCGTCGTCGCCCCGCGACAGGCGGGTGGTGACGCCCATCTGGTTGAGCGAGCCGGCGATCAGCCCGACGACCGCCCAGGTGAACGCGTGCTCGGGGTAGCCGTCGTCCGTCGCGGTGCCCGACGTCTGGCACGGCTTGGTGCCGCCGCGGCCGTTGGGCACCGGCTCGTTGATGGAGGCGTCGTTGACGGCGTTGTGCCCGGGGTCGAGGAACACCGCGGACCCGGCCACGCCGGCGCGCGCCCGCGGGGCGGGCAGCAACGCGGCCGCGCCCACGATCAGCGGCGCATACTTCAGCACCTCGCGTCGCCGCAGCCGCTCACTCATCGGCGCGATGGTAACAACCGCTTCCTTATTCTCTTCGATTCAGGCGCCGCACCTGACCTTGAACCGGATACAGGTAGTGCATGAGCTCGGCGCCCTCGGGACCGTAGACGCCGCGGTCGTCACCGCGCAGCACCCAGTTGTGCTGCTGGTCGGCGCGGAGGCGGACGGCGGCCCGGTGCGCCGCCCGCAGCTCGTTGCGTCGGCGGACATCCCGCGCGATCGCCCGCGCCAGGAAGAAGATGCCGACGAGCGCCGCCACGCCGGCGATCAACCAGATGAGCTTGACGACGATCCAGGTGACCACCGCCACGGCCAGGAGGGCGCCGAGCCCGCCGCCCGAGCTCGCGTTGGACCTACTCATACGCGGGAACGTACGCGGGGGCTCTGACAAAAACCGGCGGCCAAACCGCGCAGCGCTTACGCTCGGCGCATGATCAGGGCTTTGCTCGGGTTATTCGTGGTGGCCATCGCCATGCCGGCGACCGCGTTTGCCGACGACCGCTCGTTTCAGTCCCCGTCGGGCAACATCGCGTGCCAGCTGGGCGCCGACGGCGTCGCCTGCGACGTGAGCGACTACACCTACCAGGTGCCGCCCGGACCGCCGTGCTCGCAACACATCGCGTGGGGCAATCGGTTCACTTTGCAGAAGGGCCAGGCCGCCGCGATGGCCTGTCACGGTGACACGTTGCGGGTGCCCGGCGAGCAGACGCTCAACTACGGCCAGACCCTCTCCGCGGGAACCATCACCTGCTCGAGCGACGCCTCAGGGGTCACGTGCACCGACGGCAGCACCGGGCACTACTTCCGCGTGTCGCGGGAGTCCTACACCCTCGGCTAGGCCGTCAGGGCCTGCGCGGCGGCACGGAACATCGTCTGCTTGATGGCGCGCAGCGTGCCCGGGTCCTTGACGCCCAGCGGACGCAGGAGTTCCAGCGCCGCCTCGGTGACCGCGTCCTCCGCGGCGGTGGCGTCGACGATGCCGATCTCGGCGGCGTCGGGCCCGCCGAAGCGCCGGCCCGTGGTCATCGATGCCACGGCGGCGTGCGGCGTGAGCTTGGCCTGAATCAGCGCGGCCATGCCGTCGGTGAACGGGATGCGGATGTCGACCTCGGGGAAGCAGAAGTAGCCGCGGTCGGCGCGCATCACGCGCACGTCGTGGGCCATGGCCAGCATGGCGCCGGCGCCGAACGCGTGCCCGGTCACCGCGGCGGCGGTGGGCGTCGGGAAGGTGAGGACGCGGGCCAGCAGCGCCTGCACCCGGCCGATGTAGGACTGCGTCTGCTCGCTGTGCGCGGCCAGCCAGTCGAGGTCGAGCCCGTTCGAGTAGAACTTGTGCCGGGCGGTGGTGACGAGGGCCTGCGCGCCCGTGGTCTCCGCCTCGTCGAGCAGGCCGTTGATCGTCTCGAGAAACTCCGGCGAGAACCGGTTTTCGTCCTCCCCCAGGTCGATGACGGCGATCTTGTCGTCCCATGCGAGTGTCGGTGTCATTGGTGTTTCCTTTCGTGGCGTCTCATCGGTGAGGGGCCGACGGCCAGGACGGCGCGGACGGCGGCTTTCAGACGTTCGCGTGCCTGCGGGTCGTCGATCCTGTTGCGCTTGAGCAGGATCGCGGTCGGCAGGTCGACGATGCAGGTGGTGATGACGTCGACCGCGGCGGCGTCCTTGCGGTCCCACAGCGCCTGCGACAGCCGGATCATCGACCCCACCAGCAGGCGGTCGAGGGCGCGCAGCTGGTCGGCGATCTCGCCGGGCGTGTCCGGGCCCAGGAGTTCCTCGCGGCGCACCGTCAGCAGCAGTTGCGAGGAGTGCGGGTACTTCTCGGCGAACGCCGCCGGCGCGTCGGCCGCCGCCACCACCTTGTCGTCGTCGCGGGCCGCGTCGATCAGTTGCGATTGGAGATCGAGGAATCGGTGCCCGGCGCGCAGCCACGCGCGGCCCGCGAGGCCCGCGCGTGAGCCGAACGTGTGGTAGACCGCGCCGTTGGAGACGCCGATCGCGGCGCTGACGGCGCGGATCGTCACCGCGGCCGGACCCGACTGCACCGCCAGGCGCTCGACGGCATCGAGGATGTCGTCTTCGTCGTAGAGGCGGGGGCGCGGCACCCGGGCATCATAACAGAGCACATGCTCTGTTATTTGTCAGCCCTGGTGGATGGTGTTGTCGTAGCCCGAATTGGTGACCTTGGGGGCGCCCTGGCGGTAGGTGACGTCATTGCTGTAGCCGGAGACGATGACGCTGTCGACGCTGTCGACGGTGACGTGGTTGTCGTAGCTGCTGATCGCGATGCTGCCGCAGTGGCCGGCGCCGTTGAAGACGATGCCGTAGCTCGACAGCTTGACGGTGGCGTTGTTGCAGGCGTGGTCGGTGAGACTGTTGGAGTAGCCGGTGGATTCGAGGGTGTCGGCGCTGTCGACGGTGACGTCGTTGCTGTAGCCGCCGGCGATGAGGCTGGCGCAGTGTCCGGTGACGATGACGTTTTCGTGGAAGCCGGCCAGCGTCAACTTGCCGTCGTTGCAGGCGACCGTCCTCGTCGAGTTGTTGTCGCTGAGCCGCAGCTCGCCGCCGTGCGGCACCTCCGTGGGACCGCTGGGCGCCGTCGCGCTGCCGCGCACCGGCGTCAGCCCGCCGCTCTGGACCATCACGCGCACGATCGCCACCACGCCGAAGAGGACCGACAACACCGTCGCGACGAGGAAGACGACGGTGTACCAGCGCAGTGCCGGCTTACGCCGCGGCGGCGCGTAGCCAGTCCCGTATGTGGGCGTCCCGAATCCTCCGCGCGGCGGGCTGCCCGGCGGCTGGGCGCCGCGCTGCACGTCGGCGAGCTCGCGCTCCAGCTCGCGGATCCGCTTCTCGGGGTCGTCGTCTTTCATGGTGAAAATCTCGCATATCGGCTGGTTGGGGGCCAGCCCCGGATCGCGCCGCCCGTGCGCTGGTGAATTCCTTCCGAACATGCCGCGAACCGAAGGAGTCGTGCGGGAACACGGGTGTACGTTCGCTTACCAACCGCCAGCTCACTTTTGGCGTGCTCGACCGCACGCCGACGAATCATTCGAGGTGCCGTGAGCACATCCGAGATGTTCGACACGTCGGAACTGCCGGCTGACGACGAGGTGGTGGTCTCGTTCCACGACGAGGCCCTGCTGCTCGGCGGCGAACCCGCCGCGGTCGAGTCCTACCTGGCGCGGCTGCGGACGGCCGCCGGGCAGGCGATCCGGATCGCCGGCATCGACGGCGCAACGCCCGCGACCGCGGCCAGCACGTATGTGCAGCTGCATCGCGACAGCCTCGACGCGTTGCGGGACGGCAACCTGGTTCCGTTGAGCGAGGGCCTCTTTCGCGTGGTGACGGGTGTCGACGCAGGGGAGATTCGGCTGCAGTGGCAACCGGCACTGCTCGCCCCGGAGGCGATGATCTCGGCGCAGATGATCGCGGTGCAGATGGCGTTGAAGTCCGCGGTCGCGCAGGTGGAGGACGCGGTCGCGCGCGTGGAGGACAAGGTCGAGTCGGTGCTCGAGGTCGCGCGGGCCCAGCGCGCCGGCGACGTCCTGGGCACGAGCCTGACGGTGACGCGCATGGTCGAGTCGCTGGAGAAGTACGGGTCGCTGCCCGAGGCGTACTGGGATTCGGTGGCCGCTTTAGGGCCGGCGCTCAATGTCACGGTCGAGCAGCTGCGCGGCCACGTCGGCCGCATCCTGGCGTCCCTCGATCGCGCGCTGCCCGTGCAGCAGCGCGCCGGAAGGCTGCGAAACGCGATCAACGACAACCGGCTTGGCGACACGCTGAGCCTGCTGGTGATCGCCGAGGAGGCGCTGCACAAGTGGCAGCGCCTGAGCCTGGCCCGGGTCGAGTCGACGCAACCGGAGCAGCTGCTGCGAGCGATCGACGAGGCCCGCGAGCTCGTCCAGCACCATCTGCGTGAGGACGTCCGCATCTATCAGGAGGCGAAGGAGGCGCTCGACCGGTTCGCGAAGTCGGGGCCGATCGAGGGCTTCCGATTCTGGGCGGTGCGCGAGCTGGTCAAGCAGCGCGACGCGCTGCGCGACGAGCTCGACCGTTTCGCGGCGGCGCGCCAGCACCAGGTCGAAGCGTGGGAGGACTTCCACGTCCCGAGCCTGCTCGATGCCGCCGTCGCCGTCGTCAACGCCGTCGGGGGTGCGACGGGCCATGCGCTTGCGGCCGTCGGCCGGGGGCTGGTCGGGGTCGGCGCGCACATGGCCTCGCCGTTGCGGTCCAAGGACACCGAAGACGCGTGATTGACAGCGCCCGGCGCTGTCTCGATACTCCAACGTACCGCCGTCGTTGGCGCGCAAGGGAGTTGACGTGATCGATCTCGGACTGTCCGGTAAGCGTGCCGTCGTATCGGGTGCGGGCTACATTCCCGGGCGGGCGGGGCACGGGCGGTTCACCTCGTTGGCGTTGGCCGAGGCGGGCGCCTCCGTCGCCTGCATCGACATCGACGAGGAGCGCGCCGAAGGCGTCGCCGCCGAGATCGTCGCCCGCGGCGGTATTGCCGTTCCGATCGTCGCCGACATGACCGACCCCGAGCAGGTCGGCCGCGCGATCGACGATGTCGTCGCCGCGCTGGGCGGTGTCGACGCGTGTGTCGACATCATCGGCGGCGCGACGTGGTCTCGGGTCGAGGACTTCACGGTGCCGTTGTGGGACAAGGCGATTCACTACAACCTGAACCAGGTCTTCTACCTGTTCCAGGCGGTGGCGCGGCAGATGATCGCTCAGGGCACCGGTGGGTCGCTGGTCGCGATCGCCTCGGTCGACGGCATCGCCGCCGCTTCTTATCACGCCGCCTACGGCGCGGCCAAGGCCGGTGTGATCTCTTTGGTCAAGACCTGCGCGGATGAGTTGGGACGGTATGGGATTCGCGCCAACGCGGTCGCGCCGGGCAATGTGGGATCGGGCAACGAGGATCTGCCGCCGAATGAGTACGGCGTCAATGTCATCAACCCGCTCGCGCCGCCGCGCGCGCACGACGTCGCCAACGCCGCCCTGTTCTTGTCGTCCGAACTGGCCGCCCGCATCACCGGACAGACGCTCGTCGTCGACGGGGGTACGACCAGCCGGCAACTCTGGGGGTTTCCCGCGTCGATCATCCCGGACGATCCGGAGGCGGCGCTTCCGGACTTCATGCGGTAGCTAGCGCTGGTGGACCAGCGGCAGGCCCGGTATCGAAGATCTGCCCTTGAGCACGTACGAGGTCTGGATCGAGCCGATGTAGATGTCGCGCATGTCGGGGCCGCCCCAGGCGATGCTGGTCGGGGCTTGCATTAGGGTGCCGTCGGGGTCGTCTATCACGGTTTGGGCCTGCCCGTCCGGGCTGATCGCCACGATTCTGTTGGCGAGGACTAGCGTCACCCAGAGGTTCCCCTCGGCGTCGAACGCGCAGCCGTCGGCCATCCCCCACCGGCGGCCGACCTCCGGGTCGGCCAGGAACCGGCCGTGGTCGGGGCCGAACTCGTGAGGTCGTCGGTCTCCTAGAGGTGGGCCGAATCTCTCTGGCGGGCCGAGTGTTTCGCTTTCGATTGGATATCTCACGATGTCGGCATTCACCGTGCGGACAACGTACAGGTAGTCCTCGTTGCGGTCCAGCGCCATGCAGTTCGGGAAGTTCACGTTGTCGGCGACCACGTGGGCCTCTTGGCGATCCGGGGCGACGCGGAAGAGGAAGCCGTCGGCGGTGCCGTTTGCGATGGTGTCGAGGAGGTTGGCAGCCATCGTGCTGACCGAACACCACAGGGCGCCAGTGGAATCGGTGAGGACGAAGTTGAGCCACCGCAGCGAGCGTCCGTCGAAATGGCCTTGTAGTAGCGGCGTTATCGCGCCGGTTTCTGTGTCGAGGTCCTGCAGCACGCCGGAGCCGAAGTTGGCAATCAGGAAGTGGCCGTTGCGGTCCAGAGCGATGCCGTTCGGCTCGCCACCCGCGTGGCCGATGCGGCGAATGGTTTTCTCGTCGAGGAGTTCCGCGACGGCAGAGGCCTTGTCGGAGGCGAACACTCGACTGTCATGGGTGACCAGAAGGTGCTCCGGGCGGTCCACGCCGTGCCCGATGGGGTGCAGGCGATTTACCTTGATTTGAGTTTCGGCCGTTCCGCTCATCGATTCCTTCGGACTCTTCGCAGCAGACTCTACGCGGGCCGATCAGACGAATCATAGAAGCGTGAAACTGCGTCGGAGTGTTCACGCCGCGCCACCGCAGTTCAAGCGCTGTGGTGGCGGCGGCTGCCCGCGGGCCCGCGAACACCCAATGTGAGACGTTTCTGCCGGAGGTGCTACCTGGCTCGCAACGACCCCAGGCGTTGGAAGTCGAAAGCTTCGGAGCCGGTGTTCCGGCCGGTGTTTGAAGATAATTGTGGTGCGGTTCTACGCGCGGTTTGTTGCAGCGCTCATTTGTTGAACCGTCGTCCAGCCCCGCAAGCGGGTCGGCGCGAGACTCGCATCCGCAGTCGAAAGTGCGGACTAGCCGGCAACTTCTCGGCGTATCCGCGGCGGGAATCCGAGACGGGCAGACACATAATTACAAGGAATGTTGGGTAAAGATTGATTGCGGCGCCTGAAGCGCGCCTCCTGCAGATCCACCATCGAGGAGCAGCATGTCGCTTATCGTTTCGTTCGAGTACCGCGGCGATCGCAACGCTCGGTTCCAAGCCGAACGCCACTGCGGCTGGTTCTACGCCGACATGCCTGGCGGGGGTCGAATGTTGCAGCTAGAAACGTATGCGCAGGATGGCACTACCAGTCAGATCATGCAATTCGATCGACGCGCGGCTGGAGAGCTGCTTGCGATCATTGCCAAGGTCTTCGTGGCTCCTACGAACGAACCGCCTGAACTGTGATCCGGCGTAGCGGCTCAGTTACCAGAGCGGATGCCATGCATAGTGGGTGGTTGGACTTGTTGGCATTGCCTTGCCACAGCTTTGCGCTGGCGGCGACATCGACCACCAGCGGCGCAGGGCCGCGCTGGAATCCGTTCGGCTCGGACCGTGATGCGATAGTTGGCTACCGACGTCTGAATGCTCCGGACAATAAGACTGTCGTTTTACTACGGGTTCTGCTCGGCAGGCGCAGGGGCGAGCAAGGAGGCGGGGATGGCTCCTAGCAAGGAAGTCGAAGAGGCTGCTGACGACCTTCAGGCGATGGTTTCGGGAGGCAAGTCCCCTGAGCAAGCCGCGCAAGCACTGATTAGATACGGGGCATCCGAAGAGGTCATCGCTTATGCGCGTGCGCTCTACGAGGAACGCGTCGGCATCATAAGTCACCTCAAAGAACCAATCGTCGTCAGCAAACCTGACAGCGAGCGCAGCTGGTATGGCGGACCGGGACCGTCCCCCGTCTACTGGGGCGAGTTTCGCCAAAACGTCATCGCTTCATTGCCCGCAGAAGTAGCGGACGACGCGATCGACGACATTGACCGCGCAACTAGCCGCATCCTGGACTTGGCCGGCGCACCGGGCTGGCAGACGATCAGGACAAAAGGCTTGGTCCTGGGGTATGTACAGAGCGGCAAGACGACCAACTTCATGGGCGTGATTGCCAAAGCCGCAGATGCTGGCTACCGCCTCTTTATTGTCTTATCTGGGATCACCGATAATCTTCGGTCCCAGACCCAGGAACGTATTGAGGAAGTGCTACTGGGCGACCACTTCGAACGGTGGTATCTTCTGACTCAGCTTAACCAGGACTTCGCAATGTCGGGCAACGCCGCCAACCTGCTTAATGACCCCGGGCAACGACTGATCGCCGTAGTGAAAAAGAACGGTTTCCGACTGCGCCGGCTTAAGGATTGGATCGATTCAGCGGGCTCCGAAGTGATCAAATCATTGCCGATCATGGTCATTGATGACGAGGCCGACCAGGCGAGTCTCAATGTTGCTAACAGAGGGCACATTTCTCGTATCAACGGATTGATCGGCCAGATCATCAAGAAACCCCGTAGTACTTACGTCGCCTACACCGCAACGCCATTTGCGAATTTGCTTACCGAGCCTCAAACCTACGAGAACCTTTATCCGTCCAACTACATCGTCGAAATGAAACAGCCAGAAGGCTACTTTGGTGCAGAGCAGCTGTTCGGAAGAGATACCCTTTCCGACGACGAACCCCGACGAGTCACCGGCGGGTTGGACGTCATCAGGATCGTCCCTGACAGCGAGGCCGTAATGGTTAAGCCGCCCACTGGCAGGGGGGCTGTGTATGAGTGGACGCCGTCGGTGACCCCCGCACTCGCTGATGCCATCGCATGGTTCCTCCTAGCGACAGCCGCTCGACGTGCTCGATGGTCCAAGACAACTCATTCGACCATGCTGATCCACACTTCCATGCTCGCGGAGGCGCACAACCGGCTCAAAGTTCCGGTCGAAAGCCACGTGGCAGTCATCGCCGAAAAACTAAGCACTGACCGTGTTCTCGGGGACCGACTCCGGCGTCTATGGGAAGATGAAGCGTCAGCGGTGCCCGCGGAAAGTATGGGTCTTGCCGTAGTCAGCTGGGAGCAAATCGAAACGACCCTCCCGCAGGTATTAGCAGAAGTCCGAGTGATCGTAGACAATTACACCTCGCAGGACCGCCTGTACTACGCAAAGGACACTCCCGCGACAGTCATCGTGATCGGTGGCAATACATTGTCGCGAGGGCTGACGCTGGAAGGGCTGGTTAGCAGCTACTTTGTCAGAGCGGCTTCGGCATACGACACCCTGCTGCAAATGGGCCGCTGGTTTGGCTATCGAAGGGGGTACGCAGACCTACCACGGATTTGGATGACGCAGGAATTGGCGGAATGGTTCCAAGACCTTGCAACGGTGGAGGAAGAGATCCGGAGAGACATCCGGTCCTATGGTGCTGGCATCACACCGGAGGATGTCGCTGTCAGAATACGCGTTCACCCGTCGATGATCATAACGTCAGCCGCAAAAATGCGCGGCGCTGTGGCCGCCTCTATTGACTTCAGCGGAAGCCGTGAGCAAACGATTATCTTCGAGCACCGCAAGGAAAAGTGGCTCCAGAACAATATCACGGCGACGCGAAAGCTGTTCACAGACGCCATCGCCGCTGTCGGCATCGAGGATAATCGTAAAACGGGGCGTATCATCGTCAAAGGCGTACCGGGTGAGCGCGTTTTGGAATTCCTAAAAACTTACAAGATGCATCCCAAGGCGGTCCGACTGCGCGCAGACCTACTGACGCGGTACATCCGAAAACAGATGGAACAAGGCTCGCTGATGGCTTGGAATCTGGTCCTCATCGAGAATCCCAGGCGCAGCGAGGTCGTAGGTCTCGATCTTGGTGTGGGACGCGCGATCCGTACCGTCGAGCGAAGTAGGCTCGAGCGCTACTCAGACTATGCCAATATAAAAGCTTTGGTTTCCACTATTGACCGGATCTCAGACACAGGGGTCGCTGTTAAGGAACTGCCATCCGATGTAGACCCCAACGATGATTACGATCTGCGGAAGTATCGTGAGGACATAATGGGGGGCATCGGCCTGTTGGTCGTCTATCCAATCGACCGAGATTCAAAAATGCGCGAAATTACGTCTGATAAGGAACCTCGCGATCCGAGGACGGATCTCAATGCGGTCGACCATGTGATCGGCTTGGGGATCTTTTTTCCCGACGCGGTCGGGGAACCCGTCGTCGAGTACAAGTCGGCCAAGATCGTCGGCCCAGTGGTCGAGGACCAAGTCGACGACTTCGCTGCCTTCGAAGAGGCAGACAAACTGGCTGCACAGTCAGAGGAGAACGCGACTATGCCCAGAGACTCGGCCGAAGCTGCTGCGATGGAACGCGAGGCCAAGGTGCCGCCGTCGGCCTCCGTTCAGCGCAGTTCTTCAAAGAGGGGACGATGACTCCGGCCTCGGGCGCGTCCGAAGAGGCTTGGCGGCTCCTCGAACGTGCGAAAAACGAGGATCTGACGACCCGCGAGAGTGGCGTTAGTACCACTGGAGGTTCGGTGGTCCATGCTCTGGACCCCGGGCGACACCGCCATCTCTTGTTGCCCGTAACGCCCGAACACGTCGACATTGAAGACAGTCGGTCGAGGGGCGTGTCTGTCACGATGCGAATCCTCCAGGGCGCCGAGGAGAAAGAACGGCGCTATATCGACGTTGAGTGTCGGGAGGTACCGCTAAACGACCTCTTCTCCACCGTCTGCGACGAGATCTTAGTGTGCGTTGCAAACACACCCGATGCCGCCGGTTTGTGTGTGACCACCATTTTGGAGCGCTGGCGTGAACTGCTAGGACCGGCCAGTCAAAGACTTCTCAATGAGCAGGCGCTGAAAGGACTACTTGCCGAGTTGCATGTCTTAGAGGCTCTCGCTGCCGTCTCGCCTTCTCTGGCGATGAAGATCTGGACCGGCGTCCAACGGCGTCGCCATGATTTCACCGGTGTTCATGCCGCATGTGAGGTCAAGGCCTCGTCCCTGACAGAAGAGGTCAAAATCCATATAAACGGACTTCGACAGCTGTCGGCCCCGCCCTCCGGTTCGCTGTACTTGGCCGTTGAAAGGTTCGAGCGGGTGCCCGACGGCGGCGACTCCATAACTCAAGCAATCACGCGCATCGAAAGACTTGGAGTTGCTAGCCTCCAGCTCCTGTCGCAGCTGTCTGAGCTCGGCGTCCAGCCCGCCGATTTAACCGTTTACCGCCAAGTGCAGTTCCGTTCCCTCGAACGACGGCTCTACCTCGTCGACCACAGTTTTCCGCGCTTGACTCCTGAACTGCTCCAAGGAAAATCAGCGGCTGATCGGATCAGCAGTGTCGAATACGTGCTTAACCTGGGCGCACAACCACCGGTACCCCTCCCATCCAAGGCTTTCGACGAGTTGCCGGGCTGGCTATTCGAGGGGAGTAAAGATCTGCTGTGAGCCTTAACCTAATCTCCGAACGGTATTCGGCGTCTGGGTCGATGGTCGCACGCACCTTGAGTCGCGCCGTGCGCAACACCGAGCTCGATGAGTGGTCCCTACTGTTAAGGGAAACCCTACAGAATTCCATCGATGCCCGGTTAGACCATCGGCGAGCGATCGATTTCCGCGTCGGACTCAATAGCGCAACGTCATATCAACGCACGGCGCTAAGCCACGACGTCTTCGGCTATGACATTCCGAAAGAACTCGAAGCATTAGCCACCGTGTTGAAGCGTCGAGAATTGCCCCTGCTTATCATCGCGGACTCGGGCACGCGGGGACTGGGCGGACCCACGCGCGCGGACACAGTCACCCAAGACCGCACCGACTTCAGGGACTTCTTCCTCAACGTTGGGCGCGAAGAAGCCAAGCGGTACCAGGGGGGCACCTTCGGCCTCGGCCGCGGCATCCTCTTTGAGATCAGCGAGGCCGCCACTATCGTCGTGTTCACCCGAACAACCGCAGAAGGTAAGCCCGTGGTCCGGTTGATGGGCATGTCTCTGAGCGCCACATACGACCGCGCGGGACACCGCTACACCGGCCGACATTGGTGGGGTGTCGATTCCGATGGTGGGCAACCTCGTCCAGTGACCGGCAGGCCGGCCGAGCAAATCGCCGGCCGGCTTGGCTTAGACGCAGTTCCGCCTGATTCGACCGGAACGGCCATCCTCGTAGTCGCCCCTCGAATCCCGCAGAACGATGACGACTCAGTCCGGCTGTTGGAGCCGATCGACGAGATGATTAGAGCAGCAGTGCAATTCGGCTGGCCACTTATGATCGGTCGCCATGGCCGGCGGGCCGTGAGATTTACATTTGAGCACGGCGGCGAATATTGGGAGCCCGGACCGCCCGATGCGCCCGAAAGTCCCGTCAGGCACTTCGTCGAAGCGTACCGAATCGCCGAAGCAGCCGATCCTCCCGGATCACCCAGTTCGTGGCGATATCAAGACATTCAGTTTCGTGCAGGGCGCAGCGAACCCAAACCCCTAGGCGCCCTTGCCTTCAGGCACCTACCCCCTGTCACGGGTCAGCCACCTGAGGAGGACGACGGATCGGGAATTCCGCCGGCCTCGATCGCGCTAATGCGCAACCCGCGCATGGTCGTTCGATACTTGCCGGTCGCAAAGCACCCAGCAGGATCTTCGACCGTCGGGGTATTTATCGTGGACGACCACTTCGATCGACAATTCGCCGAGTCGGAGCCCGTCGCACACGACGACTGGATCCCCGCCAAAATTGCGTCGGTTAAGAACCAATTTAATCCGGTCAAGCAGGCCCTCGACAAAATCAAAGCAGCGGTAAAAAACAGTTGGATCATCGATGTGATACCCAGCGGCCCTGACTCGGGGCCCGACGGGCTAGCACCAATAATCGGCGATCTGCTCGGCGGACTGGTCGCCGACACACCCGGCTTCAGTGGCCAGCCCGGCAAGAAGGCGTCAAAGCCCCCTCCGACTTCTAGTCCCAAGAACACACGAGCCCTCGTGATGACACCCCAACTACGCGCCGGCGACAGCGGCGCTCTGCTCGCAGTTTTTCCGGTGAAAGTCGAGCGCGTCAATGCTGGATCGTCGGTAACGCTCAGAGCGGAGGCGAAGGTGGTGCTGGATCGCGGAGTGGAGAAGGAGGAAGATAGGCCTGCCGAT
The DNA here is from genome assembly GCF_902652685.1 of Mycobacterium sp. Marseille-P9652. Taxonomy (GTDB): domain Bacteria; phylum Actinomycetota; class Actinomycetes; order Mycobacteriales; family Mycobacteriaceae; genus Mycobacterium. The sequence continues at coordinate 24,125 of NZ_CACRUY010000012.1, forward strand.
GCCCCCGCACCCTTGGTGGCGGGATGGGAGAATTTGAACGGACAACTCTTGGATGATCGCGCTCGCCTGACCGTCGACAGTTCAATTAAGGAGTTACGCCTCCTCGTCACGCAGCCATTGGACACCGTCATAACGGTAGAGGTGGAGGCATCGGAGTTTATAGGATGAGCCGGACCATTAGCCGCGGTTACCTATTGCCCTCGCCAGAGTGTTTCAACGCGTCCGAATGGCGCGTGACACCCGCAGGTCGTGAACCCCTAGCGGACCCTGATCGGATCGACGGCTGGGACTACGCAACCGACCTATTGATAGAACGAACGCTGTCCGTAGATCTCGAAGCGGTGCGCGCCGAGGCGGGGTTGCATTCTCGTGATCAGTTGCGATGCGTCATTCAATGGACGTCGCCAGCCGAGAGCTCTACCGGATTGCAGGGATCCTCACCGGTGAAAACACTCACCGAAGGACCGCAGGACATTAGCTGTCTGGTAACAGGGTTCGAGATCGGCGGCGTTCTGCAACTCCGAACAACTGTGTCGCTGGCGATCGGATCGTCCGATGTCCGGAACCCGCTGGCCGCGCGCCGCTCCGGCTCTATCCTGTGGTCTGATGAGCACCAAATAATCCTTGAAGGTGAAGCCACACGGTTCCCAACCGAATTACTCAGCTTCAGCGCCAGCGGATTAGGCCCGACCGGCTGCGCCTGGCGTGTCATGGTGGAGACGGCCGACCTAGACGCGCCCGCGTTGTCTGCCGTTAGGGTCCTCATCAACAGTGACCACCCAGCGTATGAGTGCTTAACGAAGAAACCAGATAGTGCGGAGGCGGCGCTTACGCGCGACTTTTTGCAATATGACGTAGCACGCCAACTTGTCCTAGCCGCGCTCGCCCAGGATGAGTTGAAAACCGTAGACTACGAACCGGGTTCAATTGGAGCGATTCTCCGCGCGCGGCTGATGACGTATTTCTCCGCCGAGGGCCGCGATATCGCTCCGCTCAGGCAGCGCTGGCGACTCGACCCTGGGGAAATCGATGCGGAACTCCAACCCTTCTTCCTGACAGGCAAGTTTGATGGCTAGCCCGCTCTACTTTCCTCGCATGCCGGGCTTAGCCGCACGCAAGCTCCTCGCCGAGTACACGAACATGAAAATCGAGGATCTTCGCTCTCGAGCCGAGCTTGAGTCCGATCAGGCGTACTACTATCCCACAGCTCCCTCGGGCCAGCGAGTCCCTACGTCGGTGCTCGACGAATTCCAGAACACGATGCGCGAAGTCGCAAAAAACTTCGGCTACCCAGAGAAGCTAAGCCCGAAAGACCGCAGACGCACTGAGTGGGACCGCGTAGTCGTCGAGCACATCCTCCAGGTCACGCCGCTCATCCCTGCCGAAGCATCCGTGCAATCGGTGTGGTCATATCTAAGTCTGGTGGTTGTACCAGATGTCGCATTCTGGAGATGGCCGAACAGGGGCAATAAGGACGATTACGAACGCATCTTGGGCTATCCGCGAAACGTCTTCCGCCGGTTGTGGTGGCGGGCATTCGCCTTGGGTCCAGTCGCCGCGGAGATCTTCGAGGATGAAGCCGTGGCGATCCTCGAACGAACTGCAATCGGTGGAAACCGCAAGGTGGCCCGGATCATTGCCGAGACACACCTGCGTGAACTAGGCGATGAGGGTCGACGCACCTTGCTGATGCGCGATGCTATGAAACGACTCCGGCGACTGCACGCGTTCATCTCGTTCCATTCGCTTCAGGAGGGCGAGATCCGAGCACTGGTGGAAGAGGTCTTCAGCTCCGCTAGGTCGTCCCTGCGGATCAAAGTGGCTGGTTAGACATAATTTGAGTAGCCCAACATGCCGATCCTAGGCTCGCCCATCTGGGCATCGATTGCACCGGCACTCCACGACGCCGTCAACACCGCTGAGTGATCCACAAACCAATCGGCCTGCCGCGAGTCGGTCGAAAATTGTCCGCCCTCCCTGCTTAACTATGGCCAACAGCAGCACCGATCTAGGAGCTCTAGCGCAATGAAACTCTCCAGCGCCGCGCCGTCGGCGGCTCGACTCACGTCCTCTTTGCGGGACATTGGCTACGACTTCGTCAGCGCGGTCGCCGACCTTATCGACAACAGCATCGCCGCGGGTGCGACTGACGTCGCGGTGGAAATCGAGTTTGCTGCTGGAGACTCCGCAATCTACATCGCGGACAACGGTTGTGGGCTCAACGCGCGGGGAATGACCGAGGCACTCCGGTTCGGGAGCCGGCGCACTTACGGGTCCGGTGATCTTGGTCGATATGGGCTGGGCCTGAAGACTGCGTCGCTATCCCAAGCGCGTTCCTTGACTATCGTCTCGAGATCGGCTGACCGCAAGCGTCCGCTCTGGAGGTCGCTGGACTTGGATCTCATCGCTGAGTTCGATGACTGGGTACTTGCCGAAAACCCCCGAGACCACGCCGTCACCAAGAGCGAAGAGATGCTCGGGACTGGTACAGGCACTGTTGTGATCTGGCAGAACCTCGATCGAGTCCTACCCGCCTCCGGCGCGAATGGGGGATGGGCGAAACGGCGCTTCGAGGTACTCGTGGAGAAGACCAAGCGGCATCTCGCGATGGTGTTTCACAGATTCCTGACAGGTGAGAACAAAGCTCCGCGTATCTCCATCAGCGTCAACGGCGAAAAGGTGCGCGCTTGGGACCCCTTCGTTCGCCATGAACCTGGGACACAACAGCTGTCGACGCAGCAGTTCGAACTCGAAAGCTCGACAGGAGTGGGAGCAGTCGAGCTTCGCCGCTACATTCTTCCCGGCAAGAGAACATTCAGCTCCCTCGACGCGTTCGAGAACGCAGCCGGACCACTCAATTGGAACCGGCAGCAGGGCCTATATGTTTATCGCGAAAATCGGTTGGTGCAGTGGGGAAGCTGGGGCGGCACCCGGGGTATCGACGAGCATACAAAGCTTGCCCGCGCGAGTCTCGACTTCACGAGCACCCTCGACGAGGTCTTCAACATCAATGTTGCGAAGATGCGGGTGTCCGTGCCAGCTCAGCTGAAACAGATGTTAGAGCGGCCCGTCAGCGAGTTGTGCATTTTGGCTGACCGGGTCTACCGTCGCCACAACTCCGAAACAACCGAAGACGGCGACGAGGTTGTCGAACACGAAGACAAGGCCCCGCTCAGCGGCTCACTTTCGGAGATTGGGTTGGCGCTTAAATCAGCAGCCATCCAGTCAGGCCACTACGACGCCTTCAAAGAAGTCATCGAAGTCATGAATCGGCAGCATCCTGAACTGGCAAGAGGTCTGGGTTTCTAGCCGCTGGCGCCAACACACCACCGGTTCAACGGGCATTCCATGCACAACGGCTTATCCACGAGGCAGATCTCGGCCGCCAGTGCGATCAGTCCTAGGTGCGCCGAGCGTGAGTGTTCGGAGAAGCCAACCATCCCCGCCACTGCAATTCTCCCGTCGGTCTGTACATTTCTCTTGTCGGCATCGTTACCTTGAAAGCGGCTTGCGACGCGCAGAACACCCTTGGTGATCAGGACTGGTTCCTCGCTTTCATGCGCCCCCACGGTGACCGGCAACGCCAGTTCAACCAGGTCTACTAGAGCCGCCGGCATAGCCGACAAGGCCGCGCGATCAATGTTCGGCTGCCATAGTGCGGTCGGAGCGGCGTTCATCTGTTCGACGAGCTGGCGCACCGCCGAGATCCGGTGGCCACGACCGACCCCCGACATGAGCTCATCGAGCAGATCAACCGCCTCGCCGCAAGGAACGCCACTCGGGCTAAGGTTGTGTTGCCTGTCGATGATTGGCCAAACCGCATTAATGACGGTGGGTGTGGCACGGTCAAGAAGCAACTCACCAAGGACAAACTTCCACCGATTGTCTGTCTTCAACCAGGGGACAGTCGGGATGGAGGACTGTTCGCGGAACCAGCGAGCCAGTTTCGCCGACGTCTCCCGCGTCAAAAGCCCAGCCCTACTTCCGGACGCCAACGAAGCCCTAACCTCGGTACCAATAACTTGTCCGATTAGTGGCGGTACCGCGTTTCCGATCTGTTTGAATGCCGCCGAAGGCGGGCCCGCAAATCTGAAATCATCTGGGAAAGTCTGAATTCGGGCGGCCTCCCGCACGGTGAGAGTACGTGGCTGTCGAGGGTGGATGTACCAGTAGCCGTCTTTGGCGATATGCGCGGTGATTGTCCGCGAAAGATCGTTCTCGTCCAATTTCTTATACTTGTCGTCAAAAATGTCCTTGCGATAACGCTGGTACTCCGGAGCTAAGTCGGTGTACTTGGTCTTGTGCGTCATCGATTCGAATGCCGCACGGTCATCCTCGCGCACTGGACGGGTGATGTGATCGAACAACTTGAACGCGTCAACCTGCGCCACGTTTCGTCGCATCCATTTCTGGTACTCGGTCCGCGGGCCAACGTAGTCCGCCCACCCGAACGCACCGCCCGCCGGACGCCACCCACCCTCAACTTCGGGCATATCACCAATCGCGTTCCAAAGCGTCACCCGCTTCTCAGACTCGGCCGGCCACGCGAATTTGATCCTGTTCTTCAGGGCGACCAACAGCAACCGCTGCCGCATCTGAGGTACCCCGTAGCGCCAAGTATCGATAACACGGGCCGAAACTGAGTAGCCGATTTGCTCGAGTTCCTCCGTCATGCTGCGCAAGATGAACATCTCACGATCCAAAGCCATGTCCGGAACGTTCTCCATGATTACGGCACGCGGGCGGGCTAGCTGGACAATCTCCAGGAAAGAACGCCACAGGTCTCGGCGTTCGTCGTGGGGATCGGCTGCTCCGGTGAGAACTCGGTGACGCAGCATCGAACGTCCCGCCCGAGAGAACGGCTGGCAGGGCGGGCCACCTGCCAAGACGTCGATTTTGTTGCGCCTCAGCATCTTTGCAACACGCGCAATCGTTGCGGGATCCGCTAAATCCTCTTGCACCGACATCCCGGCGAAGTGGTGACGGTGGGTCTCAACGGCAAAGCCGTAGTGATCGACCCCCAGAACTACACGGAAGCCGGCGTCCTCGAGTCCTAAGCTCATACCGCCTGCACCACTGAATAGGTCGGCGGCCAACGGCAGGCCGTGACTCCGTAGATGCGAGCAAAGTGCAGCTAGCTCCTTCTCCGAGCCGGCGTGACCCAGGTGAGGTGGAAGCTCGAGGAAAGGTCCTCGAATCTGCTTAACGGCATAAAATGACCCCATAGAGGTCTTCGATCGCGAGGCCATGCTGCAAGATTAAGTGAGCGGTGTGACACTCGCCCGAGGCGCGCCGTCATTCTCCTAGCCATCAAGCCTCCCAGAAGCATTGCCAGGAGCACAGCATTGACCCAGCCTCTCACTCCCCCAAGCGACGTTGTGCGACGGCAGATGCAGGCCCAGAAAACCGCTGGCACGCGCATGGAGTTACAGGTCCGTAGGCGGTTGCACGCCTTGGGCTACCGCTACCGAGTCGACCGCAGGCCTCTTCCCGACGAAAAATTTAGAGGTGACATCGTTTGGAGTGGTCGTCGGCTCGTTGTGTTTTTGGACGGTTGCTTCTGGCACGGGTGCTCAATCCACGGTACGACGCCAAAGTCGAACACCGGCTGGTGGCGGAATAAGATCGAAGGCAACCGGGCCAGAGACCGACGTGTGGACGAACTCTTGCGGCGGAACGGTTGGACTGTATTGAGATTCTGGGAACACGACGACACAGAAGCGATCGTGGAAGCAATCACACAATATCTTGAATCGACAACGGGCCGGCGCTAGACGTTGTCAGCGATCGACTACTCTGTTAGTTCGCGACTCAGGCGTTCGAGGCTTCGATGCCAATACGCGGACATCGAGCACTATTGAAACGCGCTGAACAAAAGGAGGCTTCGGATGAGTGGAATCACTATATCCAAAAATATGCGTGCAAAGTTACCCGAAGATCAGCGCGAGGGCCTCGAAGACTACCTATGGGCAAAGTCCCAACAACTGTGCAGCCTCTGCGAACAGCCTATGAACAAGGTCGCGGACATGATTGAGGCCGATCACGACGAACCCGAGACTGAGGGCGGACAGACTAGCCGCGACAACCTTCGTCTAGCCCACGCCTCATGTAATAAAGCCAAGAGAAACAATCCATCCGTGGATGTGCGGCCCTACCTGAAACTCAGGGCGTTTGCACAACAAAAGTCGAATGTTATCCGCTACGACGACTGTGCCGGCCATTTTGGGATTGTCGCTGGACCAACCGCAATTGAATCCACCGATTCGACGACAAGATTCCAATTCTCCGACGGCACGACTCGAGAGATGCCGACTTTTGAAGACTCCTGGCCGAGTGGAAAGTTGTGGCGGTACGTATACGTAGATGTGCCCAGATCCGCCCTCTACAACGATTCGGAATGCCAACCTCGCACGATCAAACTTGGACAAGCCTGGGCAATTTTCGTCGATCTACAGAAAAATCCCCTTCACGAACCGCCAAGCTGTAGAGTTGTGCCGGATCCCAGTGGAGAGAAACGCCTCGCAATGTTTGATGGCCAGCACAAAACGGTGGCGACATGGATGCGCGGAGCACAGCGCGTTACCGCGAAGGTATATCTGAATCTTTCAAAGGACGAGGCTATACATCTTGTCAACTCAATCCAGGCCAAGATTAAAAAGTTGCCATTATCGCCGTTTGAGCTATCTGCGAAAATGTCGGATGAGTGGTCTGCGAAGCTGGGGGAGTACGAATCAGCAGTCGGTTCGGACGAAGCGTCAGAGGCGGGATTCATCGATTGGCTTCCCGCGCTCGACCGACAGCGTGCGAAAGGGGCCTTCCAAGCCGCCCTCGTGCAAGATTTGTTGTCAGCGCCCGAGCTCGCAATGCTGAAGTTTGTTCGCCGCGCCGGTCAGCCGGAGACTGATACCTCCCTTATCACGGAGAACGCCTTCAAGGAAAAGGTTCTAAAGCGGATGCTGCAAAGCAAACCTCTGACTGAAAGGGGCGATGAAGGTCAAGGACTTCGCAATCGAGAGCGTGAGAATATTACTCAGGCTTTAAACACCTTGAACGAGCTCGCTTTCGAACCGCAAGGGGCTGGTATTCCCCTATCAGCGGATGAGACTGAGCGACGAAGAAGGATGGTTTATCAAAGCTCGCTAGCTTATATTGCCACGTTGCTCCGTTCCCTGTATCGCCAAGTTCTTGCTTTAGACCAAGAGCGAGCGATGCTTGAAAAACAGCCGAATGAAACCCAACTCCAAGCGATTCGAGAGGGCGTAGAACGGCTGGTGAATCATCCGGTCTGGACGACTCTGTTCGACCACAGTCAAAAGATGAAGGCGATCCAAGATGCGCTATCGAAGAACCAAGATGCCAAGGCCGCTTTCGAAGCAGTCGGGCTTAAATTGGGCTATCTCGTTGGCGCCGATGAACTTCCGAATAATTGGTATTCGTAGAGGTGCCTGCTTCGGATTACCTGGCGGCCCCCGTGAAGGGATCGGATCACGGCCGTTGTGGCCCTCATTGGAGTACTGCTCCAGCGGGAGTAACACGCAGGCGGGGTGATTACGCGCGCTGCGGCAGAGCTGACAACCACCCATCCGGAAGCAATTCCAACAGCTGCCCGTCCGGGTCCCGAATCATAGCCGACCCCTCCGTCACCGTCGTGTCGACCACCGATCCCCCAAACTCCGCAACGCGCCCCAGCACGCCCGGCAGATCAGACACAGAAAACGAGATGTGCGTCAAGCCCACCTGGTCCATCGTGCGTTCCGCCCCGGCGTGCACCTCGCGCTTCGAGTAATCAAGTAACTCGAGCACGAAGCCGTCCCGCACCAGGTACGTCGCATGCACACCGAGCGGCTCGGGTAGCCCCACCAGCTGCGCGGTCCTGTCGTCGGGCGGGTCAATCTCCCACCAGAACTGAAACCCGAGCAGGCCCTCGTAGAAGCGCCGCGACCTCGCACGATCGGCGACGCATAGCCCGACGTGGTTGAAAGTCGTCCGGTGACTGCTCATCGCGGCCTTCCTCGGCATGCCCAAGCGCTAATAATGCAAAGATAGTGTAGAAAGCCGAGCTCTCGTCGCGGTAGAGGACCCTGGAGATGACAACCCAACCGGACATCACCCCCGACGCTGTCGTCGACTTCGACCACCACTCCGACGACTACAACCTCAACGAGCTGGCCTACAACAAAGACGTCCGCCAGAAATGCCCCGTCGCCTGGAATACCAACTACGGCGGCTTCTGGTTCCTCACCAGCTACGCCGCCGTCAGCCAAGCGGCCAGGGACGGCGACACGTTCGCCCACAAGTACGAGCCCAACTCCGCAGACGGCGTCGATTACCAGGGCGAGATGGGCGTCCCGCGACCGGAAGGCCAGCCGGCCCTCGGCATCGGCGAGATCGACGGCCCCTACCACCAGGCCCTACGCCACGCGCTGGCCCCGTTCCTCTCCCCCGGCGCCGTCCAACGGCTCAAGCCGTTCATGGAAGACCAGGCCCACCACTTCCTTGACCAGAAAATCGCTAAAGGCGACATGGACCTCGTCCTCGACTACGCCAGCCCGGTACCGGCAATCCTCACCATGAAGCTCATGGGCCTGCCGTACGACAACTGGCATCTCTATGCCAACCTCTTCCACTCCGTCATGGCCCTTCCGCAGGACAGCCCCGACTACCTCGAAGCCATCTCCCAAGTCCCGCAGATGATGCAAGAGGTCCTCGACTATGCGGCCGCCCGCAAAGCCAACCCGAAGGACGACCTCACCAGCTTCCTTCTCCAGTTCGAGTTCGACGGCCAACGCCTCACCGACGAGCAGCTGCTCAACATCCTCTGGAACCTCATCGCCGGTGGCGTCGACACCACCACCTCCCAGACCGCGCTCACCCTCCACCACCTCGGCACCCACCCGGAACTACGGCAGCAGCTCATCGACCACCCCGAGCTCTACCGCACCGCCACCGACGAATTCCTGCGCTACTTCTCCGTCAACCAGACCCTGAGCCGCACAGTAACCAAGGACATTGAGCTGGAAGGCCAGCACCTCAGAAAGAACGACCGAGTCGTCATCAGCTGGCTCTCGGCCAACCACGACGAAAATGAATTCGACTGCCCCGACGAGATCATTCTCGACCGAACACCCAACCGCCACTTGGCATTCGGTCTCGGCCCCCATCGCTGCATCGGCTCGCACCTGGCGCGGCTGATGTCCGAAGTCATGGTCAAGGCCGTCCTCGACCGCATCCCCGACTACCGCGTCGACACCGACAACGTCCAGCACTACCTCGGCAACCCCAGCATGACCGGACTCGGCACCCTGCCGGTCACCTTCACACCGAAGGAGCCTCGATGCCCGACCGCCGCTCCAACCCCCTGACGCAGATCCTCGGCTCCTTCACCCGCACCGGCGGCTTCTACGCCCGCTCGTGGGGCACCTACCTCGACCGCCAGCCCGACGAGCTCCCGGTCGCCCGGCCCACCATCGCCCTTGCCGCACAGGCGTTCCGCGACGAGATCCTGCTGACCGGCTTCAGCCTCCTGCGCCACGCGCCCGACGCCGCGACACTCGACAGGATCGACCGCGAAGTCCAAGCCGCGCAAGCCTTCTACCAAGACAAGGGCTGGCTCGACAGCCCGGAAGGCTTCTTCACGGCACCGCCACCACTCACCGACGTCACCGTCAAGCCCGTCAGCAACATGGGCCGGCTCTATCAGCGCTTCACCTTCGACAGCCTCTACGCGCCCCACGACGGCGAACCCGGCGGCGAACGCTGGCAAAGCTACTCATCCAACGACCGCGTGTATGGCCTGATGTTCCGCCACCGCCGGCCCCGCCCCTGGCTCATCTGCATCCACGGCGCCGAGATGGGACGCGCGGCCCTTGACCCGATGCTGTTCAACGCCTGGCACCTCTATCGCCACCTCGGCCTCAACGTCGTGCTGCCCGTCCTCCCCCTGCACGGACCACGTTCGGGCCCAACGCGATTCCCCAGCGAGGACGTCCTCGACGACGTCCACGGCGCCGCCCAATCGGTCTGGGACGTCAGGCGTCTCATCACGTGGATCCGCGCCGAGCAACCCGACGCCAAGGTCGGCCTCAACGGCATCTCCCTCGGCGGCCTCGTCAGCTCACTGGTCGCCAGCCTCGACGACACGCTCACCTGCGCCATCCTCGGCGTCCCCGCCGTCGACTTGGTCAAGCTCGTCGGCCGCCACGCCGGCCTCAGCGGCCACATCCAACTCAGCCACACGATGGCCGCGGCCAAGCCCATCGGGCGGATGGTCTCCCCGCTAGCGCTGACGCCGAAGGTGCCGCCGGAAGGCCGCTTCATCTACGCCGGCCTCGCCGACCGGCTGGTGCACCCCCGCGACCAGGTCACCCGCCTCTGGGAACACTGGGGTAAGCCCGAAATCCATTGGTACGCAGGCGGACACACTGGGTTTTTCCGCTCGCGGCCCCTGCAGCGGTTCGTCGACGACGCGCTCATCCAGTCGGGGCTCGTAGACGCGGCCCGCACACGACGGTAAGCCTCGGCAGCTGGACAGGAAAGCCGTCAGGCCGAGGCGCTGCGCGAGACGTGCTGCGGATCGTGGGGGAAGTAGTGCTCCCAACTGATGGTGGGCTCCCCGTTCCATCGATAGGCGACCAGCGGCCCCTTCGCGGCGGCGCTGAAGTCCACACAGGCCGTGTAGGTCGTCCAGTCCTCCCGATGGTTCTCCCAGGAGCGCCAATAGTGCCCGTAGAACAGCGGCACCGGATCGGTGTACACGTAGGTACGCCCCTCGCCGGGGTCGATCTCCAGCGCGGGCAGTTCCGGATAGGGTTCTCCGGCCTCGGTGACGGCGCCACGCACATCGGCCAGGTCCCGCAGCGTGGCCGCATCCGGATCCCACCACCGGACCCGGGCCTCTTGGCGGCGGTGGGCCTCCTTGTCCAGATACGGCGGCTGCCCATAGCGGGTGAGGCTGAGCTCGGGGCCCTTCAGCAAAACCTCCACCGCCCGGTAGAGATCGGTTCCCTTCCGCGCCGCGTCGACCAGGTGCTCGCCGGTCAAACGGTTGCCGCCGCAGGCGGCTTCCACCACGCGCATTGAGTCGGTGTGCCAGCAGGCGTGCACCGCACGCACATGGCCAAGATCCAGCCAAAGCGGAAGCGTGAGAAACCATTCCAGGTAGTACGCCTGCTCCGCAGGATCCAGCTGAGTCAGAAACGCCCGATGCTGCTTATTGTTCTTCTCAGTGTGGCGCCGCATGAACTCACCGGGATGGTCCGGATCCGGGATCGCGTACGCGATCGCGTTGAACTCGTGGTTGCCCATCACGACATCGGCGCTGCCACAATCGACCATCGCCTCCACCAGCTGAAGAACCTCGCGCTGCTCGGCCCCTCGATCGATGAGGTCGCCCACGAACAGCGCGCGACGCTGCGGGTGTCGATACGCGCCACTGCCCGGATCGACGGTGTAGCCCAAGCGCTCCAAGAGCTGGCGCAGCGGCGACGCGCAACCGTGCACGTCGCCGATGATGTCCAATCCCTCCATTACCGCTACGCCTACCCCTCCTCGGGTCACGGGTAAACACCGGCTTCGACGCCGACCGGCGCCGTCCCCGGATTTTGTCGGCGCCCGCTGCTAACCTGGTCACAGCTCACGAGCGGACGGCTGTTCGGGTACCTGGCCTGCCGTCCCGGCAACCGCGCCCCACCGCACGGTGCCCCTGGGGAAGAGCCGGCACGCAACGCGTGCAAGCGGTGGACGCCGAGGGCGGCGTCGCCAGTAAGGCGAGCAATGACCAAACCAGAGTTGAGTCCCGCCGATGCGGCGCTACGCGCACGCATCACCGAGTTGTCGGTGCACATCCCCTGCGGCGGCTTGCGCGGACCGGTACCGAGCGAGGGCCGGTGGCAGTCATGCCCCGACGAGGACACCCCGCAGCTCTGGAAAGGCTACGACGTCTCCCGCGCGCATGACTTATGCCTGGTCTGCGCCCGCGGAATAGCGGGAGGAAAGTCCCGGTGGTCCTGGCTGGCATGCGACGACTGCCGCGCCATCAACGCGGCGCTGGAACGGACGTGGGGCGTCCGGCCGTTGGCGCTTGGACGGCACAGCCTGATGAACGGCATTGGCATCCGCGGAGGCGCACCACCCGAGGACGTCGAGCGCGGCGCCGACCAGTTGGTTGCGTTCGCCAGAAGCGTTGCAGCGCTGCATAATTGGCACCATCAGGAGTATCGGCGCTTGGCCGACACATTCGATCCCCTCGCCGATATCCCGCTGCGGACCTGGCAGCAGCAATGGCCGCCGAGCCGAGAGGCCTCCGCCGACGCCATCTCACGCCTGCTCGGTCGCGAGCTGCCGCCGCATCTGCGGACGTGACGGTTGTTGTCTTTCGACGCACGCCGAGTCGGACACGACGCGCGCAGGCTTGACCGACGGAGCTCCGGGGTCCAGTGTCGGTGAGATGAGCGTCGACGACGACCCCGTCACGACCTTGGACGACCTCAAAGGCGATCTGGCGCGGCGGCACAAGTGGACACCGAGCGGCGGCGCTTCGGTGGCACCCGAACTGGTCGACGCCGACATGGCGGCCCTCGACCGCGACGGCTACCTCATCTGGGAGAACCTGCTCACGGCCGACGAGTGCAGGCAGATACGCGATATCGTCCTCCCGCTGCTGGGGCACACCGGACGCAACTCCTTCGAGGGACGGCGCACCCAGCGCATCTACAGCGTGCTGAGCAGGACCCGCGTCTGCGACCGGCTCGTCGACCACCCCCGGGTGCTCGCGGTGCTCGACCGGCTGCTGATGCCCAATTATCTCCTCTCGGCGTTGCAGGCCATCAACATCCAGCCCGGCGAGGCCGCGCAACTGCCCCACCACGACGACGGCTTCTACCCCATCCCGCGACCCCGTGCGCCCCTGGCCGCCGCGACCATCTGGGCGATCGACGACTTCACGGCCGACAACGGCGCCACCGTGGTACTGCCGGGCAGCCACCGGTGGGGCCGGCGCCCGCCCGGGCCGGACGACCCCGCCCTGCCCGTGGTGATGCCCGCCGGGTCGTGCCTGTTCTTCGTCGGCACCCTGTGGCATGGCGGCGGCGCCAACACGACCGATCGCGCCCGGCTGGCCGTCACCGCTCAGTACTGCCAACCGTGGCTGCGGCCGATGGAAGCGTTCACCCTCTCGGTCCCCCGCGACGTCGCCCGCGATCTGTCCCCGGACATTCAACGGATGATCGGCTACAGCATCCATCCGCCGTTCGTCGGCGCGGTCGACGGCCTGCACCCGCTGCGGCTGCTGGGCGAACCTGGACGAAGCTAGCCCAGTATCGGAAAGTGCCGCTGGGACGCCAGCTTCTTGAGCCCCCGCTGCATGACCCAACGCACATGCGCGTCAAGCCTTTTGACATCGGACTCGATGCCGACCCGGTCGAGATGGATCGGCTCCAGCACCTCGGTGACGATCTTGGTGGGCAGCGGCATGTTCATCGGCGCGAGGACGCTCAGCCCGAACGGAAAGCCGAAGGTGATGGGCAGGATGTTGGTCCGGAAGAATTTGCGCTCGAACTTGGTGAGCCGCAGCAGGCGCGACAACCACTGGCCGCGGCTCAGGAAGAGCTGGCTTTCCTGCCCGCCAATGGACACCGCCGGAACGATCGGAACCCCGGCCTCCTGCGCCGTGGTGATGTAACCGGTCCGGCCGTCGAAGTCGACCACGGTCTCGGCCAGGGTGGGCCGGTAGACGTCGAAATCGCCTCCGGGGAAGACCAATACGACGCCACCGGCGTCCAGCGCCTTGGCGGCGTTTTCGCGCGTCGCACGGATCACCCCGGTGCGCCGGAAGAAGTCCGCCGCCGGCCCGGCGAAGATCGTGTCGAACGCCAGCGCGTAGAGCGGACGGTCGTAGCCGTACGTGTCGTAGTAGTCGACCGCGAACACCGACAGGTCGAAGGTGAGCATGCCGCCGGAGTGGTTCGCCACCACCAGGGACGGTCCCTCCGGGAGTCTGTCGAGGCCCCGCACCTCGGAACGGAAGTAGCGCTTGACGATCGGCCGGGTCAGGCCGACGATGTGCTCGGTCGTGCCCCGGTCCCACTTGTCGACGTCGGTGTCGATAACGCTCATGCTCTTTCCTGACTCACCAAGAATTGCGCTGATGCTATGACGCCCCGAAAAGGCAGCGTTAGGGACTTTTGTCATCGCGGCACGCGAACGGCTCAATCGGGCCGGCGCGTGCGAAGATGACCCTTCATGAGCGACATGACGACGCGATTCGCGGACATCGTCGGGGCCCACAACCTCCTGACCGGCGACGCCATCCCCGATGACTACGGCCACGACGAGGAGCTGACGCAGCCGCACCAGAAACCGGCCTACGTCGCCAAACCGGCCACCGCCGAAGAGGTCGCGCACCTGCTGGAGGCCGCGTCCGAGGACGGGACACCGGTGACCGCCCGCGGATCGGGCACCGGCCTGTCCGGGGCCGCGATCCCACGCCACGACGGCCTGCTCATTTCGTTCGAGCGGATGAACGCCGTCCTCGAGGTAGACACCGTCAACCAGGTCGCCATCGTCCAGCCCGGCATCACGCTGCACGAGTTGGACGCCGCCACAGCCGAATCCGGTCTCCGCTACATGGTCCACCCGGGTGAGCTGTCGTCCAGCGTCGGCGGCAACGTCGGCACCAACGCCGGCGGCATGCGCGCGGTCAAGTACGGCATCGCCCGCCACAACGTGCTCGGCCTGCAGGCCGCGCTGCCCACCGGCGAGATCATCCGCACCGGCGGCCGGATCGCCAAGGTCTCCACCGGCTACGACCTCACCCAGCTCATCGTCGGGTCCGAGGGCACGCTGGCCCTAGCCACCGAGGTGATCGTCAAGCTGCACCCGCGCCTCGACCACAGCGCCACCGTGCTCGCCCCGTTCGCCGACTTCGACCAGGTCATGGGCGCGGTGCCGAAGGTTCTGGCCAGCGGGCTCGGGCCCTACATCCTCGAGTACATCGACAACCTGACGATGGCCGCGCTGATCCACACCCAGAATCTCGAACTCGGCATCCCGGACGGCATCCGCGACAGCTGCCAGGCGTATCTCGTTGTCGCCCTGGAGAATCGCACCGCGCAACGGCTCGACGAGGACGTCGAGCGCGCCGGCGAGCTGCTGGCCGAACTCGGCGCCGAAGACGCCTACGTCCTCGAGGGCGGCTCGGCGCGCAAGCTCATCGAGGCCCGGGAGAAGGCGTTCTGGACGGCCAAGGCGATCGGCGCCGACGACATCATCGACACCGTCGTACCCCGCAGCGCGATGCCGAAATTCCTCGGCGCCGCGGCGGCGCTGGCGGCGCGGGCGGGCGGCGCGGCCGCCGGCTGCGGGCACGCCGGCGACGGCAACGTGCACCTGGCCATCCTGTGCAAGGACCCGGACAAGCGCAAGAAGCTGATGCACGACATCTTCGCGCTTGCAATGGAACTGGGCGGCGCGATCTCCGGCGAGCACGGCCTCGGCCGCGCCAAGACCCCGTACTTCCTCAAGCTCGAAGACCCGGCCAAGGTCGCGCTCATGCACCGCATCAAGCGCAGCTTCGACCCCGCGGGCATCCTCAACCCCGACGTTCTGTTCGCCGAACCCTAAGTCGCCGAAGCGTATTGCAGCGCCGGCTCCGACGAGTCGACGTGGCCGTTGCTGATGATCCGCAGCCGATCCGGGCGCACCTCGTAGCGGACGCCGTCGCCTGGATTGGTCGCGTCGAATCCGTCGCCACTGCGCACCGCGTTGGGAACTTCGATGTGGGCGCCGTCCCTGATCCGCTCGCCGCGGTAGTAAAAGCTCCCCGGGCTCGTTTGGCATATCACCGCGAGCGACTGCGCCGTCCGGATCACGGCGGCCGGCGGGTTGCCGGGATCGCAGCGTGCGGTGTGCCCTATGAAACCGAGCCCGTCGGCGCCCGAGACGGCCTGCGACAACGTCGGCGTCGCGCTACCCGACGGGACGGGGGCCGCAGCAGACGTCGACGGCGATGAGCCGCCGTGATTCCCGAATAGCATCGCCATCGCCGCGATGACCGCCGCCACGACCAGCACGAGGGCCCCCGCGACCGCCAGGGTCTTCAGGACACGGCCGTCGGGCACGGGCGACGGCCGCCCCTGCGGCGCGGGCGGGTAGGGACTCACCCCGGTGCCGTCCGGGGTCGGGTACTTCTCCATGAACGGCCGGGTCCCGGATCGCGGAGGCGGCGGCGGGAGCGCCGCGGCCGCCGCGCTGGCCGCCCTGGCGAGGTCGCCCGCGGTCGGGAACCGCGCCGCGGGCTGTTTGGCCATCCCCTGCGCGATGACGTCGTCGAAGTCGCGGTCGACGCCACGGCGCATGATGCTCGGCCGCGGCGGCGGCGAGTACAGGTGCGAGCTCATCACCTGCGGCGCGGCCGCCTGCTCGAAGGGCGGCGTGCCAGCGAGGCACTCGTAAAGGACGCAGGCCAGCGAGTAAACGTCGGTCCACGGGCCCACCCGGCCGTTGCTGAAGCGTTCGGGCGCCATGTAGTCGCACGAGCCGATGATCGACCCGCTCGCGGTCAGGCTCGGATCGCTTTCGACGTGGGCGATGCCAAAGTCCACCAGGTACGCGAAGTCGTCGGCCGTGAGCAGCACGTTTTCGGGCTTGACGTCGCGGTGCACCAGGCCGTCGGCGTGTGCGGCGTCCAGCGCGGACGCCACCTGCCCGACGATCGCCGCCGCCCGCTTCGGTTCCAGCGGACCTTGCACCGCCAGCAGTTCTTTCAGGCTGCGGCCGTCGACCAGGCGCATGTCGATGAAGAGCACGCCGTCGATCTCGCCGAAGTCGTGCACCGGGATGACGTGGGGTTCCTGCAGCCGCGCCGCCAGGTGCGATTCGCGGCGGAAGCGTTCCCGGAAGGTCGGGTCCACGGCGAACTGGCGGCGCAGCAGCTTGAGCGCCACCATCCGGCCCTTGCGGGTGTCGTAGGCCCGGTAGACCTCGCCCATTCCGCCCGCGCCGAGCAGCGACCGCAGTTCGTACGGCCCGAATTGGGTAGCGAGGCGCGAGCCGCGCCGCGGCGATGACACGTGATGATCCTTCCGACTAAAGAGACTCCCCGAGGGTTCCCACCCGGGGCCCGCGGGTAACGCGGCGAAGTACTGTTCGGGCATGCACGTCGACGCGATGACGGTCCCGCAACCCCTTACCAGGGTCGGTGACCTGGCCCGACGCACCCAGTCGGCGGGGTTCTCGGGCCTGCTGTTCACCGAGACCGGGCGCACCGCCTACCTCAACGCCGCCGTCGCGTCGCAGGCCGCCCCCGGCCTCGAGCTGTCCACCGGCGTGGCGGTCGCCTTCCCGCGCAGCCCGTTCGTCACCGCGGCGACGGCGTGGGAACTGCAGGAGGCCACCGGCGGGAACTTCCGCCTCGGCCTGGGCACCCAGGTCCGCACCCACGTGGTGCGCCGTTACGGCATGCCCTTCGAACGGCCCGGCCCGCGGCTGCGCGACTACGTCCGCGCGGTCAAGGCGTGCTTCGCGGCGTTCCGCACGGGCAAGCTGGACCACCACGGCGAGTTCTACGACCTCGACTTCATCACCCCGCAGTGGAGCGCGGGACCCATCGACGCGCCCGACCCGAAAGTCGATGTGGCGGCGGTCAATCCGTGGATGCTTCGGATGGCCGGCGAGGTGGCCGACGGCGTGCACGTCCACCCGATCGGCGAGGTCGGCTACCTCCGGCGCCACGTCCTGCCCAACGTCGCCGAGGGCGCCGCCAAGGCGGGACGGTCGCCGTCGGACATCGCGGTGATCGTGCCGGCGCTGACGATCGTCGGCGACACCGATGCCGAGCGTGACGCGGAACGCGAGTCGGTGCGCGCCAGCATGGCGTTTTACGGCAGCACCCCGAACTACGCGTTCATCTGGGACGAGGCCGGGTTCGAGGGCACCACCGCCCGCATCCGCGAGCGGCAGAAGGCCGGCGACTTCGCGGGCATGGCGGCCCAGGTCACCGACGAGCACATCGCCGCGTTCGCCACCGAGTCGACGTGGGACGGGCTGGCCCAGGCGCTGTCGGAGAAGTACGACGGGATCGCCACGCGGCTGGTGTTGTACAACGCACTCGGCTCGCCGGAGCGCTTCGAGCGGTACGGCGAGGAGGTGGCGCGCCGGTTGCAGGGGTGACAGGGGGCACAAAGGGTCTATCCCCCGGCAGAGGACGGAAGTGGCTGGTGTGACTCGAAACCGCACGTCACATACCAAAGTGGTTGCCCCGCACGGCTTCCACGGCCTCGGCGGGCCCGGTCACCGAAACCTCGGCCGCGTCCTGCCGGCCGAACAGATACAGCAGCAGCTCACCCGGCGCTCCGCTGATCAGAACCGCCGGTGAGCCGGGCCGGACCGGAAACCGCGAGTCCGTCCCGGCCCATTCCACTTCGAGGGCCGACCCGCCGAGCCGACGACTCAGAAACCGACCGCCGCGACACACGTTGCGCCACAACGCCGCATCCATCGCCGGGGAAAGCCGACGCGGCCCTAGCCCGTTGGCCCTGCGCAGATCCTCGTGGTGGACGAAGAACTCGTTGAGGTTCGCCATTCCGCGCACCCACCCGAGGCGGAAGAAACCGGGGGGCGGCCCCGAACGGACCCGCGCGACGAGCCAGTCAAAGTCCCTGTCGGAAGCCAACTCGGCCCTGCGCCGCTCGGCGAACCGCCCGAACGGGCCGGGCAGGACGAGTGACGGACCGGCGAGCACGTCGCGCTCACGCAGGACGAGGTGGGCGGCGAGGTCACGCGCCGTCCAACCCGAGATCAGCGTCGGCACCGACGGGCCCATGCGCTCGAAGAGGTCGCACAGCTCACGGCGTTCCACGTCGTCCAATGACACCGTTCACACCGCCAGCAGCGACGCCAACTCCGAGCGCGGCACCGAAACCCGTTGCGGCCCATTCACCGACGGCAACACCTGCGCCTGCGAGAAGTAGAAGACGATTGCGTCGTCGGTGATCCCGAAGTTCTGATACGCGTCGGCTCCGAGCGGGCCGAACGGCAGCGGTCCGAACTGGCGCTCGACAATCGGATTCAAGACGTCCAGCGGGCGCGCGCCCGGCTTGAACAGCGTGTCGAAGGTGATCGGCGCCCGCTTACCGAGGTCGTAGTTGAACGCCTTGTAGGACGTCACGGGGTGGGCCCCCAGGTCCTGGTTCATGTCCAGCACCAGGCTTCGCGTATTGGACACGTCGGAACCGAACGACCGGCCGGCCATGGTCAGCAGGTACGGCGGCCGGTCGTGCGGCGGGTACTGCCCCGCGTCGGCGACCCACTCGTCGCGCGTGTGCATCAGATAGTCGGCCACCGGCTGCTGGTCGGGGTAGTCCACCGGGAAACTCAGGTCGAGGGTGTAATTCGGCCCGGTGACATGGCCCCGGCAGATGTCCTCCGAATCAACCGTTCCGCCGAGGTCGGCGCACGCCGACTGCGCCCCTGCCGTCCCGCCGGCCAGGGCCCAGGCCGCCGCAAGCGCCACGCCGAGTAGCCGGATCATCGGCGCCGCTCACCTCGTCCCGGGGCGCATCGGGCGCCACCACGTGGCATCGCTGCAAGTCATCCCGAGTCCCTTCCGAAAAGGAACATACTGGGCGACCTGCCGCCCGGCTACTGATCCCAGCTGTTGGGCCAGGCAAAGGGCCGCAATAAGGTGGCCGCATGCAGAGAGCGAGAACCGTCCACCTTCTCCGCCAGATCGGCTCGTTGATCGTCACGGCCGTCACCGCAGCATCCACGCTCAACGCCTACCGGCCCCTGGCGCGCAGCGGATACCTGTCGATCTTCTCGTGGATCTTCGGCATGGTGGTCACCGAGCTGCCCCTGCAGACCCTGGCCAGCCAGCTCGGCGGCCTCGCGTTGACGGCACGGCGCCTCGACCGGCCGGTCCGGGCCCTCGCGTGGCTGGTGGCCGCCGTCTCGGCGGCCGGCCTGCTCAACTTCAGCCGCGCCGGTCACAAGGCCAACATCCCGCTCAACGCCGCCCTCGACGAGGGCCTGGGACCCGACCGGCGCACCGATGCCGGGGACCTGTGGCGGCGGCCCGAGGGCGCCGGCACCGCGAAGACGCCGGGACTGCTGCGCATGCTGCGGATCTACAGCGACTACGCGCACGACGCCGACATCAGCTACGGCGAATTCGGCGGCGCCAACAAGCTCGACATCTGGCGGCGCCCCGACCTCGACCCGAACGGCAAGGCGCCCGTCCTCTTCCAGATCCCCGGCGGCGCCTGGACGACGGGAAACAAACGCGGACAGGCGCATCCGCTGATGAGCCACCTCGCCGAGCTCGGCTGGATCTGCGTCGCGATCAACTACCGGCACAGCCCGCGCAACACCTGGCCCGACCACATCGTCGACGTCAAGCGCGCCCTGGCCTGGGTCAAGCAGCACATCGCCGACTACGGCGGCGACCCCGAATTCATCGCCATCACCGGCGGATCCGCCGGCGGCCACCTCTCGTCCCTGGCGGCGCTGACGCCCAACGACCCGCAGTTCCAGCCGGGATTCGAGGACGCCGACACCCGCGTCCAGGCGGCGGTGCCGTTCTACGGCGTCTACGACTTCACGCGCTTCAACGACGCGATGCACCCGATGATGCCCGGCCTGCTGGTCAAATCCGTGATGAAGCAACGGCCCTCGACGAACCTGCTCGTCTACCAGAACGCGTCCCCGGTAAACCACATCTCCGCTGACGCTCCCCCGTTCTTCGTCCTGCACGGCACCAACGACTCGCTCGTTCCGGTCGAACAGGCGCGCGCCTTCGTCGCCGACCTCAAGAGGACCAGCACGCAGCCCGTCGTGTACGCCGAATTGCCGTTCACCCAGCACGCTTTCGACATCTTCGGCTCGGCGCGCGCGGCGCACACCGCGATCGCGGTCGAGCAGTTCCTGGCCGAGGTGTACGCCCACCAACGCCAGCTCACCCCGAGGTAGAAGGAGGGCCGACATGACCGATCCGACGGTGATCCGGCACCAGACCGGAGCGGTGGTGTCCACACTGCCGCAGGCGTTCCAGGAAACGGCGGCCCTGAAGGGCGACGCCGTGGCGATCCGCACGGTCGGCGACAAGACGGTCATCACCTGGCGCGAGTACGCCGAACGGGTGAGAAAGATCGCCACCGGGCTCGCCGCTCTCGGCGTCGAACGCGGCCACACGGTCGGGCTCATGCTGCGCAACCGGCCCGAGTTCCACCTGACCGACACCGCCGTCATGCATCTGGGCGCCACCCCGTTCTCGATCTACGCCACCTCGGCGCCCGAACAGATCCGCTACCTGTTCGGCAACGCCGACAACAGGGTGGTGATCACCGAGAAGGACTTCCTGCCCGCCGTGAAGGCGGCCGGCGCCGAGCTGGCCCACGTGATCGTCGTCGACGCCGACGTCGAGGGTTGCCTCACGCTCGACGAGCTCGAATCAACCGACGCCAAGCCCGGATTCGACTTCGAGGCCGCGTGGCGGTCGGTCCTGCCCGAGGACCTGGCCACGCTCATCTACACCTCCGGGACCACCGGCCCGCCCAAGGGCGTCGAGCTCACCCACGCCAACGTGATGGCCGAGTTCTCGGCGATCATGGACCTCATCGACCTGCGCGAAACCGACCGCATCGTCTCCTACCTGCCGCACGCACACATCGCCGACCGCGTGACGGGCCACTACTCCAACATGGTGCTCGGCGTCCCGGTGACCGACGTCGACGACCCGCGCGCGATCGCCGAGGCGCTGCCGGACGCCCGTCCCACCGTGTGGCTCGGGGTGCCGCGGGTGTGGCACAAGATCAAGACCGCGATCGAAACCAAGCTCGAGACCGAGGCGACCGGGCTCAAGAAGAGATTGGCGCTGTGGGCCATCGACACCGGCACCCAGGCCGCGCGCCAGACCTTGAACGGCAAGTCCCTGTCCCCCTCGCTGGCCGCGCGCCGCGCGATCGCCGACCGCCTCGTGCTGGCCAAGCTGCGCGACGCGCTCGGCCTCGACCAGTTGCGCTGGGGTGTGACCGGGGCCGCGCCCATACCGGTCGAAGTGATCGAATTCTTCTGGGGCCTGGCCATTCCCGTTTACGAGGTGTGGGGCGAGTCGGAGTGCGTGGGCGGCGCGACCTCGAATCGCCCCGGCGCCAACAAGGTCGGCTCGGTGGGGCAGCCGCTGCGCGACGTCGAAATCACGCTGGCCGACGACGGCGAGCTGCTGATCCGCGGGCCGATCCTGATGCGCGGGTACCGCCACCAGCCCGAGAAAACCGCCGAGGCGGTCGACGCCGAGGGCTGGCTGCACACCGGCGACATCGGCACCATCGACGAGCGCGGCTTCATCACGATCGTCGACCGCAAGAAGGAACTGTTCGTCAACGAGTCCGGAAAGAACCTGTCCCCCACCAACATCGAGATGGCCATCCAGGCCGCGTCCCCGCTCATCGACCAGGTGGTCGCCATCGGTGACGCCAGGCCGTACGTGACCGCCCTCCTGGTCCTCGACGCCGAGACCGCCGCCGCGCAGGCGGCCGCCCTGGGCATGGCCGACCCGTCGGCCGCCGCGCTCGCGCAGCGACCCGAGGCCCGTGAGATGCTCACCGCCGCCGTCCGCGAGGGCAACGCCAAACTGTCCCGGGTGGAGCAGGTCAAGCGGTTCATGATCGTGGGAACCCCGTGGGAGCCGGGCGGCGACGAACTCACCCCGACGATGAAGCTCAAGCGCAAGCCCATCGCCGAGAAGTACTCCGCCGAGATCGGCAAACTCTACGCGAAAACGCCCGGCCCCGACGTCGTCGACCTGCAGTAAACGGCTCAGGTCTTGGGACGCACGCCCGCGGCCCGATACACGAACACCGGCTCGACCCGGTATCGCAGCGACGTCGCGGGCAGCCTCTCGAGCACTTCGTCGGGAATCGTCTTCTTGTAGTTGAGCTTCAGCGACCCGCTGAAGGCCGGGTCTACGCCGTGCAGGTCAATCTCGATCTGCAGGCCCTTGTTCGTGATCGTTGCCCGCGCCGGTCCGCGCTTGCTGTCCCATGGACAGTCGATGGCGCGCAGCTTGTTGTCCCCGCGCGCGGGGAAGGTGGCGACCACCCGCGCCTGGCTGAAGCCGAAGCCACCGGTGTATCGGGAGATGCCCGAGGCCGAATACACGCCTGGCACATGGCCGCTGAAGCGGCGGCTCACCCCCACCTTGCCCGCCGTGAAGAGGACACCCTCGGCCTCCAGCTCCTGGCGCAGGTCGGCCGGAAGTTTGCCGATCTCGGAGAGGTTGCGCAGCAAACCGAACACGTTCCGACGTTAGCTGAGGCATCGCCGGGACGCACCAGGTGCCCTACTGCACCGTCACGGTCGCGGTGTAGGTGCACGTCGGCTTGGGGTCCTTCCCGACGATGCTGGCGTACGTGGTGGTGATCGTCGTCGTCCCCGGTTTCAGCGCGGTGAACGTCCACTCCTCGGTGCCGGGGGCGCCCAGCGCGTCGGTGGTGGGCTTCACGTACTGATGGCTCTCCTGCTTGAGGATCGAGCGGTCGTCGATCTTGGTGTCGGGGTTCCACCGGTAGGGCGTCGTGTAGTTGGAGCCCAGCTTGACGGTGAGCGTGTTGCCCACGGCCAGCGTGATGCTCTGCGTGATCGCGCTCTGCCGCAGCACGTCGTCCATCGAGACCTGCAGGATCTTGGCCGACGGCGGGTTACGCGACGCGAAGTGGCAGCCCGCCACCATCGACGAGGCGAGCAGCACGACTGCCACCAGCAGCCTCATCTTCACGCGCATCCCCCTCCCGTGCCGTATTCGTCCGCTGACGAACCTAATATTTCGGGCCGCCGCGCGCATCGTCCGGTAGCTTCCTGAGCATGTTTGGCATCATTCGGCCCTGCCGGCACCGCCTCGGCGGCGAGTTGGCGGCGGCCTGGACCGCCCAGCTGTGTGGGTTGTGCCTGGCGCTGCGCGACGACTACGGGCAGGTGGCGCGGATCGCCACCAACTACGACGGGCTGGTGGTGTCCCTGCTGGTCGAGGCGCAGTCGGCCGGCGAGCCCACCCGCCGCCGGGCGGGGCCATGCCCGCTGCGCGGCATGCGGCGGGCCGACGTCGCCACGGGCGAGTGCGTGCGCCTCGCCGCGGTGGTGTCGCTGGCGCTCGCGGCGGCCAAGGTCCGCGACCACGTCGACGACCGCGACGGCATGGTCGGCGCCGCCGGCGTGCGGCCGACGGCGCGCCGCCTCGCCGAGCGCTGGGTACGCCAGGGCACCGACGCCGGCCACACCCTCGGATTCGACGCCGGCGTACTCGTCGCCGCGATGGACCGGCAGGCCGAGCTGGAGGCGACGGCCGGCCCGGGCAGCCCCCTGTTGGCGGTGACCGAGCCCACCGAGACCGCCGTCGCGGCGGCGTTCGCGCACACGGCCGTGCTGGCGGGCCGGCCGGACAACCAGGAGTCGCTGCGCGAGGTTGGCCAGCTGTTCGGCCGGGTGGCCCACCTGCTCGACGCGGTCGAGGACTACCGCGACGACCTGGCCCGCGGGAAGTGGAACCCCGTGGCGGCCACGCAAACCCCGATGTCCACGGTCCGCGCTCTGTGCGACGACGCGGTCCTCGGCGTCGGGCTCGCGCTGCGCGACGTCGAGTTCACCGATGACCGCCTGGTGCAGCGCCTGCTGACCGGCGAGTTGCGCCGCGCCGTCTCCCGCACGTTCACCCGCGCCGGCTACCCCGGTGGCGCCCCGGGCGAATCGGGGGACCCCAACCAGCGGGGGACGCGCCGCGGCCAGCAGGAGCCCATCAACTTCGGCGGCCAACCGGAAGCCACTGGCGGTCCCGGCGAGACACCCGACCCCGGGCCGCGCGGTCGTCGTCGCGGTGGCGACTCAACCTGCGTCTGCTGCTGCGACGGCTGCGAGTGCTGCTGCTGCGAAGAGGCGTGCTGCGAGTGCGGGGACTGCTGCGACTGCTCGTAGCGGCAGCGCGGGCCGTCGTCATCGAATCCCCAAGACGCGCAGCCTGAGCCGGTCCGGCAGGATGGGTTGGTGTTTGGCCTCGTCCTGATCGTCGCGCTCGTCTCCACCGTCATCGTCGGGACGGTCATCGGTCGGCGCTACCGCGTCGGCCCGCCCGTGCTGCTGATCGTGCTCGGCACGCTGCTGGGGCTCATCCCGAGTTTCGCCCACGTCCACATCAACGGCGAGATCGTGCTGCTGCTGTTCCTGCCGGCCATCCTTTATTGGGAAGGCCTCAACACCAGCTTCCGGGAGATCCGGGCCAACCTGCGCATCATCGTCTTCCTGAGCGTCGCCCTCGTCATCGTCACCGCCCTGGCGGTGTCGTGGACGGCGCGGGCGCTCGGCATGGAGTCGCACGCCGCGGCCGTCCTCGGCGCCGTCCTCTCCCCCACCGACGCCGCCGCCGTGGCCGGCCTCGCCAAAAAACTGCCGCGCCGACAGCTGACCGTGCTGAAGGCCGAGAGTCTCATCAACGACGGCACCGCGCTGGTGTTGTGGGCCGTGAGCGTCCACGTCGCGATCGGCGGCGCGGCCATCACCCCGGCCGACCTGACGGTCCGCTTCGTCGCCTCGTATCTCGGCGGCATCCTCGCAGGGTTGCTCGTCGGTGGGCTGGCCACGTTGGTGCGCAAGCGCATCGATGCCCCGCAGGAGGAGGGGGCCCTGAGCCTGCTGACGCCGTTCGCGGCTTTCCTCCTGGCGCAGACGTTCGACTGCAGCGGCGTGGTGGCGGTGATGGTGTCGGCCCTTGTGCTCGCCTACGCCGGACCGGTGGTGATCCGGGCCCGCTCACGACTGAAGGCCTACGGGTTCTGGGACATCGCCACCTTCCTGCTCAACGGTTCGCTCTGGGTGTTCGTCGGGGTGCAGATCCCGGCCGCGCTGCGCGGCGTGTCCGGCGTCGACGGCGGGCTGCGCCACGCCACCTTCATCGCGCTGGCCGTCACGGGGGTCGTGATCCTCTCGCGAATCTTCTGGGGAGAGATCACCACCGTGCTGCTCCGCCTCATCGACCGCCGCGAGGTGCAGCGCCAGCGCCGCGTCGACTGGCGTCAGCGTTTCGTCACCGTCTGGGCCGGGTTCCGCGGCGCCGTCTCGCTGGCCGCGGCGCTGGCCGTGCCGATGACGACGCTCAGCGGCGCGCCGTTTCCCGACCGCAGCCTGCTGATCTTCATCGTCGTCTTCGTCATCCTGGTGACCGTGCTCGTGCAGGGCAGCACCCTGCCGTCCGTGGTCCGCTGGGCGCGGATACCCGACGACACCGCCCACGCCGAGGAGCTGCAGCTCGCCCGCACCCGCGGCGTGCAAGCCGCCCTGAACTCCCTGCCCACCGTCGCCGACGAGGTCGGCATCAGCGACGAAATGCGCCAGCGCCTGCACAAGGAGTTCAAGGAGCGCGCCGCGCTCACGCTGGCCACCGAGAACGGGTCGTCGGACAACCACCTGGTGAAGAAGAAGGAAAAACTTCGCCAGGTGCGCCTGGGCATGCTCGAGCACAAGCGCCGCGAGATCACCGCCCTGCGCAACCAGAACCTCATCGACGACATCGTGCTGCGCGAGTTGCAGGAAGAGATGGACCTCGAGGAGGTTCAGCTCCTCAACGCGTCGGATAACGACTAGGACATGCTCCAGACGGTCGCCATCCGCGGATACCGCTCGCTGCGCGAGGTGATCCTGCCGCTGGGCCGCCTGTCGATCGTCACGGGCGCCAACGGCGCCGGGAAATCGTCGCTCTACCGCGCGCTGCGGTTGCTGGCCGACTGCGGGCGCGGCGAGGTGATCGGCTCGCTGGCGCGCGAGGGCGGGCTGCAGTCGGTGCTGTGGGCCGGCCCCGAGCAGACGAGCGGCGCGCGGAGGACCGGAAAGTCGCAGGGCACCGTCCGGACTCGGCCCATCTCCCTCGAAATGGGTTTCGCCGCAGACGATTTCGGCTACCTCGTCGACCTCGGCATGCCGCAGTCGGCCGGGCCCGCCTCGGCGTTCGCGCGCGACCCGGAGATCAAGCGCGAGGCGGTGTTCGCCGGCCCAGTGCTGCGGGCGGCGACGACGCTGGTGCGCCGCACCCGCGACTACGCCGAGGTGAGCGCCGACGTCGGGCGCGGCTTCGACGCGCTGTGCAAGAGCCTGCCGTCGTATCGCAGCGTGCTCGCCGAATACGCCAATCCCCAGGCGCTGCCCGAACTGGCCGCGGTGCGCGAGCGGTTGCGCGGCTGGCGGTTCTACGACGGGTTCCGGGTCGACGCCCTGGCGCCCGCGCGCCACCCGCAGGTCGGCACGCGCACCCCGGTGCTCGCCGACGACGGCAGCGACCTCGCCGCCGCCATCCAGACGATCGCCGAATCCGGCTTCGACGACCTGCACCGCATCGTCGCCGACGCCTTCGACGGCGCGAGCGTCTCGGTCGCCGTGAACGACGGGATCTTCGACCTACAACTGCAGCAGCCCGGCATGCTGCGCCGGCTGCGGTCGGCCGAATTGTCCGACGGCACATTGCGATTCCTGTTGTGGGCGGCCGCGCTGCTGAGCCCGCAGCCGCCCTCGCTGATGGTGCTCAACGAGCCCGAGACCTCGCTGCATCCCGAACTCGTCCGCCCGCTTGGCGCCCTCATCCGCGCCGCCGCCGAACAGACCCAGGTCGTGGTGGTGACGCACTCCCGCACCCTGCTCACCGAGGCGACAGCCGGCCCGGCCGGCGAAGCCGTCGAGATCGAGTTGTACAAGGAATGGGGCGAGACCCGCGTCGCAGGCCAGGATCTCCTGACCACGCCGCGCTGGGACTGGGGCAGCCGGTCGAGCGGATAACGGCCCCAGCGACCAGACTTGGCGCACGGCCTCTGTGCCCAAAGAGATTTCATGGAGTGTTCAGGCACGAGTCGGTTCCCCATGGTGAACTGCACACGCGAGCCGCGTGTCCTCACACGTATGCGTGTTGTGCAGGTCGCCAACTTCTACGGCCCGCGGTCGGGCGGCCTTCGCACGGCGGTGGACCGGCTGGGCGCGGAGTACTGCGCCAACGGGCACGAGGTGTTCCTGGTGGTGCCGGGCCAGCGCGCCGAGCGCACCGAGCTACCCACCGGTGTGGTGCGAATCACGTTGCCCGCGCCGCTGATTCCCCTCACCGGCGGCTATCGGGCGGTGATGCCGCGACCCGTCAAGGAACTGCTCCAGGCGCTCGAACCCGACGCCCTCGAGGTGTCCGACCGGCTCACCCTGAGGTCACTGGGGCGGTGGGGTCGCGAATTCGGCGCCACCACCGTGATGATCTCCCACGAGCGCCTCGACCGCCTTGTGGGACAGGTTCTTCCGCGTCGGCCCGCCCAGAGATTCGCCGATTTCGCCAACGCGCGCACCGCCGCCGACTACGACACGGTGGTGTGCACCACCGCCTTCGCCCGCGAGGAATTCGACCGGATCGGCGCTACCAACACCGTCACCGTCCCGCTGGGCGTGGACCTGCAGACCTTTCACCCGCGGCGGCACTCGCATCTGGTGCGGCAGCGGTGGGCGGCACCCGGCCAGATGCTGCTGGTCCACTGCGGCCGCCTGTCGGTCGAAAAGCGGGTCGATCGCAGCATCGACGCGCTCGGCAGGCTCTGCCACGCGGGTTTCGACGCTCGCCTCGTCGTCGTGGGTGAGGGCCCGCTGCGCGCAAGGCTGGAACGTCAGGCCGCGCGCCTGCCGATCGACTTCACCGGGTTCATCAACGACCGCCACACCGTGGCGGGCCTGCTCGCGTCGGCCGACGTCACGCTGGCCCCCGGCCCGCACGAGACCTTCGGCCTGGCCGCGCTCGAGTCGCTGGCGTGCGGAACGCCGGCCGTGGTGTCGCGCACGTCGGCGCTGACGGAGATCATCACCCCGGACAGCGGCGCGTTGGCCGACAACGACCCGGCGGACATCGCGCACGCGGTCGGCACCATCGTCAGCCGACCCGAGAACCACCGTCGCACGTCCGCCAGGCGTCGCGCGGAGCACTTCACCTGGCATCGCGCCGCCGCCGGCATGCTGGCCTCGCTGGCCGCGCCGGCGGTCGACGAATCGGAAGATTCCGCCTAGCTGCTGGGCTTGGTGGGGCTGTGCTTGCCCGGGCAGTATTCGGCCGTCGCGGCGCCGATGAACGTCTCGGCCTGGGCCTGGGAGAGCTTGTGGGACCCCGTCAGCTGGTCGATCTCGTCCTTCTGGCTGTAACCGGCGTCCAGGTCCTGGCACATCACGCGCGCCATGTTCACGGTCTGAGCCTGGGAGCCCAGGTTGATCCCGTGTGACTGCAGGTGCTGGTAAAAGTCCGCGTCGTCAGTCGGGTCGGCGCTCGCCAGGCCCGCAGGCACCAGCACGGCGGCCAGCAGCGCGCCGGACGCGCAGGCGGCGATCTTCTTCATCATTCGCTCATCACCCTTGTCGCTAATACTGATTGTGGCTTCATCAAGCTCGGAACAACACGAGCCTCGGAAGTAACACCCGATGCTATTAATAGTTTCGTGCAATCGGGCCGGCGGTCAATAGCGAACGGATGACCTCAAAGCGAAAAGCCAGATTAGAACCCGTCGTTCACTTTTTGTTCGGATAGAGTTCAAACGGTCAACCCGGGAGGCCAGCGTGGGAGCTCGCGACGAGGTGCTCATTTCGGCGGCCGAGCTCGCGGCGCTGATCGACTCCGGCGATCCGGTGACCCTCCTCGACGTGCGGTGGCGACTCGACGAGCCGGACGGACGCGCGGCCTACCTGCAGGGCCACCTGCCCGGGGCGGTGTACGCGTCGCTCGACGACGACCTGAGTGACCACTCGGTCGCCGGCCGCGGTCGCCATCCGCTGCCGTCGGGCCGCCACCTGCAGGCGGCCGCGCGACGGTGGGGAATCGACCAGGGCTCCCCGGTGGTGGTGTATGACGACTGGAACCGGGCCGGTTCCGCGCGGGCGTGGTGGGTGCTCACCTCGGCCGGCCTCGAGCGGGTCCGGATCCTGGACGGTGGGTTGGCCGCGTGGCGGTCGGCCGGGGGCGCGCTCGAGACGGGCCCGATCGAGCCCACGCCCGGCAATGTGACTGTGCGGCACGACGATCTGTACTCCGGGGGCCGACCGACGTTGACCGCGGAGCAAACGGGCGCCGTGACGCTGCTCGACGCGCGCGCGCCGGAACGCTTCCGCGGCGACGTCGAACCGATCGACCCGGTCGGTGGCCACATCCCCGGCGCAAGCAACCTGCCCAGCGCCGAAGTCCTCAGGGAAGACGGAACTTTCGTCGACGACGTGGGCCGCCTGCTGCCCGCGGACGGCGCCGACGGCGAGGTGGGGGTCTATTGCGGGTCCGGCGTCACCGCCGCCGTGGTGATCGCGGCGCTCGCCGCCGCCGGCCGGGATGCGGCGCTCTACCCGGGTTCGTGGTCGGAATGGTGCTCGGAGCCGGCCCGGCCGGTCGCCCGCGGCGCCGAATAGGCGCGAAGGAGCCGGGCATGCTCGAGGTGATTGACAAAGCGCCCCTACGCCAATCCGGTAAACCGCCGCTGCTGTTCGTGCACGGCGCCTGGCACGGGGCCTGGTGCTGGGATGAGCATTTCCTCGACTTCTTCGCGGCCCGGGGTTACCGATCGCTGGCGGTGAGCCTGCGCGGACACGCGAACAGCCCTGCGCCGAAGTCGATGCGGCTCTGCTCGATGGCCGACCTCGTCGACGACGTGGCGTCGGTGGCCGATTCGCTGGGCGAAAAGCCCGTTGTCATCGGCCATTCCATGGGCGGGTGCGTCGTGCAGAAGTACCTGGAATCGCATCATGCTCCGGGCGCCGTGCTGCTGGCCTCGGTTCCGCCGAGCGGAATCGCGCTGTTCCTGTTGCGCAGATTGAGGCGGCACCCCTGGCTGTTCACCCGGGAACTGGCCAAGACGAGGTCGTTGCAGGGCATCGGCGGAACTCCGGAACTGTGCCGCGAGGCGTTCTTCTCCGGCGCCGCGCGCGAGGGCGAGGTCGCCCGCTTCACGGCGCGCCTCTGCGAGGAGTACGTGGGCCGGCACGTGGTGGACATGCTCGTGCTCAACCGCCCCCGGCCGCACCTCGTCAGCGCCCCGGTGCTGGTGCTGGGGGCCGAGCAGGACACGTGCTTCTCAGTGGACGAGGTCCATGAAACGGCCCGGGCGTATCGCACGCGGGCGGAAATCTTCCCCGGCATGGCCCACGACATGATGCTCGAGCCCGGCTGGGCCGTCGTGGCCGAGCGCATCCACGGGTGGCTGGAAAGCCGTTGTCCCCCTGGTTAACCCACGCTGCACGGCAGGCGCTTGATGCCGTGGAAGAACGAGGAGCGCAACCGGTCGGGCGGTCCCGTGACCGTCAGGCCCGGCACGCTCGCGCTCAGCTCCTCCAGCATCACCCGCAATTCGAGACGGGCCAGCTGCGCCCCGAGGCAGAAGTGCACTCCCCCGCCGCCGAACGCCGCGTGCCCGGCGTCGGGGCGGGTGACGTCGAACTGGTCGGCGCGCTCGAACACCTCCTCGTCACGGTTGGCCGACAGGTAGTGCATGAGCACCCAATCGCCGGCCGGGATGCGCTGCCCGCGGATCTCCAGGTCGCGGGTGACCGTGCGGCGGAAGTGCATCACGGGCGTCGCCCACCGCAGCAGCTCCTCCACCGCTGGCCCGATCGCGTCGAGGTCGCGGGCCAGCAGCGCCCGCTGGTCGGGGTGGTCCGACAGCGCCAGGATGCCGTGGCTGAGCGTGTTGCGGGTGGTTTCGTTCCCCGCGATCGCGAGCAGGAGGAAGAACTCGTTGAGCTGGTCGCGGTTGAGCTTCTCGCCGTCGACTTCGGCGGCGAGCAGCGCCGACAGGATGTCGTCGGTGAGACCGTTCTTGCGCCGGTGCTCCACCAGTTCGCCGCAGTAGGCGAACATTTCGGCCGCCGCCTGGCCGAGGGCTTGGGGCGTGGGCGCGTAGTCGGGGTCCTCGATGCCGAGGCTGCCGATCGCGTTGCTCCACCGGAAGACATCCATGCGGTCCGCGGCCGGGACGCCGAGCACGTCGGCGATCACCTGTAGCGACATCTCGGCGGAAATGTCCGTGACGGCGTCGAATTCGCCCTTCGCCGTGATCGTCGCGACGATGTCGCGGGCGACCTTGCGCATCCTCGGTTCGAGGCGCTGGACGTTGCGGGCCGTGAAGCCCTGGTTGATCAGCTTGCGGTAGTGCACGTGCCGCGGCGGATCGATGCCGGGAAGCATCGCCGAAGTGGGCGCGGCCTCGACCTCCACCAGCGTGTTGCCCTTACTACTGGTGAAGGTTTCGGTGTCTCGGCTGACCATGCGGACGTCGGCATGCCTGGTCAACAACCAGGCCCTGGGCAGCCCCGGCAGGCGCACCGGGTGCACCGGTGCGGTCGCCCGCAAGCGGGCCAGCGCGCCGAACGGGGCGCCGGCGACGAAGGTGTCGGGGTCAAGGACGGCGGCGGCGTCGCGGTCGGCCTCGCTCGCCTGGTTCTCGACAACCAGGGACCCCACCAACGTCGGCTTCGGGATGTTCATCGGCCCTCCCCGAACAGGGGCAGGCCCACGCGGAAGTGATTCCGCCCGTGCGCGTTTCCCGGCGCGGCGAGTCCCCTGCTTCCGGCGGTCATGTGCACTCCTGTGGGTTCGAGCGTCGTTCGAATCTACTCCGTCGCCGTTCCCCGGAAGTTTGCGGGCCTGCCGGTAACATTGCCGCAATGACAGGCCGGCTGGACGGCAAGGTCGCCATCATCACGGGCGCCAGTACGGGCCTGGGTCCGGTATTGGCGTCGCTGTTCGTCCGGGAAGGCGCCAGGGTGGTGCTGGCGGCCCGGCGCGAACAGCTGGTTCGGGACGCCGCCGCGGCGGCGGGCCCCGGCGCCATCGGGATGCGCGCCGACGTGACGGACGAGAAGGACGTCGCCGCCATGGTGGCGCGGGCGGTCGACGAGTTCGGTCAGGTCGACATCCTGTGCAACAACGCGGCGGCGCCCGGCCAGGACCGGTGGGTGTGGGAGCAGACGCTGGACAACTGGAACGCCACGTTCGCGATCGACGTCACCGCGGCCATGCTGTGCACCCGGGAGGTGCTCAACCGGTCGATGCTGCAGCGCCGGCGGGGCGTCATCCTGAACTTCTCGTCGACGGTGAGCTACACGGGCATGGTCCGCAAGACGCACTACGTCGCCGCGAAGGCTTCGCTGCGCGCGTTCACCAAGGCGGTCGCGCTCGAGGTCGGCCCGTACGGAATCCGCTGCAACTGCATCGTGCCCGGGGCCATCGACACCGACCTGTTTCGGCAGTGGGTGCAACGCACCGCCGACGAACAGGGTGTCGACGTCGCCACCGTACGCGCCCGGATGCTCAAAGGCATTGCCCTGCAGGATATCTCGTCGCCAGACGACGTCGCGAACCTCGCGCTGTTCCTCGCAAGCGACGAGAGCCGCACCATCACAGGCCAATCCATCCCCGTCGACGCCGGGGGGTACATGCAGGGATGAGCGCATTTCGGGTGAAGGCGGGCTTCTTCAGCCTCACGCCGCCGGCCGAGGCCGACGACGGCTACCTGCGCTGGCACCTGCTGGACCACATGCCCGAGCAGTACCAGCTGCCGGGCATCGTCTACGGGCTGCGCTGGATCGCCGACGGCGACTACCTGGACCGCCGCCTAGCGGCCGACGGGCCGCTGGGACGGATCGGGAACGTGGTGCACTACCTCATCGCCGATCCGGTCGAGGAGACCTTCTCCGATTTCGTCGCGCTCGGCCGCACGCTGCGGGAGAACGGCCGCTTCCCCATCACCCGGCCGTCACTGCAGGTGGCCGGGCTGCGCCTGTTGCAGTGGCACGCGTCGCCGCGCGCGCTCGTCTCGGCCGAGGCGGTGCCGTTCCGGCCGCACCGCGGCGTCCTGCTGCTCGTGGAGCGGCCGACCGGCGGGCGCCCCGACGCGTGGCTACAGTGGCTGCACGCCGAGCACTACCCCGCGCTGCTCGCTGTCCCCGGCACCGCCGGCGCGTGGACCTTCGGGTCCAGCACCGGATGGAGCCGCCTGCCCCCGGGATGGAGCACCGAGCACCAGTACGTCACCGTCGTGTACCTCGACGAGGATCCCCTGGCCACCACGGACGCGCTGGGCCCGCTGGTCGAGGAGCGGTGGCGCTCCGGCGCCGTGCGCCCCGTCTTCGCCGGACCGCTGCGCAGCATGGTCAGCTGGGAGGCGTGGCCGTGAACTCCTGGTTGACTCGTCGCCAGAAGAATGAGACCTTCCCGAAACGAACGGGACCTAGAGTCCCCCCGGCGTTCGAATGGCGGAGGTGAGATGACGAACCGGACGATTGTCGCGGCCGTCGGCATCGCGGTGCTGGCGTTGAGCGCTTGCTCGGGCAAATCCGCGCAGCCGGCCTCGCCGCCGAGTTCGAGTCCGGCGCCGGTCAGCACGACCGTCATGATCGAGGGCAACAAGCACACGATGATCGCCAACGTCGAGTGCACCAGCGCGGCGGCGCAACCGACCGCGACGCCGCCCGAGTCGGGCGACCTCACCACCCGCATCAGGGTCCAGGACGACACCGCGTCGGTGTCCCTGGCGGTGTCGGACGAGACGCCGCCCAGTGTGGACGGGTTCGCCATCGCCCTCAAGGTCGGCGGCGGCCAGTTCCAGCTGCCCTACCAGGCGCCGCAGTCCGCGACCCAGGTGCGGACCACCAAGGAGGGCAAGAGCTACACGGTGACGGGAACGGGCCAGGCGATCACGCCGGGACAGAGCGAGATGCGTCAGGTCACCTTCGGCATCCACGTCACCTGCCCCTGAACGAAAGCGCTTATGGCGCAACATCGGTCGTCGGCGGTTTTCGGGCAGCGATGCCGACGGTCCAGTGACTCGCATGGCGGGCGGCCGTCGCCGGTCGTTGTCTAACCCGGCCGCCTCTGCGATGCTGGCGGCTTGGACATCTTCGCGGAGTGGCAGCAAGGCGGGACCGAACTCCGGTGGCGGTCGACGACCGCCGCCAACGACGGCCGCGAAGTGGCGGTGTTCAGCCGCCGCTGCGGCACCCCCGGGGCACCGCCACTGGTGCTCGTGCACGGGTTTCCGACGTCGAGCATCGATTATTTCGCCCTGGCGAACGAGCTCGGCCCGGACTTCGACATCTACGTCCTGGACTTCCCGGGTTATGGGCTGTCCGACAAGCCGCCCGAGCCGTACGTGTACTCGCTCTACGACGACGCCCGCCTGCTGGTGTACGCCATCACGCAGGTGTGGAAGCTGACGGGCTACCGGATGCTCACCCACGACCGCGGCAGCAGCGTCGGCATGATCGCCCTGGGCATGCTCTCGGCTCTGGACCCACCCGCGGCGCCCCTGGACCTGATCCTGACCAACGCCAACATCTACCTGCCGCTGTCGAACCTCACCGCATTCCAGACCGCGCTGCTGGACCCCGCGACCGCGCGGCCGACGGCGGCGGCGACGACGCCGGAGCTGCTGGCGGCCGGCATGGGCGCCAGCACCTTCATGCCGCGGCGCACGCTCGAGGACCCGGAGATCGCCGCGCTGGCACAATGCTTCGCCCACAACGACGGGACCCGGGTGCTGCCGGACACGATCCAGTACCTGCATGAGCGCGCCGCCGACGAAACCGGTTGGCTGGAAGCGCTTTCCGAGAGCCACGTCAACACCACGGTGGTGTGGGGGCTGCACGACAACGTTTCGCCGTTGCGGGTCCCGAATCACGTGTGGCAGACGTACCTGAAGACCAAGCCCGGCACGAACCGCTACTGGGTGGTGCCGAACGCCGACCACTACCTCCAATGCGACGCCCCGGGGCAGTTGGCCCAGATCGTGCGCCTGACGGCCGGTGGTGGAGACCTCCCGTTACAGACGCTCGGCAACCAGCCTGACGGCGCCGTTCTGGTGGACCACAGCGCCTAATCGTTGCGGTGCAAGAACCCGTGCAGCACCGCCTGCACGAGTTCGTCGACGATGACGTCGCGCGGCGGCGGCTTCGAGCCGAAGTACGTGGAGCGCAACGCCGCCATGCCAGCGATCATCGCCACGGTCGAATCCGCCGGCAGGTCCGGGTGATCGGAGCGCAGCCCGCGCAGGTGCATTCCCTCGGCGCTGATCTGACGCAGCACCGTGAGTGCCCGCCTGACATCGGCGATCCCGGCGTCCGCCTTCTCCTCGTCGGTGAGGGAGTCGGACGCCATCAGGGTGAACAACAAACCCTGATTTTCGACGAACAGGTCGTAGAGCCGGCCGACGAACAGCCGCGCCAGTTCCTGCTCGTCGGTTTCCTCGGGCACGACCGACTGCCAGGTCTGGGCGAACTCGTCGACGAATTCCGTGAAGGGCGCAACGAGCGCCTCACGGAAAAGGGCTGCCTTGGAACCGAAGTGGCGGAACAGCAGGTGCTCCGTGACGCCCGCGGCCTGGGCGATCTCCCGGGTCGTGGTGCTGCGATAGTCCCGGCGGGCGAAGAGCGCCCGGCCGGCATCGAGCAGCAGCCCGCGCGGCGCGCCGCGGGGCCGCCGCCCCGCGACGGGCTTGTCTGCGGCGCTCTGCTTCGCGATCATCTTAGGATAGTATCCACTACCTCAATGATTGCTGAGCCGAAAGGGGTGCCGACGTGGGCGCGGTGATCATGCTGGGCACTCTATTCGGGCTCATCGTCCTGATCTTCGGGTTGGTGCTGCGCTTCGACCCGCAGGCACGCCGGAGCCCGGGAGAGCGCCGGTGAGCTCCCAGATGACGCCCGTGATGCGGGCGGCCAGCGACTTCGCGCTCATCGGGGGGATCGGGTTCACCGCCCTGGGCGTGTACCTGAGCGTTCGCCGGCGCCACCTGCATCCCCTGCTGCTGCTGTGCATCTCGGCGATGTCGTTCTCGTGGATCGAGGCGCCCTACGACTGGGCGATGTACGCGCAGTTTCCGCCGGCCATTCCCCGCATGCCGTCGTGGTGGCCCCTGAACGTGACCTGGGGCGGGCTCCCCTTGTTCGTTCCCGTCGGCTACATCTCCTACTTCGTGCTGCCGGCGGTGACGGGAACAGCGCTCGGAAGATGGCTGAGCGCGCGGTTCGGGTGGCGCAGCCCCCCGACGTTGTTGGTGGTCGGTCTCATCGTCGGCTTCTGCTGGGCACTCTTCTTCAACGGGTTCCTGGGCGCGAAGCTGGGCGTCTTCTATTACGGCCGGGTGATCCCCGGGCTCGCGATCCGCGAGGGGACCGTGCACCAGTACCCGCTTTACGACTCCCTCGCGATGGCCATCCAGATGATGGTCTTCACGTACCTGCTCGGCCGGACCGACGCGCAGGGACGCAATGTCATCGAGATGTTGGCGGACAGGAGGGCCAGGACACCGCTGCAATCCTCAGTACTGTCGGTCATCGCGGTCGTCGTCGTCGGAAACGTGCTCTATGCCTCGGTTTTCGCGCCCCACCTGGTTACGAAGCTCGGCGGGTGGGTGACCGCGGGGCCGACGCAACAACTGTTCCCCGGCGTACCCAACCAGCCACCGTAGGCGCCGAACGTCGAGCTGTTGCGCTCAAATCGCGGGTCTGGCGCAACAACTCGACGCTCGGCCGCAGAAAATCACGTGAAGACGGGGAGCTTCGCCCAGCCGCGCACGCTCGAGGTGTGCGCCTTGCGCGCGTTGGCGTAGTCGACCTCCCAGTCCGGCCAACGCTTGAGCACTTCCTCGAGCGCCACCCGTGCCTGCATGCGCGCCAGGGCGGAACCCATGCAGAAGTGCAGCCCGTGGCCGAAGCTTAGGTGCGTGTCGCCGCGGCGGATGTCGAACTTCTCGCCGTCGGGATAGCGACGCTCGTCGCGATTGGCGGACCCGTTGAGCAGCAACATGATCGAGCCCTCGGGAACCGTGGCCCCTCGGCACTGGACGTCCCGCGCGACGTAGCGTGCCTGCACCGGCGAGGGCGCCTCGTAGCGCAACACCTCCTCGATGGCGGCCGGAATCAACGAGGGATCGGCCACAACCTGCCGCCGCTGATCGGGATGCTCGGCCAACAGCTGACCGATGAAACCGATCAGGCGCGTGGTCGTCTCGTTACCCGCGCCGGCGATCATGCTGGTGTACATGAGCACCTCGGTGCGCTCCAGGCGCCGCGTCGACCCGCCCTCTTCGACCTCGGCGTTGAGCAGCTGGGTCATCAGGTCGTCCGCCGGATGGTCCACCCGCCAATCGATGTAGTCCGCGAACACCTCATAGCTCCGCTCGAACAGGTCCTCCGCGACCGGCCGGAACGCACCTTCGGAGAGGGTGAGGTGGCGGCCGCCGCGGTCGCGGATCGCCTCTTGGCCGTCCTCGGGGATTCCCAGCAAATAACCGATGGTGCGCATCGGAACCATTGCCCCGAGGTTCTCGATGAAGTCGAACCTGCCCGAGCCGACCAGGGGGTCGAGCGCACGCACGCAGAACGCCCGGGTCAGCGGCTCGATCGCCTCCATGCGCCGCGGGGTGAAAACCCTTGACAGCAAACGGCGGTGCAGGTCGTGTATCGGCGGGTCCTCGAAAAGAATGACCCCGGGCGGAACCTCGATACCGCTCATGATGATGTCCATGGTCGTGCCGCGGCCCGACCTGAAGTCGTCGAAGTTCATCAACCCCGGCGACACGTCCTCGTAGCGGCTCAGCGCGTAGAAGTTGTACTTCTCGTTGTGATACAGCGGCGCCTCGTCGCGCAGCCTCTTCCAGATGGGATACGGATCGTCGTCGATGTCGAAATCGAACGGGTCGTAGTAGACATCGGCCGCATTCGCACTCGTCATGGAGGCGCCTTCCTTCCCGATCCCGTCGCCGGCCACACCCGCGGCCCGAGCGCGCCACGGGTGCCCGTCAGCCTAACCTAAGATTTGTTCGCCAAGATAGTGCGCGCTTTCTTAAACCCTTGACCGCGCGCCGTCGCGGCTGTAGCTTCCGAATCGACCGTCAAGCCGCGACCAGATTCGTCCGGCGACGGAAGGGCAACGGCCGGATCGGCTTTCATGGTGTTCGCGACCTACCCGAGGAGAAGCACGATGACGACTCATCGCGTGGTGGTGTGGGCGACGGGCGGCATCGGGTCGATCGCCATCCGCACTATTGCGCACCGACCCGACCTGGAACTGGTCGGCGTGTGGGTGCACTCCCCCGAAAAGGATGGCAAGGACGCAGGCGAGCTAGCCAACGGCGAGCCCATCGGCCTGGCCGCCACCACCGATGCGGACGCGCTGGTCGCCCTGAAACCCGACTGCGTCGTCTACGCCGCAAGCGGTCCGGAGCGCGACGCACTGGCCATCCCCGACTACGTCCGACTGCTCGAGGCGGGCATCAACGTCGTCACGACGAGCACGACTCGGTTGGTCAATCCGCACGCCTACGAACCCGCGGAATGGCGCGATCAACTCGTCGCCGCGGCCAAGCAGGGGCAGGCATCGCTGTATGCATCCGGGATCGAACCGGGCTTCGCCGCCGACTACCTACCGCTCGTGCTGTCCACCCAGTCGTCGTCGATCGAAAAGATCCATTCGTTCGAGATCGGGCTGTACGACGATTACGGCGTCCCGGACATCATGAGCGACGCGTTGGGCTTCGGCCGTCCGCTCGAATATCAACCCTGGATCGGCTTTCCCGGGGCGATCGCCGGGGAGTGGCAGGGACAGCTCCGGCTGATCGCCGACGCGCTCGGAGTGGAGATCCAAGAGGTCCGCGAGAGCTTCGACCGCGCGGTCACCAACCGCACGTTGAACGTCGCGATGGGCACGGTCGAGGCCGGAACCTGCGGCGCGCTGCGCATGAAGGCGATCGGTGTGGTCGACGGACGGGAGGCCATCGTGATCGAACACGTCACCCGGCTCGCGCACGACGTCGCGCCCGACTGGCCGATGGGGGTCGGCGACCTGTCCTACCGCGTGGTGATCACCGGCGACCCCGACATCGACTGCACGCTGGCGGCGACGCTGAAGGACCCGCGGAAGGCCGGGGTCGCGGGGATGACCTCCGGCGCGGGCGCGATGGTTGCGACCGCGATGCGCGTCGTCAACGCCGTGCCGTATGTCGTTGCCGCCGAATCGGGACTGCTGAGTTCCGTTGATCTCCCGCTGACGATCCCGAAGCACGCGTTCGCCACGTGATGTCCCCTAATCTGCTCAGGTGACGTTTAATCCCCTCGAGGAACTGTCGCTGCAGCAACTCCGGCAGCGCACCAGCATGAAGTGGCGCGCCCATCCCGACGACGTGTTGCCGCTGTGGGTGGCCGAGATGGACGTCATGCTCGCCCCCACGATCGCCGAATGCCTGCGCAGGGCAATCGATCTGGGCGACACCGGCTACCCGTGCGGCACCGCTTTGGCCGAGGCGGTCGCCGGGTTCGCGTCCCGGCGGTGGCAGTGGCACGACCTCGAAG
This sequence comes from Mycobacterium sp. Marseille-P9652, assembly GCF_902652685.1. Lineage (GTDB taxonomy): Bacteria > Actinomycetota > Actinomycetes > Mycobacteriales > Mycobacteriaceae > Mycobacterium. Next base: position 64,490 of record NZ_CACRUY010000012.1, read on the forward strand.
TGGCCCGCACCGCGATCGTCCCGGACGTCATGCTCGGTGTCGTCGAGACGCTGCGGCTGGTGACCGACCGCGGTGACGCCGTCGTCGTCAACCCGCCCGTCTACGCGCCGTTTTACGCGTTCGTGTCGCACGACGGCCGCCGCGTGGTCGAGGCGCCGCTCAGCGCGGACGGTCGCATCGACCTGGACGCCCTCGAGGAGGCCTTCACGCGGGCCAGTGCGTCGGCCGCCAAGGTGGCCTACCTGTTGTGCAATCCGCACAACCCCACCGGGTCGGTGCACACCGTCGACGAGTTGCGCGCCGTCGCGGCGCTGGCCCGCCGCTTCGGTGTGCGGGTGGTCTCCGACGAGATCCACGCGCCGGTCGTCCTGCCCGGGGCGCGGTTCGTCCCCTACCTGACCGTGCCCGGCGGGGAGGATGCCTTCGCGCTGATGTCGGCCTCCAAGGCGTGGAACCTCTCGGGCATCAAGGCGGCGCTCGCCATCGCCGGGCCGGAGGCGGCCGCCGACCTGCGCCGGATGCCCGAGGAGGTGAGCCACGGCCCGAGCCACCTCGGCATCATCGCGCACGCCGAGGCGTTCACGACCGGCGACGACTGGCTCGACGCGCTGCTACACGGGCTCGACGAGAATCGAACTCTACTGGGCGACCTGGTCGACCGGCACCTGCCCGGGGTGAAATGTCAACGGCCGCAGGGCACCTATCTCGCGTGGCTGGACTGCCGGGACCTGGGCATCGCGGAGGACGCCGCGGACGGCCTCGCCGTGGTCGCCGACCTCTCGGGGCCGGCGCGCTGGTTCCTGGACCACGCCCGCGTCGCGCTGAGTTCCGGCCACGTGTTCGGGGCCGGCGGGGCCGGCCATGTCCGGCTGAACTTCGCGACCTCCCGCGCGATTCTGGACGAGGCCGTCTCGCGCATGGGCCGGGCGCTCGCGCGGGCGCGGTAGGGACGTCAGCCGCCGACCTCGGCGCGACGCCCGAGGTTGCGGAATCCCTCGGCCGGTTCCTTGATGCGCATCAGGTAGGGCAGAGTGTTCAGCTCCAGCTTGGTCGTCATGCCCAGCCGGCGCAGGAAGCTGGGCGCGGGCGGAGCCGCCGGAATTTCGGATAACGAGAGGTCGATGTAGTGCGTCGACGTTTCCCCGATGCCCTCGAAGTGGTGGACCAGCGGCATGCACTGGCCGCGCATCGATTCCTCCAGGCAGGCAACCACGGGGTCGGTCATGAGCACGTATTCGACCACCGGAACGGTGTTTTTCAGCATGCGGTGCACCAAAATGACGTCGACACCGGCGAGTTCGACGTGGCGCTTCACCCGTTGCTCGGCCACCTCGCCCTGGTGCACGACGAATTTCAGCGAGAGGCTGTCCAGCTGCGAGCAACTCGCGCATTCGCACGCGATGTCTGTCTTGAAGCGTTCCCTCCGCTTGAGGAAGGACTGCCGCATCCGCGACAGCCGCTCGCAGACCAGCACTTTCGCATCGCCGTCGGGTGCCCAGAAGAACGCCGCGTCGCCCTCCAGCTTGGCGAGCTTGAGACCTTTCGCGCTGTCGATGACGGCCTCCAGCAACCCCGCCACCGTCATCTGCGCGTGGGCCAGGTGCGTCCGGTTCCAGCTCATGTAGTGCGTGTATCCACTGATGTCGGCTATGAGCAGGACAGCGCGGCGAATCGCCATGAGTAAACGAGTTTAACGGCGGCTCAAAATCTCCCACAAGACGAAATCTCCCACTAGACGAAATGCCCGCGGGGAGAGAGGCTTGCAGAGGCGCCCGCTCGTCGAAGGAGCTGATATGGATGTGCTGCGAACTCCAGACTCCCGGTTCGAAAACCTCGAGGACTACCCGTTCGTAGCGAACTATGTTGACGTGTCGGCGAGCGACACCCGGCCCCTGCGCATGCACTACCTCGACGAGGGGCCGATCGAAGGGCCGCCGATCGTGCTGCTGCACGGCGAGCCGACGTGGAGCTATCTGTACCGCACGATGATCCCGCCCCTAGCCGACGCGGGAAACCGCGTGCTCGCGCCCGACCTCATCGGCTTCGGGCGCTCCGACAAGCCGACGCGCATCCAGGACTACACCTACCTGCGGCACGTCGAGTGGGTGACGTCGTGGTTCGAGCGCCTCAACCTCAGGGACGTCACGCTGTTCGTGCAGGACTGGGGATCCCTCATCGGCCTGCGCATCGCCGCCGAACAGGGTGATCGCATCGCGCGGCTGGTGGTGGCCAACGGCGCGCTGCCCACGGCGCACCGCCCCATGTCCCCCGCCTTCTACGTGTGGCGGGCGTTCGCGCGCTATTCCCCGGTGCTGCCCGCCGGCCGCCTCGTGGCCACGGCCACCGTTCACCGCGTCCCGCCGAAGATCCGGGCCGGCTACGACGCGCCGTTTCCCGACAAGACTTACCAGGCCGGAGCGCGGGCGTTCCCGATGCTGGTGCCGACCTCGCCGGACGACCCGGCCGTCCCCGCCAACCGGGCCGCGTGGAAAGCCCTCGCCGAGTGGGACAAGCCCTTTCTGACCATTTTCGGCTACCGCGACCCGATCCTCGGCAAGGCCGACCGCTCCCTGATCCGGCACATCCCCGGCGCGGCGGGCCAACCGCACGCGCGCATCAACGCCGGTCACTTCATCCAGGAGGACGCCGGGCCCGAACTGGCCAAGCGCGTCGTGGCGTGGCAACAGGCGCGGCGGCGCTGACCCCGGTCAGCGCGTGTTGATCAGCCGTACGACGCCGCGCATGACGGCCCGGCTGATCGTGTGCCGTGCCCAGTCGACCCCCGAGGCCGAGGCCGGGCCCGGGGCCGCCCCGAGGCGGGGAAACAGCGCGAGCGCGTTGGAGCGCTCGATGCCCGCGCGTTGGTCGTCGTCAAGCCCCGCGTAAGCCTCGAGGCCGGCGGCGAAGAGTTTGCCGGCGGCGATCGGCGCGAAGGGCCAGTCGGAACCGAAGGTGACGTGTCCGGGCTTGGCGAAGGCAAGCAGGCTGGGCAGCGCCGCGGCGCTCGAGGACAACGCGGTGTCGAAGTAGAAGCCCGCAAAATCATCGAGGCTGTCGACCAGGCTGCGGCCCGTGTCGCCCATGATGGCGACCGCCATGCGGTGCGAGGCATACGGCACGAAGCCGCCGGCATGACTGAGGATGAACTTGATGTTCGGATAGGCGCGGCAAACGCCATTGCGCACAAGCAGATACGCGGCGCGGGTGGTGTCGAGCAGGAAGTCGGCGGCGAAGGGCGGTACGCCGTCGGCCGGGGGCCCGGGCAGTTCGGCGGGATGGATGAACGCCACCGCCGAGCGGGCGTCCAGCGCGGCGAACAGGTCGTCCTGTCCGGGCTGGCCGAGGTAGGTGCCGGCGCTGTTGGCGAACAGCACCACGCCGTCCGCCTGCAGGTCGTCGAGGGACCTGGCGACTTCGTCGACGGACGCCGCGACATGCGGCATGGGGATCGTTGCGAAGAACCCGAACCGTCCTGCTTGGCGCGACACCAGTGTCGCGAGGTAGTCGTTCACGTCGCGTGCGAGCGCGACGGCGTCGGCGCGCTCGGACAAGAAGGCGGTGCCAGGAGTCGACACCGACAGGATGGCGGTGTCGACGTCCAGCTGGCCCATAGCCGCCAGTGACGCCTCTGGGCTCCACTCCGGCAACTTTCGGCCGCCGCCCTCCTCAATCCCACTCTTGCGCAACGCGTCCCGGTAGAAGCCCGGGATGGCGTGATGGTGAGTGTCAATGCGCACGGGTCGCTCTCCTTTCGTCGGGCCCGGTAACTTCCCTCTCTGGCCACCGGCCGCTTCGGGATGCGACGATCGGGGCATGAACGGTGCGATGATGGGCCTCGCCGGCATGGTGGTGGGCGCGTCGGCCGTCGGCGTTGCCGGTGTGGCGCGTTCGATCACCGACACGGTGCTGCCACGGATGATGGGCAGCACCGACCACAAGCATCAGGTCAGTATGAGCCTGCAGGCTCAACGCTACGAAACCATCCAGCGCTGGCGGGCGGGCCTGGCCAACGCCCGGGACGCCTACCAGCAGTGGGCCCAGGGGTCGCGCCAGGGCGACCCGCCCAACGTGGTCGGCGACGAGTGGTTCGAGGGGCTACGCCCCCACCTGCCCACCACCGGCGAGGCTGCGGAGTATCGCACCGCGTGTGAATTGCATTGCGAAAACACGACACTCGTTCTGCTTTCGCTCGAGATCGGGCGAATCGAGAGGGAGTGGAACGAGGAGGCGATGGGCGGTGGGCGGCGGCGGGGCCGGCGAAACTAGTGCCCTGAGGTCGAGCGTCGAGTCGTTGCGGGATTCCGTCGCGAATGGCGCATCAACTCGACGTTCGGCGCGGTCAGCGGGCAGTGACGGCCAGCACCGCCTCCGCCAGCTCGGGCCGGCAGACCACCAGGTCCGGCAACTTCGGGTCCGGCTGGTTGTAGAGCAGGTCGGACCCGTCGATGCGCGACGTGTGCAGGCCCGCGGCGCGGGCCACCGCGACGGGTGCGGCCGAATCCCACTCGTACTGGCCGCCGGCATGCACGTAGACATCCGAGCGGCCCTGGACGATCGACGCCACCTTGGCTCCGGCCGAACCCAATTCCACCAGGATGCCGTCCAGCGCGTCTCGCACGGACAGCGCGATCGCGGGCGGGCGGGTCCGGGAGACCACGATCCGCGGCTTGTCGGGCGCTACAGGGGGCGGCGCGACGCGCGGGGTGGCCAGCGTGACGCCCTGCGCGGGCAGCGCGACGGCGCCCGCCACCAGCTCCCCCGCCTGCCACAGGGCGACGTGCACCGCCCAGTCCTCGCGGCCGAGCTCGGAGAACTCCCTCGTCCCGTCCAGCGGATCGACGATCCAGACCCGCTCCGAGCGCAGGCGCACGGGATCGTCGGCGCCCTCCTCGGACAACACCGCGTCGTCGGGCCGCTCGGCGCCCAGCGCCTCCATGAGGAAGTCATGGGATCGCTTGTCCCCCGCCGCTTTCCGCTCACTCGCGTCGGAGTCGGCGAACTCCGCGCGCACCCCGAGCAGCAATTGGCCCGCCTCGGTGGCCAACCGCGCGGCCAGTTCGTCATCGTTCATCGCATGTCCCAATCCCGGATATCTTGGTAGTTTGGCCAACTTACCTTCCCATCACGGGCCGTCAGATGCCACCCCCGCAGGTGAATTCTCGCGACAACAGGTAAACCTGTTGGATGTGAGTGGGGGCGACGGCGACATCCTTTCCAGGAACTCGGTGAGCCGGTTCCGGCATCTTCCCCGCGGGCGCCTGCTCGCGATCAGCGCCCTTCTGGCGGTGGTCGTGATTGGCGGGATCACGGTCTTGGCCGTCAAGCTGGTGCACGGCCACGGCGGCGCTCCGACGGCCGCCCAGCCACCCCCGCCGCCGCCGAGCTACGCCATCCCCGGCTGTTACAACCCCTCGGTCCCGCCGATCGAACGCCCGAAGCGCCTGAACGTCCTCGGCTGCGCCAGCGTTGCCGTTGCGCTGCAAGACATGTCGTGGAGTTCGTGGGGACCGCAGGGGGCGGACGGGACGGGCAACGCCGTATTCAAGATCTGCGACCCGAACTGCGCGGCGGGCTACCAACTGACCAGCCCCGTCGTGGTGCACGCGTGGAACGCCCAGCCGCCGCGGGCCGACGCGATCTGCCAGCCCGGACTGAAGATCTTCGCCGACATGATCCTGGCGTTCCCCAAGGGCCCGCCCCCGCCCACGGCCCAGAAGATGAACACGCAGTACAACGGGATGCCGGCCGTGCACTTCGCCAATTACTCGGGCGGCAACGCCCGTGACGCCCAGTTCATCGGCTACACGTTCTGCAACTAGACCTCGACGACTACCGCGCCGCCCTGGCCGCCGCCGGCGCACATGGCCGCGACGCCGATGCCGCCACCGCGCCTAGCCAGCTCGTAAACCAGAGTGGTGACCATGCGCGCGCCCGAGGCGGCGATCGGATGCCCGAGGCTGCAACCGCTCCCGGAGAAGTTGACCCTCTCCTCGTCGAGCGCGTACTCCCGGCAGGCCGCGATCGGCACCGAGGCGAACGCCTCGTTGATCTCCCACAGCGCAACGTCCTGAGGCGACAGGCCCGCCCGCTGAAGCACCTTGCCGATGACCTTGACCGCGCCCAGACCACAGTCGCGCGCCGGGACGCCCGCCGCCGCCCACGCCCTGACCGTGCCCATCACGTTGAGCTTCTCGGCGTCGGCGTATTCGCGGTCGACGAGCGCGACCGCCGCCGCGGCGTCGTTGGTGCCGCTGCTGTTGCCCGCCGTGATGGAGAAGCCCTCGATCTCGGGATGCAGCACCTTGAGACCGGCAAGTTTCTCCACGGTGGTGTCGCGGCGCGGATGCTCGTCGACCGAGAACTCGGTCACCGAGCCGTCGAGCTGGGTGATCTTCAGCGGGAGGATCTCGTCGACGAACTTGCCCGCATCCATGGCGGCGATCGCCCGCTGATGCGACCGCGCCGCCCAGGCGTCCATCTCTTCGCGCGTGATGCCGACGGCCTGCGCGGTGTTCCAGCCCACCGTGATCGACATGTCCCGCGCCGGGGCGTCGGGGGTCTCGACGTGAGTCGGTGGCATCCACTGCTCCTGGAACTTCAGCTCGGGGCCCGGGATGCGCCAGTTGGTCAGCGGCGTCATCGACAGCGACTGCACGCCGCCGGCGATCAGCACGCGCTCCATCCCGGATCCGATCTGCGCCGCCGCGTTGCCGATGGCGGTGAGGCTCCCGGCGCAGTGGCGGTTCACCGACTGACCGGGGATGTCCTCCAGGCCGGTGGCGGTCGCCGCGTAACGCGCCAGATCGCCTCCGCCGTAATGTGATTCGGCGAAGATGATGTCGTCGATGGCGGACGGATCCACGCCCGACCTACGCACCACCTCCGGAAGCACGGCGGTGATCAGCGTCTCGGGCGGGGTGTTGACCAGCGTCCCCTTGAACGAGCGGCCGATCGCCGTGCGGACGGCTCCGACGATCACGGGTGTAGCCATGTGTGTACCTCGAACTGTCGTGTGGGCTGTGCGCGATTTGACGGCCTGAGTTTACACGAAACGCCTCGAGCGTAACGCCGTGGCACCACATCCGACGGGCTGGCGCCGCGGCGTTACGCTCGCGCAATGACCACCACCCCCCTCGTGCAGCCTGACACCACCCAGACAGCCGCGTACCGGGTCGCGGCGATGCTGGTGGGCATCGGCACCGTGCACTTCCTGGCACCTAAGCCCTTCGACACGATCGTCCCCGCCGAACTGCCCGGAAGTCCGCGGTTCTACACCTACGCCTCCGGGGTCGCCGAGGTGGCGATCGGGGCGCTGCTGGTGCCCCGCCCCACGCGGCGCCTGGCCGCGCTGGCCGCCGTCGCGCTGTTCGTCGGCGTCTTCCCGGCGAACGTGAACATGGTGCGGCTGTGGTGGGACAAGCCCTGGCCGATGCGCATCGCCGCGCTGGCGCGGCTGCCGCTGCAGATTCCGATGATCACGACCGCGCTCAAGATCCGGCGCAACAGCTGACCGGTCGGGAACCGGCATGGACGCGGCACGGGCCAACATCGAACTGATCCAAGCGTGGTTGGACGCCCACAACCGCCAGGACATGGGCGCGCTCGACTTCATGGCCGACGACGTCGAGATCGTCGAAATGCCCACCGGCGTCACATGGCACGGCCGTGAGGACATGGAAAACCTTGCTCGCCTGGCCTATTCCCGCAACAGTCACAAGAGGCTCACGCACCTTTTCGCCACGGACACCCAGGCCTGCGTGGAGTATGTGACCACGGTCCCGACGGCCGGCGAGGTGACGACGTTCGAAAAGGACTGGGGCCTGCACGGCATCGACATCTCCGGCGCCGAGCCCACCACGGCCATGTTCGAGCTCGCGGTGTGCTTCGTGTGCGAGATCGAGGACGGCAAGATCCGGCGCGCTCGCGAGTACTGGGACGCGGCGAGCGTGGCGCGTCAACTGGGAGTTTCCGAACAACCGCGCTGACGTCCCGGCGCGAAATGGCACCACCTCCCGGGGTTGAGTACGCTTCGAGCGCCACCTTTCGGTCGCGCGCCCCCAATGCTGCAGCGTCGCAAGCCCAGAACGCCGCCGCGGCGGATCGCACAGGAGGTCCACGTGGGAAAGACCGGCCTTGCCGCAGTCCTCGCGGTGGCCGCCGCCCTGATGGTCGGCATCGGAGACGTCCTGCAACAGCGGTCGGCCCAGCAGGTGACCGACAAACCGGTCGGCACCCTCGGGTTGTTCCGCCGGCTACTGCACGACCGCCGGTGGTGGGTCGGCACCCTCGTGGCCGGCGCCGGGTTCGGGCTGCAGGCCGCCGCCCTCGGGCTCGGTTCGGTCGTGCTCGTCCAGGCGCTGCTGGTGACGTCGTTGCTGTTCGCGTTGGTGATCAACGCGAAGGTCAACCACCGCGGAATCACTCGCGCGCAAGCGATTTGGGCCGTCTTGCTGGCGGCGGCCGTCACGGTGGTGGTCACGGTCGGTGACCCGCAGGCCGGGAGTCCCCGCGCCTCACTCAAGACCTGGACCGTCGTCGCCGTCATCATGGTTCCGGCCTTGATCCTCTGCGTCATCGGCTCGCGCGTCTTCTCGGGTGCGGTCAGCGCGATGTTGCTCGGCCTGGTGTCCGGTTCGTTGTGGGGCCTGTTCTCCGTCTTGACCAAGGGGGTGGTCGACCAGCTCGGCCGCGGACTGCCGGCGCTGCTGCGGGCCCCGGAGGTGTATGTGTGGATTGCGCTGGCGCTCGCCGCGACCGCCTGGGAGCAGTCGGCGTTCCGTGCCGGTCCCCTCACCGCGTCGCTGCCCGCGACCACCGTCGCCGAACCGATCGTCGGGTCGGTGCTCGGCGTCGCGGTGCTCGGCGAGACGCTCAACACCAACGCCGTCGGGATCGTCGCGCTGAGTGTGTCGGTCGCCGTGATGATCGCCGCCACCGTGGCGCTCGCTCACAGCCAGGCCGCGGCGGGCCCGTCCCCCTCAGCTCGCCGGGGAGCCGACACGGTGGAGGGTGCCGTCGGGATCGACGTAGGCGAACTCCCTTAGGCCGTACGGTGTGTCGCACGGCGGGATGAGCCGCCCTTCCAGGCCGTCCAACGCCGCCCACTCCGCGTGCAGCGCATCGGCGTCGCTGACGTAGAGGTAGACGCTGGAGGCGGTGCTCAGCGGGTCGTGTTCGGCCCATTCCGTGAGGTGGATGGACACGGACCCGCGATCGACAAAACCGTAACGCTCCGGGCCTTCGTAGGCGCGGGCGTCGAATCCCATTCTGCGGTAACGGCTGAGGGCTGCATCCAGGTCGAGGACGGGGACGATCGGTGATACCGAGGTGAATTCGATTGCCGTCACGCGTCGAGTCTCTCACCTCGCGTCGCGCCGGGGCGCCTGTCGTGAATCGCCGCTCGCCGTTTACCTTCTAGGAGTGGCTAGCCGCGACGAGCGTGGCGTACGCTCTTGCGGCCGATCCGGGTCCCTGCCGCGCGGTGTGAGGAGGACAAGTGAGCCCACCAGAGACGGCGGCGAAAGTTGCCGGCGAACTTCCGGTGATACACCTTTCGCAGCTGCTCCGCGCTCAGGTGCTGGCCCGCTCGGGCGAGGCCATCGGACGGGTCGAGGACGTGATCGCGCGCCTGGGCGGCGCCGACGACTACCCGGCGGTCACGGGGATTGTGGCGGGGGTCGGCGGACGCCGTGTGTTCGTCGGCAGCAAGTCCATCGACCAGCTGGGTGCCGACCGAGTCCTGTTGGGCAAGAACAAGGTTGACCTCCGACGTTTCGAGCGCCGCGACGGAGAGGTGCTGCTGCGCACCGACGTGCTGGGGCACCGGCTGATCGACGTCGCCGCCGTGGAGCTGGTTCGCGCCTACGACGTCGAGCTCGAAGACACCGGCGCCGGCTGGGTGGTCGCGCGGCTGGACACCCGCCGTCCGCCGAGCTTGTTCGGGTTGATCAAGCACTCCGGCGGCCACGCCGCGCGCGACTGGAAGTCGTTCGAGCCGCTCATCGGTCACGCGCGCTCCGACGCGGTGCGACGCCTCTCGGACCGCTTCGGCGAGTTCAAGGCCGCCGAGATCGCCGACCTGCTCGAGGAGGCGGACAAGGCCGAAGGCGGCGAGATCCTCGATCGCGTGCACAGCGACCCGGAACTGGAAGCCGACGTTTTCGAGGAGCTGGACCCCGAGAAGGCGAGCCGGCTGCTCGACGGCATGCCCGATGCGGAGGTCGCGGCGCTGCTGGGCCGGATGCGCGCCGACGATGCCGCCGACGCTATCGCCGACCTGCGCCAGTCCCGCCGCCGCCCGGTGCTGGACCTGATGCCCGCGCCGCAGCGGACCAAGGTGATCACGCTGATGGGCTTCAACCCCGAAAGCGCCGGGGGGCTGATGAACGTCGACTTCGTCGCCTGCCCCGCCACCAGCACCGCGGCCGAGGCGCTCGGGTTGATCGCCTCCTCGCGCAGCATCCAGCCCGAGGCCCTCATCAAGGTCCATGTCGTCGACGCGGACAAACGACTCGACGGCGTGGTCTCCGTCATCGCCCTGCTGCAGGCCGATCCGGCGGAACGCCTTGAATCACTGATGGATTCGGACCCCGTGCGGGTCAGCGCCAGCGCCGACCTGACGGACATCGCGCTCTTGATGGCGGACTTCAACCTCTACTCCATCCCCGTCGTCGACGACCAGGACCGCGTGCTCGGTGTGGTCACCGTCGACGACGTGCTGGAGGCGACCATCCCCGAGGACTGGCGCCGCCGCGAACCCGCTCCGCGTCCGGTCCGCGAGGTGCCCCCGTCCGACGGTGACCGCACCGCGCCGGAGCCCTCGTGACGACGGGCGACGAAACCGCCACCACCCCCGCCCCCGAACGACGCTCGGCGGTGCTCGACACCGCGCACCTCGGCGACATCGAGGGGGCATTCGGGCGGATCAGCGTCGGCGAGACGGACCACCCCACGACGTGGAAGCGCCGGCTTTTGACGCTGCTGGCCATCGTCGGTCCCGGGATCATCGTGATGGTCGGCGACAACGACGCCGGCGGCGTGGCCACGTACGCCCAGGCCGGCCAGAACTACGGCTACTCCCTGCTGTGGGTGCTGCTGCTGCTCATTCCCGTGCTCATCGTCAACCAGGAAATGGTGGTCAGGCTCGGCGCCGTCACGGGCGTCGGCCACGCCCGGTTGATCAACGAACGCTTCGGGCGCGGGTGGGGCTGGTTCTCCGTCGGCGATCTGTTCCTCCTGAACTTCTTGACGATCGTCACCGAGTTCATCGGCATCAGCCTGGCCGCCGAGTACATCGGGATCTCCAAATACGTGGTGGTGCCCACCTCGGCGGTGGCGCTGATCGCGATCATGGCCAGCGGCAGCTTCCGGCGCTGGGAACGCGCGATGTTCGTCTTCATCGCCGTGACCCTGCTGCAGATCCCGATGCTGCTGATGTCGCACCCGGAGTGGGCGCACGCCGCGAAGTCGTTTGTGGTGCCCGGCATCTCGGGGGGCATCAGCTCGGATGCGGTGCTGTTGATCATCGCCATCGTCGGCACCACGGTCGCACCCTGGCAGCTGTTCTTCCAGCAATCCAACGTCGTCGACAAACGCATCACGCCCCGGTTCATGGCCTACGAGCGCGCCGACACCGTGCTGGGGGCGTTCGTTGTCGTCGTCGGCGCCGCGGCGCTGGTGATGACCGGCGAATGGGCGGCGCGCTCCACCAACACCGTCGGCGGATTCTCCGACGCCGGCTCCGTCGCGCACCTGCTCGGGCAGCACCGCCATGCGCTCGGCTGGATCTTCGCCATCGTGCTCATGGACGCCTCGATCATCGGCGCGGCCGCGGTGACGCTGGCCACCAGCTACGCCTTCGGCGACGTGTTCGGGCTCAAGCACTCGCTGCACCGCGGCTTCGCCGACGCCAAGCAGTTCTATTTCAGCTACACGGCGATGGTGGTGCTGGCGGCGGGAATCGTGCTGATTCCCGGCGCCCCGCTGGGTTTGATCACCACGGCCGTCCAGGCCCTCGCGGGCCTCCTGCTGCCCAGCGCAAGCGTCTTCCTGCTGTTGCTCTGCAACGATCGGGAAGTGTTGGGGCCCTGGGTCAATCGGCCCTGGCTCAACTGGGTCGCCGGGCTGATCGTCGGCGTCCTGCTGCTGTTGTCGGGAATCTTGATGGCCACCACCCTGTTTCCGGGCCTCAACGTCGTCGCCGTCGCCGGCTACCTGACCCTGACGCTGGTGCTCCTCGGTGCCGCCGCCCCGCCGATCCTGCGCTGGTTGAGCCGACGTCAGGTGGCACCGGCCGCACCGCCCCCACCGGCGCGGGATGTCGACCGCAATAGCTGGCGCATGCCGCCGCTGACCCTGCTCGAGCCGGTCACTTGGTCACCGGGCACCCGCCTCGCCATGATCGCCCTCCGCAGCTACCTGGTGATCGGCGCGCTGCTGCTCGTGGTCAAAGCCGTCCAGATCGGCCACGGATAGCGGGGGGGTGACGGCGATGGTCCGCAACGTGCTGATCGCATCGGCGGCGGCTTTGGCGCTTGCCGGTGCACCACCGGTCGGGGCCGCGCCGTCGACAACCGCTCCGGCGCCCACGCCGTGCGTCGGCTTGTCGATCTGTCCGCCGCCGCCACCGGATGCCGAGGGCAATCCGGGGTGCTACTACGCCGACGGCTGGCGGGCCACCACGTCGGGAGCCGGGATCGAGGTCTGGTACTTCCACGAGCCGCAGAACGTGGCGAAACCCGACAAGGTCACCGTCGCGGTGCGCACCAAAGACGGGACCAGCCCGTCCCAGACCGCCGACATCGCCGCCGGCCAGCAGGCCCATCGCTTCGAGTTTCCCGACGTCGCGGCGTCGTCGGTGAACGAAGTCCTGCTGACCAGCAGCACCGGGCGCTGCTTCGTGATCGGGCCGGGTTGACCCAGCTCACCTGCGGGTCTGTCGCCGGCTGACGGGAGCCGTGAATCCTTCGGTGTCGTCGAAGAAGGCCCACTGCCCCTCGTCGTTGACCTCCATCCGCCAGCCCAGTTCCGAGCTGCCGGCGATGTAGTCGACGAACCAGGCATACGCGGCCTCCGCGTCGGCAAAGTCCTTCGCCCCCACGACGAGGCCGCGTGGATCGATCACCCGAAACTCCGCCATGGGATGTGATTATCCCTGCTGAGCGGCTTTCAATCCACGAAATGCGTGCTAGATCGAGCGGGCCAGGCGGTCGGCGAGCAATTCGGCGAACCGCGCCGGGTCGTCGAGCGCCCCGCCCTCGGCGAGCAGCGCTGTGCCATAGAGCAATTCCGCGGTCTCGGCGACGGACGGATCGTCGGCTCGGTCCTGGTGCGCCTGGCGCAGGCCAGTGACGAGCGGGTGATCCGGATTCAGCTCGAGGATCCGCTTGCCGACCGGGACGTCCTGACCGGACGCACGATAGATGCGCGCGAGCGCCGGCGTGATCCCGAAGGCGTCGGTGATCAGGCAGGCCGGCGATTCGGTGAGGCGGGTCGACAGCCTGACCTCCTTGACGTGCTCGCTCAGGGTCTCCTTGAGCCAGGTGAGCAGGTCCGCGAACTCCTTTTGCCGCTCCTCCCGCTCGGCGTCGCTGTGGTCCTCCTCGGAGGTGAGGTCCACCTCGCCCTTGGCCACCGACTGCAGGGGCTTGCCGTCGAACTCGTTGACCACCCCGACCCACACCTCGTCCACCGGGTCGGTGAGGAGCAGCACCTCGTACCCCTTGGCCTTGAACGCCTCGAGGTGCGGCGACTTGAGGATCTGCTGACGCGTCTCGCCGGTGGCGTAGAAGATCTGCGTCTGGCCCTCCTTCATCCGCTCGACGTACTCGGCGAGCGTGGTGGGCTCCTCGTCGCTGTGCGTCGAGGCGAACGACGAGATTCCCAGCAGGGTCTCCTGGTTGTCGTGGTCCGACAGCAAACCCTCTTTGACGACCTTGCCGAACTGGGTCCAGAACGTGCGGTAATCCTCGGGCCGCTCGGACTGGATGTCTTTGATCGTCGAGAGAACCTTCTTGGTCAGGCGGCGGCGGATCGCCTTGATCTGCCGGTCCTGCTGCAGGATTTCCCGGGAGACGTTGAGCGACATGTCCTGTGCATCGACGACACCCTTGATGAAGCGCAGGTACTCGGGCATCAGTTCGTCGCAGTCACCCATGATGAACACGCGCTTGACGTACAACTGGATGCCCGTGTGGGCGTCGCGGTTGAAGAGATCGAACGGCGCGTGCGACGGGATGAACAGCAAAGCCTGGTACTCGAAGGTGCCCTCGGCCTTCATCGCGATGATTTCGAGCGGGTCGTCCCAGGCGTGCGCGATGTGCTTGTAGAACTCCCTGTACTCCTCCTCGGACACCTCGTCTTTGGGCCGGGCCCACAGCGCCTTCATGGAGTTGAGCGTGTCGGTCTCCCTGGTGACCTTTTCCTCGCCGCCCTCTTCGTCCGCCGGCGTGCGTCGCTCGACCTCCATCCGGATGGGCCAGGCGATGAAGTCCGAGTACTTCTTGACCAGGCTCCGGATCTTCCAGTCCGTGGTGTAGTCGTAGAGTTCGTCCTCGGCGTCCTCGGGCTTGAGGTGCAGGGTGACCGACGTGCCCGGCGGGGCGTCCTCGACGGATTCGATGGTGTAGGTACCCTCGCCGCTGGATTCCCAACGGGTCGCCTCACTCTCCCCCGCCTTGCGGGTCAGCAGTTCGACCTTGTCGGCGACCATGAAGCTCGAGTAGAAGCCGATGCCGAACTGCCCGATCAGCTCGTCAGAGGCGCCGGCATTCTTGGCGTCCTTGGCCTCCCGCAGCTGCTGGCGGAGCTCGGCGGTGCCCGACTTGGCCAGCGTCCCGATCAGATCCACGACCTCGTCGCGCGTCATCCCGATCCCGTTGTCGCGCACGGTCAGCGTCCGCGCTTCCCTGTCCACCTCGATCTGGATGTGCAGATCGGAGGTGTCGACGTTCAGGTCCTTATTGCGAAGGGCTTCCAGCCTGAGCTTGTCCAGCGCATCCGAGGCGTTCGAGATCAGCTCCCGCAGGAACGAATCCTTGTTGGAGTAGACGGAATGGACCATCAAATCCAGCAGCTGTCGCGCCTCAGCCTGGAACTCCAACTGCTCGACACGGGCGTTCATGGGATCCCCTAAGTCTCCTTTCATGAGGACATGACGCCCCAAATTTACCGAATACGCAGACGCGCGGTACCGGAGCCCATACGCCCGCGAGCGTGCGTGTTTGTCCGCGACACGCCGCCCGTTGCCGGCATTCTGCGCACCTTCGCGGCGCCGTCTGGCACCGGCCTACCCTGAACAGATGTCTATAGCTCAACGCGAACGCGCCGCCCTCGTCGACACCATGCGCACCGCCGGCCCCGACGCGCCGACCCTGTGCGAAGGCTGGAAGACGCGGGACCTCGCCGCTCACCTGGTCGTCCGCGAGTACCGCCCCGATGCGGCCCCGGGCATCCTGATCCCGTTCTTCGCCTCCCACACCGAGAAGGTGCAGAACGAGGTCGCCGAGCGGGCCGGCTGGGACGAGCTGCTGGACAAGGTGGCGTCCGGTCCGCCGGCCTACTCACCGCTCAAGCTGCTCGACCCGGTCGCCAACGTCGCCGAGATGTTCATCCACCACGAGGACGTGCGGCGCGCGCAGCCGGGCTGGCAGCCGCGGGCCCTAGAACCGGAGCTGGCCGCCCGGCTGCGCCGCACCGTCCCGCTGATGGCCCGGCTGACGCTGGCCAAGGTCCCCGGGCGCGTGGCGTTGCGCACCCCCGAGGGCAAGACGGTGCTGACCGCGGGGCGCGGGCCCGCGGTCACCGTGACCGGACCGCCCGAGGAACTGCTCCTGTTCGCCGTAGGGCGCGAGGCCAAGGTGGAGTTCGCCGGCGACGACTCGGCGGTGCAGGCGGTCCGCGACGCACCCAAAGGGCTATAGGCCGGTCGCGCTTTCGCCCAACGTGCACCTACCGCGAGAATCTCGACGAAGATTCGCACTGAGCGCACGTTGGGCGACGGGCGATGGCCGCGACCAGCTTCACCCCGCTCCCGATCGTCGCTAGCCGAACGCCTGCCGGAGGTCCTTTTTGAGCACCTTCCCGAATTGGTTGCGCGGCAGGGCATCGACGATCACGAGACGCTCGGGGTGTTTGTAGCGGCTCAATCCCCGCTCGCGGCAGTGCTCGACGAGAGATTCCAGTGACACCGCCCCGGTGGGCTCGGCCACGACGACGGCGCACACTCGTTCGCCGGTGTGGGCGTCGGGGACCCCGATGACCGCGACGTCGGCGATTCCGGGGTGGGTGGCCAGCACGTTCTCCACTTCCGAAGCCGAGACGTTCTCGGCGTTGCGGATGATCGCGTCCTTGATCCGGCCGGTGACGCGGACGTTGCCGTCGGCGTCGATCAGTCCCAAATCGCCGGTGCGCAGCCAGCCTTCGCCGTCGAACGCGTCGGCGTCGAGGGCCGCGTCAACATAGCCGAGGAAGCACTGGGGACCCTTGAGCCGCAGCTCACCCTCCTGGCCCGCGGGCAGTTCCGCCTCTCCGTCGCCGGCCACCCGCACGCTGACTCCCGGCACCGGCGGGCCGACGGTGTGGTCGATGACCTCGGGTGGGGCGGTGAGTGACGGCGATGTGGCGCAGGGGAATTCGGTCATTCCCCAGGCGTTGGCGATGCCCGCGACACCGAAGGTCTCGCGCATCTGCCGGCTCAGTTCGGCGGTGACGGGCGCGCCGCCGGCGAGACAGCCGCGCAGCGACGGGTAGAGCGGCCGATCCCCTTGTGCCCGTTGGGCTTCGAGGAAGGCAACGAAGAAGGGTGTGGCGGTGCCCAGGAACGTCGGGCGGTGCGCGGCGATCGCCAGCGGGGTGATCACCGGGTCGAACACCTCGAACAGCGCCAGCCGCATGCCGGTCAGCAGCGCGGCGGCCAGCATCGCCGCGCCACCGATGTGGGCGACCGGGAAGGCGATCGGGTCGACGTCGCCGCCCCTCGCGCCGACCATGCCGACCACCCCGGCCGAGCCGGCGATCACCGACGCGTCGGTGTGACGAACCCCTTTGGGGGAAGCCGTCGTTCCCGACGAGTAGTAGATCCAGCGTGGGTCGCGGCTCGGGTGTGGCGGTGGGCCGAGCGCCTCGACGTCCGCGCGCGGCAACCGGAGCCCGTCGCCGGCCGGTGGTGTCGCCAGGTCGAGGGTGATGACCTCGAAGCCCCTGTCCGCCGACAACGCGCGCGCGAGGCCACCGTGGTCGAACCCGCGCCAAAGTTCCGGGGCCACGAAGTATTCGGTGTCGAGCTGGCCGGTGATGAACCCGACCTCGCGCTCGCGCAGCAGCGGGATGATCGGGTTCTGCGTCGCGCCGAGCCGGGTCAGCGCGCCGATCACGACCATCGTTTCAAGCGTGGTCGGCAGTTGCCAGGACACGACCGTTCCCGCTGCTATCCCCCGCCGGGCGAACGCGGCGGCAGTGGCGCAGGCGGCGTCGCGGAACTGGCGCGTCGTGAGCTGGCGCCCGTGATCGTCGGCGAGCAGCACGCGCGTGGGCTCGCGCTGCGCCGCGTCGGCGATCAGCGCCCAGAACGTCTGTCCGTCAGGCACGCCGGGTCAACCGGTCGTCGAGGGGGCACCAAACCCCTTCTGCGCGATGGCAACCGACACGGCCGTGCCGATCGGACCCGCACCGTCAACCAGGACCGCGGAGCCGGTGGCGACGCCGTCGTGGCTCTGATGGGTCAGCGAGGCGAGCCCGAGATGGGGCCCGTCGGGCAGCCGGCTCAGTGTCAGCGTGTAGTCGACGTTGATGAATTGCAGCGCGTCGGTGCCCCAGTTGGCGATCGAGGCGGTGATGTCGGCGGCCATGGCGGCGCGGGTGAAGGGGCTCAGCGGTTCGGCGTCGATCAGCGACCGCGTCTCGTGCAACCAGGTGTATTTCTGCCCGGCGCCAACCCATGCCGGGTCGGGATTCTGGATCTCGGAGCCCCAGCCGTACGTGCGCATGAACAGCGTCGGGTGAGAACCGGACTGCTCGAGAGGGATCGGCGGCATCTGCACCGGCAGCGACCAGACGTCACCGCCGGGCTGCGGGCCACGCCGCAGGAACAGGGCGCTGGCCCGCGCCACGGCGGCGCCGCCCTGCGTGACGACGCCCTCGACGAGGCGCAGTCGGCGCCGGTCATGGTGGACCGTGGTGTGCACGTGCAACGGCTCCAATGCCGTTGGCCGCGGGAGGTCCACGGTCAACCGGGCGGGATGCAGTTGCGGGTCCTCGACCGCACGTTCGAGCGCCCAGCCCAGAAGGCCGCCCACGACGTGACCGCTGATCGACGGGCCCCAACCGCCCCGCGCGATCGCGGTCGGTACGAAATGGCTTCCGTCCCGGGTGAAGTAGGGCATGCCCTCCGCTGGGTCGGCTGCTTCAGCCAGGGTGTACGGCTCGGTCACTGCACGACTTTCTCCGCGGCGGGCTCCTCCTCGGAGGACGGCAACGGTAAATGTTACAGTTCCGCGTTCCGTCAGTGCGGCCGCGCTCCGCCGCTACGTGACCGCCGCACCCACCAGATGGCCGATCACATAGGTGATCGCCAGGGCCAGGCCACCGCCGATGACATTGCGCGCCACGGCCCGGCCCTTGGGCGCGCCGCCAAGACCCGCCGACACCGCTCCCGTAATCACCAGCGCCGCAAGCACCGCCGCGACCGTGACCGGAATTCGCCAGGCGGTGGGAGGGGTGAGAATGGCGACCAGAGGCAGCAACGCACCGATCGCGAAGGACAGGGCCGACGACATCGCCGCCAGTTGGGGATTGGTCAGCTCGTCGGGGTTGATCCCGAGCTCCACCTCGGCGTGCGCCAGCAGCGGATTGTGATCGGTGAGCTCCTCCGCGACCCTGCGGGCGGTCCCCGGCGTCAGGCCCTTCGCCTCGTAGAGCTCGGCGAGCTCGTCCAACTCCGCGCCAGGGTCGTCGCGCAATTCTTCGCGTTCCTTGGTCAGCAGCGCCTTCTCGGTGTCGCGCTGCGTGCTGACCGACACGTACTCTCCCAGCGCCATGGACACCGCTCCCGCGACCAGGCCGGCGCTTCCGGCGGTGAGGATCGGACCGCGCTGCACCGTCGCCGCCGCCACGCCGACGACAATGCCGGCCGTCGACACGATCCCGTCGTTGGCGCCCAGAACCCCGGCGCGCAGCCAGTTCAACTTCGACGACACCGAACCGACATGGGGTTCGGCGGGATGGGACGTGTTGGTCACGATGGCAACCCTATCTATCGCGACCGCGGTGTTCCAGCCAACCTAGGCTTGCCAAACCCGCAGCGAGCTGGGGTTATTCGTGTGGGTGTGGGCGCTTGCCACAAGAGGGGCCGGCGGGTCACGGGACGGGGTGTGTAATCAGGGCGTCCCGTGTGCACTGGTGTAGCTCCCGATCAGCGTGTCGCCTACCGGAAATCACACTGAACGCCCAGATTCCACAGTCGAGGCGGACCAGTTGTGACTGCTTTCACGGTTTAGCGGCGGCCCAAAAGTTGTGCTTGGGCCTCTCAAAGCTGATCCATAGGAAGCCTATCTAGCGTCGGATGCGTGGGGGGGTCACGTGTCCAAACGTTTCCTAGTAGATAGGTGTGGACCATGAAATTCAAGCAACTGGTCGGGGGAGCCGCGATTGCCGGCGCCCTCGGCGCGGCGGCACTGGGTGCCGGCGCGGGCTCGGCCCTGGCCGCGCCCGGAGGAGCACCCGGCGGACCCGCGGGCGGCCATGGTGCGGCGCCCGCCGGCAGCCACGGCGGGCCGGCCCCGCAGGCGCCGGGCGGACCCGGCGGACCAGGGGGACCCGGCGGACCCGGCGGACCCGGCGGTCCGGGACACGGGCCGGACGGTCCAGGCGGACCGGGCGGACCGGGGCACGGGCCCGATGGTCCCGGCGGACCGGGTGGGCCAGGACACTGGCCCAACGGACCTGGCGGTCCGGGCGGACCCGGCGCGCCTGGGGTGTGGCACGGCGATGACCACCGCGGCTACTTCCACGGCGCCCCGTGGGGCGACGGACCTGCACCGTGGGGGCCGGGACTGCCCCCGCGGCCGGATTGGGACAGGCCGCTGCCGCCTCCCGGCGGGCAATGGGGATATGGCCCGATCAACTACTACGGCTACCCCGAAACCCCCGTCTGGGATCCCGGATTCAACCAGTGGGGCTTCTGGTTCTTCGGCGTCTGGATTCCGCTGTAAGAACTAGCCCGCATGACGGCCGCTTCGCCACCTGGCGGGGCGGCCGTCGTGTTTGCCTCCCAAACTCTGGTTGCGCAGAACCTAGCTTCTGGTGCCGACGGTGATCAGATCGGAGATCACCCGCGTCCAGAGCGGTCGCGGGATACGGTGCTGGTCGGTGATCCGAAAACCGGCCTCTTCGAACAACTTCCGCATCTCGGTCGGTGACGCGTTGTGTTGCGGTTTCCATGTGTTGTCCGAGAAGGCTTGCAGCCGGGGCTGACGCGCGCTCAGAGCCGCGACGGCCACAAGTCCACCGGGCGCCAAAACGCGATGGAACTCGCGCAGCGCCGCAGGCTGATCGAAGAAGTGGAATGCCGACGTTGTGACGACGGCGTCGAGCGCCCCGTCACCGAAGGGCAACTGCTCGGCCGGTCCACGGATCCACCGCACGCGGCCGGATCGGGCACGGGCCTGGTTGAGCATCCCGTCGGACATGTCGACGCCGTAGATCTCGTCGGGGGCGAGTTCCCGCTCGATGCGATCGCTGAGTATCCCCGTGCCGCAGGCGATGTCGGCGATCCGACGCGCCCCGTGGGTACGCAGCGCGGCGATCACCTCGTCGTGCGGCGGACGGTACACCCACTGCTGCAGAAACGGCAGATCGTAGGCCGGCGCCAGGAAGCCCCACAGTCGTGTAACCGCGTCGTTGAGCCCCCGGCGAGGAGCCGTGGTCATGCGCCCAGAACTGCGTCGTAATAGATCGTGTCGGCCATCGACACCGAGTCGTGGTGCTGCGGAATGGCATCCAGATCGTTGTCCGCGAGCAGCTCGGTCATCTGCGTACCGGCCGACCGCCACCCCAGGTTCTGCAGATAGGCGCCGACGTCGTTGCGTTCCCCCTCATAGCCCAGATCGGCGAACTCGAGGTCGAAGCCGTGTTCACGCCACTTGTCGCTGGCCTTCCGCATCATCTCCCTGGACCGTTCGCGCTCGGCCTCGGGGATGTCGGGAACGGCTTCGCACGCCAGCCGGCTGCCCGCGGCGCTGAGTCCGGTGATGTTGTCCAACAGGCGGTTCTGAGCGTCCGGCGGCAGATACCCGAAGAGTCCCTCGGCGATCCACGCCGTCGGTTGGCTCGGGTCGAACCCGCTGTCCAGTAACGCCTTTGGCCAGTCATTGCGAAGATCGACGGCGACGGTACGCAGCTCGGCGCGCGGTTCGGCGCCGAGCCCCGACAGGGTGGCCGTCTTGAACTCGATCACCTGGGGCTGGTCGACCTCGAACACCGTCGTACCGGCCGGCCATGCGAGCCGGTAGGCGCGGGCGTCCAGGCCCGACGCGAGAATCACCGCCTGACGTATTCCGGCCCCCGTCGCCGCTTCGAAGAACGCGTCGAAGAACCGCGTCCGCGCGGCCATCGCGTCGGGCATGTGTTCGAGCTTGAACGGCGAGTCCTCCAGGTCGACGTCGGCGGCGACGAGTTCGCCGGTGGCCCAACGCGTGAAGAAGTCGACGCCGACGGCGCGCACCAGCGGCTCGGCAAACCGGTCCTCGATCACCGGGTTGTCGGCATTGGTGGCGATCGCGCGCGCCGCCGCGACCATCGTGGCCGTCGCGCCGACGCTGGTCGCCAGGTCCCACGTGTCGTTGTCTGTGCGTGGCATGCGCCTGCTCTCCAAGTCGCTCGAGGTGATTACTTAGCAAGTATAACGAACGAGCGCGCCACAAGTTCCCGCCGGTCCCTGGCCGCCGCGGCGAAAGCGCCGCGGGCTCCGGCGAGCGATTCAGTGCTGCAAAGGAAACGAATTGCCGCCTATCGCGGCCCCGGGCCGCCCGGTCCCCCCGGGCCGCCGGGTCCGCCCGGTCCACCGGGGCCACCCGGTCCGCCGGGACCACCCGGCCCGTTGGCGGCCGGCGCCCAGAACACGCACTGATTCGTGTTGGGATTCCACACCCAGCCGGGAGCGCAGTCGTCGGCCCGGCTGACCGGCGCTGCCGCGAGGCCGACCACCGGTGACATCACCAGGGCCGAAAAGACCGCGCCGATGAGGCAATGCCGTAAGTAACGCACCATCGCCGCCCCTCACTTTCTCGCATTCGGCCAGACCATTGTCCTCCGCACGGCGCGCTCGCGTGCCGAAAACCGCGAGAGGGCGGCATGCGCCCAGGGTCAGTCGAGAACCAACTCGAAGATGGGGATGATGCGGTCGGTGCGCTCCTGGTATTCGCCGAACCCGGGGGCGCGTTCGACGACGACGGGATAGATCGAGTCCCGCTCGGTCCGGGACAGTTCGCGAGCGGTGGCCGGCTTCGCGGCGTCCGAACCGATTTCGACCGTCACGCCGGGATGCGCGCGCAGGTTGTGTACCCACGCCGGATTCTTGTCCCGGCCGGCCGCCGAGCCGACGACATAGATCTTGCCGTCGATGTCGAAATACGCGACGGGATTGACCCGTTGGGCTCCGCTTCGGGCGCCAGTCGAGGTCAATAGCAGCAGGGGAAAGCCCTCGAACTGGCCGCCCACCTTGCCGCCGTTGCGGCGGAACTCGTCGATATTGCGCTCGTTGAATTCGCGTTCCGATTCCATGGCGTCGTCGCTCATTGCGACATCGTGTCACGCCCCACATAGCCAGGCAATGCCGTTGCACACCATACGGACTGGCCGGTTAACAATACAAAGACTTTGAGTGTCAAGTGCGCACCACCGATCGGCGCTGTGAGACGAGTCTCATCGCGAATTGGCTTTGTTCACAGGTTTTTTCGCGCCGGGTCCGGGGAAGGCCTACAGGCGCCATCCCCTCTATCCCATAATTCAGGAGCAGAACTTCTTCATGCCTAAAGCGATACCGCTTCAAGCCGCCTCGCACGTAGCCCTCAACGTTGTCTGGGTGGTGGTCGCCGTGGCCGCCGCGTACGCGGCCGGCATGGCCTTGTCCTGGATCCTGCAGCGGACCAAGGGCCGCAGCGCGCTCATCAACGACGTCGATGTGCTGACGCGGCGCCCGGTGCGCGCGACGCTGATGGTCATCGCCACCACCAGCGCGGCCCATCACACGTCGGCCGAGACATCGGGCCGCGGATGGCTGGATCACCTGCTGCTCATCGCGCTGATGGCCACCGGCACCTGGCTGGCGGCCAGCTTGGTCTTCGTCGCCGAACGCCGCGCGGTGGCGAGGTTCGCGGGCGGCGACACGGACGTCACCGACGCCGACCGGCACCGGCGAAAGGTACGGACGCAGATCACCGTGCTGCGCCGGCTTGTTGTGGCCATCGTCGTCGTGTTCGGTCTGGGCGCCGCCTTGATGACGTTCCCCGCCTTCACCAATATCGGCAGAACCCTGTTCGCCTCGGCCGGCGTGTTGTCGGTGGTGGCCGGCCTGGCCGCCCAGACGTCGCTCGGCGCCGTCTTCGCCGGGATCCAGATCGCCTTCTCGGACGCCATCCGCGTCGGCGACGTCGTCGTGCTGGAGAAGGAGTGGGGCCGCATCGAGGAGATCACGCTGACCTACGTCGTCGTCCACCTGTGGGACGAGCGGCGGCTCGTGCTCCCCTGCACCTACTTCACCAAGACCCCCTATCAGAACTGGACGCGCAACGCGACCGCGCTGCTCGGCACGGTCGAACTCGACGTGGACTTCAGCGTGCCCGTCGACGCGATGCGCCCCGAACTGGACCGGCTGCTGCGGTCGAATCCGCTGTGGGACGGCCGCGTGGGCATCCTGCAGGTGACCGACGCGGTGGACGGTTACGTGCGGGTGCGGCTGCTCGTGAGCGCCCCCAACGCCGGAGCGCTGTTCGACCTGCGCTGCGACGTCCGCGAGGGAATGGTCAAGTGGCTCCAGCGCACGCAGCCCGGCGCATTGCCGCGTCAGCGCATCGAGTCGGCCGAGCCCAGTCGCGATGACGACGTCGCCCGCCCGCTCGGTGGCCCGCAGGCGAAATCCACGCTGTTCAGCGGCACGCCGGACGCCGACGAGCGGGGGCGGGCGTTCGGCGGGGCGGACGGGGACGCCGAGCGCGACGACGCACGGGAGTTCGCGCGCGTGCGCTCTGGCCGGTGATCACCGAGCCGGCCTGCAAGGTTGGTGACCGGCGAATCTGGGTATGACCTGGCCAGCCCATCGCATGGGTGTCCGGTTCCTCAAAAGAAGTGGTTGCCGATGGTTGGCTGGCTGGACAGACTGCAGCGACGGAATCGGTGCGTCGGCGTCGTCATCGCGGTCATCTACAAGTACCTCGACGACCAGGGCGGCTACCTGTCGGCCCTGATCACCTACTACGGCTTCGTGTCGCTGTTCCCGCTCCTACTGCTGCTGACGACCGGCCTGGGCGTGGTGCTCGCCGGACGGCCCGATCTGCAGCATCAGGTGTTACAGAGCACGTTGAGCCAATTCCCGGTCATCGGCGACCAACTTCACCAACCTCAGGGTCTCAGCGGTGGGACGGTCGCCGTGGTTGTCGGCATCGTGGGCGCGCTCTACGGCGGATTGGGAGTCGGCCAGGCGGTGCAGAACGCCATGGATTCGGTGTGGGCGGTCCCGAGGAACAAGCGGCCCAACGTGGTTCGATCTCGCGTGCGCAGCTTGCTGCTGCTGTTCGTGCTCGGCTCGGCGGCGATCGCGGCCACAGTTATCTCGGGGCTGGGACACGCGACCGGGTCGCTCGGCCTCCCCTCGAAGATCGGGCTGGTCTTCATCGCCGTGGTCATCAACGGCCTCATCTGTTTGGTGGCGTTTCGCGTGACCACCGCCCGCGAGCTCACCTACCGGCAGGTCATGCCCGGAGCGCTTGCGGCGGCGATCGTTTGGCAGATTCTGCAGTGGTTCGGCGCCGGCTACGTCCAGCACACGGTGAAGAGCGCCAGCGCGACCAACAGCGTCTTCGCGCTCGTGCTCGGCTTGCTGGCGTTCCTATATCTCGTGTCGTCGACGCTGGTGCTGTGCGCCGAGATCAACGTCGTCCTGGTCGAGCGGCTCTACCCGCGGGCGTTGCTCACGCCGTTCAGCGACAACGCCGACCTCACCACGGCCGACCGCAAGACCTACACCAAGAAGGCCAAAGCCGAACGCGTCAAAGGCAATCAGCGCGTCAGTGTCTGGTTCCGCGACCACGGTCGCGGAGGCGACCGGGAGCAGAAACCCACCACCGGCGCCCGGCCAACCGGCTGATCAGCCCCGTCCGGTCTGCTGCTGCAACTCGTCGATCAGCGCCGACGCTTCGGCCTTGGTCATCTCGTCGGAAACCTCGCGGCCCGCCTCTTGGGCCAGCGTGTGCACGTAGCTGCGTTGCGAGCCGGTCATCGGCTCATCCCCCGTCACCCAGTCCGAGGGGTCCTTCTCGGGATTTTCCCTGGGCGCCTGGCGGGTGTCGTCGTTCGTCATGGGTATCACCTCCGAGGCCAGGGATATCCATCGCACGCATGTTCGAAACATCGCAGTCGGAATCAGGGGAACGACGCAGACGCGATGGCCGAGATGCGTTCGTGGTTCGAAGCGGAGCTCTCGGCCACGCTGCCGGCGGCCCGCACGCTGTATTGGACGTGACCCGTTGGCCGGCAGTACTTTTCGTCAGCCGAGCAGGCTCAGCAACAGGCTGGTGCCGATCGGCTGGACGGTCACTTGGCCACCGCCCAGGCTCGACGGCAGCGTCAACACGCCGCCGGTGATGATCGACGGAACGCCGACATCCCCACCGCCGACGCTCGACGGCAGGGTGAGCACGCCACCGGTCAGGATCGACGGCACGTTCACGCTCCCGCCCCCGGCAATGGGAGGCAGGCCGAGCACTCCACCGGTCAGGACCGACGGCAGATTCAACTCGCCGCCGCCCAAGGCGGGGGGAAGGCTGAACGCTCCCCCGTTGATGATCGGGCTCAGGACGGTGGTGATGGGCGGCACCGTCACCACACCCCCACCGACGCTCGAGGGCAGGCTCAGCAGGCCGCCGGTCAGGATCGACGGCAGCCCCAGCACGCCACCACCGAGGCTGTCCGGCAGGTTCAGGAGGCCACCGGTGAGTATCGACGGCACGGTCAGCAGGCCACCGCCGACGAACGGGGGCAGGACCTCGACGCCGCCGTAGCGCCACGGGCTGACGACGCTCATGATCGTGGGCTCGACGCTGGAGATCGGAGGCACTACAAGTTGCCCACCCCCCAGAGTCGGCGGCAGGCTGAGCACCCCGCCGCTGACAATCGACGGCACGGTCACCGCGCCGCCGCCCACAATCGGGGGCAGGTCGAGCACACCACCGGAGAGAAGCGACGGCACTGTCACCGCGCCGCCGCCCAGGATGGGGGGCAACGTCACCACGCCACCGTCGAGGGACAGGCTGACGCTGCCGCCCAGGAACGACGAGACGCTGAGGTCGCCGGCGGCTGCCTGGGCTTCGGCCGCCGCGCCGGCGAGCGACTGCCCGAGCAAGCCCTGGACGGGGGCGTTGACGGCGCCCAGCACGGCCTGTGCGTTCGCCACCTCGGTGGCGAGGTAGGCGCCCGCACCCGCGTTCATCAAGCCGACGAACTGCTCGTGGAACAAGTCCGCTTGGGCGCTGAGGACTTGGAAGTCCAGGCCGAAATCGTTGAACATCGTTGCGACCAAGGCGGATACCTGGTCCTGGGCCGCGGCCGCGACCGCCGTGGTCGGCGCCGCGGCCGAGGCGGCCGACTCGGCAAGCAGTGACCTGATGCCCGATAGGCCCTGGGCGGCCGATCCCAGTTGATCCGGAATTGTGACGAGATAGGACATTGCCGCCTCCCGGGAGCCATCGTGGCGGTCGCCCGATGACCTAAGAAACGCGAGTTTAATAACCGGCGGTCGAAAATGCGTAAGAAAACGTGATTTTCAATTCGGGCGGTTGCGGAATTGGCATGGACGGCGTTTCCCGGATTCGGGTAGCTCAGGCGATGCCCGTTGGCGCGGTGACGGTCGACCGTCACGTTAGGGACTTTCGGCCCGAGCGATGTCGCCCGATTCCGGCCGAGAATCACAAAATGTTCTTCGCACAGTTCACTTGGCGACGGCTCGCTATCGGCGCGGTTGGCACGGGCGCGATCGTGGGCGCGCTGTTGTCCGCGGCGGGGACCGCCGCGCCCGACCCCCCCCCCCGCCCACCCAACTGCACCGCCGCGGACGTGGCCAGCGTCGCGACGGGAGTGGCGGCGGCACTGTCGACCTACCTGGTCACGCACCCGGACGTGAATGGGTTCTACACCGGCCTCCAGGATGTGCCGAAGGATCAGGTCCGCAACGACGTGCAGAACTACTTCAACGCCAACCCCCAGGAGCAGGCCGACCTCGAGAACATCCGGCAGCCGCTGACCGACATCAGGGAGCGTTGCCACTGGACGCCGCTTGTCGGGGAAGCCGGCGCGACGCCGTAGGCGATGGATTACCGGCATTCCCGCCGAAAGGGGCTTCCTGTGACGATGAAATTGCGCTCCTGCGCTGCCGGGGCGGCCGCAATATTGGCGCTCACGGCCATTCCGGAAATGTTCGCCATTTTCCAGCCCCCGGGAGTGGCCACTGCGGACGTCTGCGCGAGCGTCGGCAGGCGGATTTCGGTGAGCGGGTGCACCAACGTCGCCGACACGGTCGGCACGTATGTGCCGCCGCCGGCGGACTACGCGCCGCTGCCGCAGGACTATCCCCCGCCACCGCCGCCCCCGCCGGTGAACGTGTGCGTCAATGCCGGGCGTCGAATTAATGTCAGCGGGTGTTTTTAAAGGCGCTGCTCAAGGGCGGCGCTCAAACGGTCTTTACCCGATCTTGACCGCTTGTTGAATTGTCCTAACGACCATTGCGGACGTGACTACGCTTCATCAGGTGGAGCTAGGGGTTCTGGGACCTCTGCAAGTCCGGCAGAATGGCGTGCCGGTCTCGATTCCGGGCGCCAAACCTCGCGCCATCCTCACGATGCTCGGGCTGCACGGCGGTTCCGTCGTGTCGGCCGACACGCTCGTCGAGCTGCTCTGGGGTGACGACCCGCCGCGCACCGCCGCCAAGGCGCTGCAGACCCACATCTCCCTGCTGCGCCGCACCCTGGGCGACGGCTTCGTGTTGACGGAGGGCGCGGGGTGGGCGCTGGCCGGCGCCGACATCGACGCCCTGCGGTACAAGTCGGCCGCTCGGCTGGGACGCGACGCCGTTGCCGCCGGCGACACGAGCGAGGCGGTAGCCCGCTTCGAGGAGGCGCTGGCCTTCTGGCGCGGCGCCCCCGAACTCCCCGACGGCCGGCGCGGCATCTCCGAAAAGACGCGGTGGGTCGAGGGCCATGCCGCGCTGGTCGAGGATCGGGCCGACGCACTGCTCGCCACGGGACGCGCCGCCGAGATCATCGGTGAGCTCGAGGCCGCCGTGGCCGACGCGCCGCTGCGCGAGAGGCGGTGGGGGCAGCTCATGCTCGCCCTTTACCGCGCCGGGCGGCAGGGTGAAGCCCTCGGCGCCTATCAACGGGCGCGGGCGCTCCTCGCCGACGAACTCGGCGTCGATCCGGGACCGGAACTCCGCCGGCTCGAGGCCGCGATCGTCGCGCAGGATCCATCACTGGATGGGCCAGTGGCGCAGCAGGTTTCGTCGGTGACTCGTGCCGTTACGTTCCTGTTGACGGACATCGAGGGGTCGACGGCCGCGTGGGAGGCTGACGCCGCGGCCATGGGCGTGGCGCTCGCGAGGCACGACGAGCTCGTCGAGCAGGTCGTCACCTCACGCGGGGGTCGGCTGATCAAGACGCGCGGCGAGGGCGACGCCACGTTCTCGGTATTCGACCGGCCGTCGGCCGGCGCGGCCGCCGCCATTGAACTGCAGGAAGCGATCGCCCAGGAGCCCTGGGCGCTACGGGATCCCATGCGAGTCCGCGTCGCACTGCACACCGGCGAGGTCGAGCTGCGCGACGGCGACTACTTCGGGCGGGCGGTCAACCGCGCCGCCCGCCTGAGGTCGCTGGCCAACGGCGGGCAGATCCTGTGCTCCGGCGCGACCGCGGAACTCGTCATCGACTCCCTGTCCGACGACGTCGTGCTCGTCGACCTCGGCACGCGTCAGCTGCGCAACCTTCCGCGCCCCGAGCACGTCTTCGAGCTCCGACTCGACCGGGTCGAAGAGGCGGTGGTCATCGATGTGCCGCTGGAGCGCCCGGGGCTGCCGGCGGTGTTTTCCGGCCCGGGACCGTTCGTCGGTCGCGGGGACGAGCTCGAGCGGCTGTCGTCCGCATGGCAGACGGTGCTTGCCGGCGGCACGAACGCCATATTGATCGCCGGCGAGCCGGGAGTTGGGAAGACGCGTCTGGCCGGGGAGTGGTCGCGGCAGGCGTATGACCAAGGCGCGCTGGTGATTTACGGCCGGTGCGACGAAGACCTCGGCGCGCCGTACCAGCCCTTCGCGGAAGCCTTGCGTTCTCTGGTGCCCTGCGTCGGGGCGAAGACGCTTCGGGGGCTGCGCGGCCTGGAGGCGCTCCTCCCCCTCGTTCCCGGGCTGACCGATGTCCTTCCCGACCTGGCGGCGCCCACCCCCGCCGACCCGGACACCGAGCGCTACGCGCTGTTCGACGCGGTGGTCGCGCTGTTGGGGCTCACGTCCACAAGCGTGCCCATCGTCCTCGTCCTGGACGACCTGCACTGGGCGGCCAAACCCACGCTGCTGCTGCTGCGGCATCTGCTGCGCTTCGGCGAGCACGCCCGCGTCCAGGTCATCGGGACATACCGGAGCACCGACCTCGACCGCTCTCACCCGCTCGCGGCGATGCTCGCCGACCTGCACCGTGACGGCACCGCCCACCGGCTCCAGTTGAGCGGTCTGGCCGAGGAGGATGTGAGCGCCTACGTCGCCGAGGCCGGGTACAACGACGACGATCTGGCCCGGGCGTTGGCGTCGGTCACGGGCGGCAACCCGTTCTTCCTGATCGAGGCCCTGCGCCACGTCGACGAGAGCGGCGGCCGTTGGGACCAAACCACCCTGCCGCAGGGGGTCCGCGAAGCCGTGACCCGCCGACTCACCCGGCTTGCGCCCGAGACTAATAAAGCCCTCGCCGCCGCGGCGGTCGTCGGCAGCCGGTTCGGTCTGGAGCTGGTCGAACGGGTGGTCGGCGACGATCTCGTCGACGCGTTCGACGAGGCGGCCAAGGCGGGCATCGTCATCGAGGAGCCTGGCGGTCGGTACCGGTTCAACCATGCCCTCGTCCGGCAGTCGCTGCTCGCCGAACTGCCATCGGTGCGGCGCATGCGGCTGCACCAGCGCATCGCCACGACGCTCGAGAACGAGCCTGGCGCCGACGACGAACTCCTTGCCGAGTTGGCCTACCACTACTTCGAATGTGCGTGGGCGGGCAACGCGGCCAAGGCCGTCGAGTATTGCCGTCGTGCGGCCGACCAGGCGATGGTCCGATTGGCGTACGAGGGCGCGGCCGAACTCTATGATCGGGCCCTGCACGCGCTGGAGGAGATCGACGAGGATCTGCCCGACCGCGGCGACCAAACGGCCGCGTTGCTCATTGCGCGCTGCGAAGCCCTGCTGGCCGCCGGCGACGTCGCATCGGCGGCGGGAGCCGTTTCCCAATTGCAGTCCCAGACGGCAGGTTCCGCGCGGCTGGCGGCGTGGGCCACGTCCTTCGACGGCCAGCTCTCGATGCTGGTCCACCCCGAAAGACTCGACGAGATCCTGGCCGCGGTGAGCTCGGCCGCCGCCACGCTGGCCGAACTCGACGACCCGGCCGGCGAAGCCAAGGCGCACACCGTGCGCGCCGGGTGCCTCGCGCGCCTGGGCAGAGTCGGCGACTGCGAGGTCGCGCTGGACGACGCGCTGACCGCGGCCCGGTGCGCCCGTGACCACCGCCTGGTGAACGCTGTGTTGGCGAACGCGCCACTCGCGGCGTTGTGGGGCCCGAACCCCGTTCCGCGGGCGGGCGGTCGGTGCCTGGATGTGGTGCGGCTCCTGCGGATCACGACCGACTCGCCCTCGGTGGAGGCGACGTCGACGCGGTGCCAGGCGGTGTTGGAGGCCTTCCGCGGCCGCGCCGCCGCGGCACGGCGAATGATCGACTCGGCGCGGCGCACGGTCAGCGAGTTGGGCCTGCGCCATGCGCTGATGGAGGTCGAGCAGTTCGCCGGCATCGTCGAGTTGGTGGTCGACGAACCCGCCGCGGCCGAGGAACATCTCCGCAAGGCCTACAACGGCTTTCGCCGCATGGGCCTGGATGCCGACACCGCCGAGACGGCCGCTCTGCTAGGGCGCGCGTGTCTCGTACTGGACAGGGTGGCCGAGGCCGACGAATTGTGTTCGGAGAGCGAGCGTCTGGCCGGCCACGCGCTGAAGCCGTCGATGGGTTGGCGAACACTTCGGGCCCTGCTGCTTTCCCGCGCGGGTGAGCACGTTGAGGCGCGGAGGGTCGCCGAAGCCGCCGTCGCCCTCGCCGAGCGCACCGACGCCCTCGTGGATCACGCCGAAGCATGTTCGGCGTTGGCGACGGTTCTGGGCGCCGCCGGCGACGCGGCGGGTGCGCGGGCGGCGGCCGAACGAGCGGCCAATTTATACGAGCGCAAAGGGGCCGCGGCGCTTGCCGAGAGGGCTCGCAACGTGATCGGCAAGAGCAACGCTTCACGGGTAACACCGAAGACGCCGCTCGCTGAACCGACGAACGCGTGCGCGGAGGCGGGTGGCCGATTGGTGGATGCCGTCAATCGCGAGAGCTGGGATGAGGTGACCCGCCTCCTTGCCCAACACGTGACCGTCGAAAACCGACGGAAGATCGTCGGCTTCCCGCCGATCGACGTGCCATCAAGCCAGTGGCCCGAGGATATGAGGCGATATCTGGAGACGGGCCTGGTTCGCTACCGCGCTATACCTCTCGCCGCATGCGGCGAGCGTCACGCGCTGTTCCGGCTGGAGATAGGCACCACAGACTCGAGTTCTGGAGCGCCGCAGGACGAGGAGCTCCAGCTAGTCGGCCTTGACGAGGACGGCCGCATAGCGCTGCAAGTGAAATTCGACATTGAAGACGTCGATGCCGCGCTCGCCGAACTCGAGGCTACGTTTGCACGATTCGAGCGGCACCGTAATCGGCTTACGCAAGCACCTGAAACCCCGACCGCCGAATTGGACAACGCGTGCGTGCGAGCAGGTGAACGACTACTTGCCGCCATTGCACGCCGGGCGTGGGACGAAGTGCCGCATTTTTATTCACCTGAAGCGTTCATCGAAAGCCGCCGGAAGATAGTCGGATTCGCGCAGATGTCGGCGGACCACTGGGTGCGAGCGAACAGGCACCTGGTTGAGTCGGGCGATGTCCGGATGACCCAAGGGGTCATCGCGGTGCGAGGCGAGCGCCTTGCGCTATCTCGACTGAGAGTGGACAGTCCCGACGTCACGCCTGGAGCGCCATACGACGAGTTCCTGGTGCTCTACGGCATCGACGACGAGCTTCGATTCACGCTGCAGGTGTGGTTTGACATCGACGACATCGACGCCGCTCTCGCCGAGCTCGACGCTCAGTATTCGCGGTTCGAGGAAGGACTACCGCCGGAAAGGCGACTTGGAAACGCTGCAAGTCATGTGGATAAACGTCTATGGCAGTACTTCGCCGCTGGTGACTGGGACGCCGTCGGAGAAGTCTTTGCCGACGATTTCTTGCTCGACGATCGTCGTCAGGTGGTCAGCGCCGGACTCCGCCGAGGTCGCGACATCGAAATCGAAAACCTCAGGGCCATGGCGAATCTCGCGGAGCGCGTGAACATAACCTCGACCGTCATTGCGACCCGCGGCGAGCGCCTTGCTCTGCGTCGTCTGCGATTTTCGGACCAACATGACCAGTCCGACGCCTTCTACAACGAAATGATCGGGGTCGTCGAGGTCGACGCCAATCAGCGGATTTTGACGCATGTCGTATTCAGTGCCGACGATTTCGAGGCCGCCGTCGCGGAGCTTGACGCGCGATACCCGGCCGGCGAAGCGGCTGCGCATGCGCGCACGTGGGCCGTCGTGTCGGGGGCATACACCGCAATCAACCGGCAAGAGCTCTTCGCCACAACCTCGGACTGGACCAATCTCGATCACCGTCCGGCAGCGGCATTCGCGATCGGCGACGCGCACGCATACATCCGCGCGTCGCTGGATGACGGCGCGGGCATCGTCTACGTAGAGGCGGTGCATCGACTGTCCGACCTCGGAGCCGTCGTCACCTGGGCTGCGAAAGGGACCACCCACGAAGGCTTCGACGCCGAATGGCGCGGGATCCACTTGCTCACGGCCGACGGCGACCTGATCAGTCGCTTCGAGGTGTTCGACGAGGCCGACCTTGATGCCGCAATCGCCCGCTTCGATCAGCTGGCGCGTCCGGCGGGCCGGCTTGGAAACGCGGCCAGCCGGGTGGCGGAGCGTTTCGGCGCGGAAATCGCGGCGAAGGACTGGCCTGCCATTGCGGAGACACTCGCCGGCGACGTCTCTTTCGAGGACCGGCGGCGAGTCGTCAATGCCGGAATCCGACACGGCCGAGACGCCGAGATCGAAGATTTACAGACGGTCGCCGAGGTCGGCTTTACGACTGGGACTTCCGTCCTCATCGCGACGCGAGGCGAGCGACTCGCCCTCGCACGTAGCCGCTACTCCGTTGCCGACGAGCGGCACGATGCGTTCCAGAATGAAGTCCTCAACGTCATAGAGATTGACGACAGTGAGCGAATCGCGGCCGTAGTAATACTCGATCCCAACGACTTCGAGGCCGCCATCGCGGAGCTCGACGCGCGGTATATCGCCGGCGAAGCCGCCGCCCATGCGCGCACCTGGAAGGCAATTACGGGTGCTTATGCTGCACACAACCGGCGCGAGGTGGCACCGACGACCTCGAACGTGATTAGCGTCGATCACCGCAGGGTCGCAAGATTTGCTCCGGGCGAAGGCATCGAATACATCCGGGCGGGATGGGAAATCGACCAAGAGCTCAAGATCTACGCGACGACCGTGCATCGGCTAAATGACCGTGGAGCACTTTTGTCTTGGGCAGGACGTGGAGCCTCGCATCAGGGCTTTGCCGCCGAGTGGCGAGGCCTCAACCTGTTCACGGTCGACGACGAACTCATTAGTCGTGCCGAAGTATTCGACGAGGCCGACCTAGACACCGCTCTAGCGCAATTCGATGAGCTCAGCCGGTCGGTTCCGCGGCTCGAAAACGCTGCAAGCCAAGCCACCGAACGCTTTTTGGGATACTTCGCGGCTCGTGAATGGGACGCCATGGCCGATGCGCTTGCCGATGACCTTCAAAGTGATGATCGCCGTCGAGTCGTGAACGCAGGCGACCACCGGGGCCGGGACGCCGAGCTCGAGAACTTCCGGCTGGGCGCCGCCCTCGGCACGACGCATGCAGAGATGTCCACGATTGCCACCCGCGGCGAGCGCCTCGCACTTGCTCACGCCATCTACTTTCGCGGCGACGAGCAACCTGACGCTTTCAGCGTCCATGTGTTGCAGATTTCAGAGATTGACGCCGACGACCGGATCTCGGCGTTCATTGCTTTCGACCCCGACGACTTCGACGCCGCCATCGCGGAGCTCGACGCACGCTATCTCGCCGGCGAAGCGGCCACCTTCGCGAGTACGTGGTCGGCGATCGCGCGAGCCTACGCGTCGATCAGTGAGCGCAAGCCCCCGGCGACTACGCCGGACTGGATCAACATCGACCACCGCCGGGCGGCAGCATTTGCGCCCGGTGACGCCAACGCATACGTCCGCGCAATCTGGGACCTGACACCGGACGTCAACATCTACGTCGAAAGCGTGCTGATGCTGGGTGAAACCGGAGCAGTCATCAGCCATGCATCGCACGGGACGTCGCGCGGCGGTTTCGACGCCGAATGGCGGGCGGTCAACCTTTTTACGGTAGAAGGGGACACGATCAACCGCTGCGAGATCTTCGACGAAGCGGACATCGACGCCGCCACCGCGAGGTTTGCTCAATTAAGCCAGCCGGTGAGGCAGTTGGAGAACACGGCCGCGCGCGTATTCGGACACGTCTGGTCGTATTACGCGGCTCGCAACTGGGACGCAATGGCGCAAACCGTGGCGGACGACTATCTGGGCATCGACCGACGACTGGCCGTGAACGCCGAGATTCAACGCAGTCGAGACGAAGTGATCCGGGACCTGCAGGCGGCCGCTGGCGTCGGCTTCTCAATAACGATGGTGAGCGCCATCGCCATCCGCGGCGAGCGTCTCGTCCTCGCACGTGTTCGCGCGTCGGGCTCGGACCCCGAGGCGATTCAAAACGATGCCCTCATCGTCGTCGAGATCGATACCGCTGACCGGATCGCAACCGTCGTCACATTCGACCTCGAAGACTTCGACGCCGCTATCGCGGAGCTCGACACCCGCTACCTCGCCGGTGAAGCGACCGCTCATTCGCGCAGGTGGGTGGCGGTGTTAGAGGCTTACGCCGCAATCAACAGGCACGAACTCCCCCCCACGACGCCCGACTTCGTAAATGAAGATCATCGACGGGGCGCAGCATTCGCGGCTGGTGACATGATCGAATATTTGCGCGCCGGTTGGGATCTCGATCAAGACATCTGCTTCTACGTGGAGGCCGTGCATCGGCTGGACGATCTCGGAACGGTCGTCTCGCACATGGGCCGTGGCACCTCAGGCGAGGGCTTCGATGCCGAGTGGCGAGAGGTCATTCTCTTAACTATCAGCGGCGACGCGTTCAACCGCTGCGAGGTGTTCGACGTGACGGACGTCGACGCCGCGACCAACAGATTCGAGGAGTTGCACCCGCTAACGCGGCAACTGAAAAACGGCGCAAGCCGAGCCGATGATCGGGTCAATGCGCTCTTTGCCGAACGGCGTTGGGACGAAATCGACGCGCTACTAGCCAAGGATGTTCAGATTGACGACCGGAGGCGAGGACTCCGCCGTGACAGCGACGGCCGCGCCGCAGAGGTCGCAAATGCGCGTGTGATCGCGGACATCGGCGTCAGAACCATCACGTCACACGTTCTCGGGGTTCGCGGCGCGCGCCTTGCACTCACGCGTACGGTCTTCTCGGGTCGAGACCAGCGCCCAGACGCATTCCATACCGAGCTACTCCGCATCGCGGAAATCGACACCGACGACCGGATCGTGGCGTACCTTGCGTTCGACCCCGACGACTTCGACGGCGCGACTGCAGAACTGGACGCGCGCTATCTCGCCGGCGAGGCGGCCGCTTACTCGCATACCTGGTCTGTCATCAAAGACAACTACGCCGCGCTGAACCGGCATGAATCTTCGTTGACGACCTCCGACTGGGTTCTCTTTGACCACAGACGAGGCACATTGTTTGGCACCGCCAACTCGAATCAGGTCAGCAACATCTGGGACACGACGCCAGATCTCAGCATCAAAGTCGAGGTGGTGCATCGGCTCAGCGATCTGGGTGCGGTCGTCACTCACGTTGCGCACGGAACTTCGCCCGAAGGATTCGACGCGGAGTGGCGTGAGGTTGCCGTATCGACGGTTCGAGGCGACAAGGTGGACCGTTGCGAGTTGTTCGACGAGACCGACCTAGACGTCGCGCTTGCGCGCTTCGATGAGTTGGCTCGGCCGGCGTTGCGGCAAGAGAATTCGGCAAGCCAAGCGGGCAAGGGCTTCGTGACGCACTTCGCAGCGGGCAACTGGGACGCGATGGCGGAGATGCTGGCCGACAACTTCACCAACGAGGATCGACGCCGAACGGTAGGCGTAGGAGTCCGACATGGCCGAGACGCCCAGATCGCGGACATGCGCCAGATCGCCGATCTTTTCAGCACCGAGGTGACGACGACCACGATCGCGACTCGAGGGACCCTCCTTGCCCTCATCCATCTGCACTTCGCCGGCCGCGATCGCGGGCCTGAGGAATTTCTCCTGGAAACGGTTTGCGTCCTCGAGATCGATGACGAACAAAGGCTCGCCGCTGCCGTCTTCTTCGATCCCGACGAGATCGGCGCCGCGATAGGCGAGCTCGACGCGCGATACCTCGCCGGAGAGGCGGCCGCGCACGCACACACGTGGTCGGTCGTCATGGAGGGGCACGCTGTACTCAACAGGCATGAGGTGCCCCCCATGACGCCCGACTGCGTCAGCATCGACCACCGCCGTGGTCCAGCGTTCACGCCCGGAGAAGTGATCGCATATTTCCGCTCCGGGTGGGAAGACGGCGAATTCCTGACCTACGTCGAGTGTGTGCACAGTCTCACGGCTCGCGGTGCGGTCGGAACGTATGTGGGAAGCGGGATTTCGCACGAAGGCTTCGATGCGGAATGGCGCGGGGTCGAACTCGTGACCGTCGACGGTAACGCCATCGACCGCCTGGAAATCTTCGACGAGTCCGACTTGGAAGCCGCTATCGCAACGTTGGATCAGCTCAGCCGGCGGCCACCGCGACGGGAAAACGCCGCGAGCCGGGCTGATTTCCGCTTCAACAACCTATTCGCCAGCAAGAGCTGGGACGCCTTGGGCGCGTTACTCGCCGAGGACATCCGGGTGGACGACCGACGTCGAGGACTTCGCCGAGAGAGCAACGACCGCGCCACAGAGCTCAGGGAGTTGCAGGCGATCGCCGAGCTGGGCGTCAAGACGATGACATCGCGCGTGCTCGCCATTCGTGGGGAGCGTCTCGCTCTGGTTAGCACCCTCTACGAGGGTCGAGATCAGCGACCCGAGGCGTTCCGCACGGAAGTGTTGCGCGTCGCGGAAATCGATACCGACGAGCGCATCGTGGCGTACGTGGCGTTCGATCCGGACAACCTCGACGCCGCCATCGCCGAACTCGAGGATCGATACCGCGCCGGTGAAGCGGCCGGCCACGCGCACACGTGGTCGCTCGTGACGGATGCCTTCGCCGCAATCAATAGACACGAACTGCCCAAGCTGGCGCCGGATTGGGTCAACATCGACCACCGGCGCGGCGCAGCGCATGCGACCGGCGAGATGACCTCTTACCTCCACGCCCTGTTTCACGACGTGCCCGACATCAGCGTCGTCATCGAAATCGTGCATCGCCTCAGCGATCTCGGAGCCGTCGTCACCCAAGCGGCGCGCGGCACATCGCAGGACGGCTTCGAGGCTGAGTGGCGGGAGGTAGGGATCCTCCAGTTCGACTGCGATCTGATCAGCCGTTTCGAGTTGTTCGAAGAGGCAGACCTCGACACAGCGCTCGCACGCTTCGAGGAGCTCGCCCTAGCGCCAGCGCGGCTGGAGAACTCGGCAACTCGACTGGAGCAGCGGCTGTTTGCGCACTGGGCCGCTCGCGAGTGGGACTCAATGGCCGAGCTGCTGACAGATGACAGTTACGTCGACGACCGCCGGCGCACCGTGAACGCAGGATTTTGGCGAGGACGCGATGTCGTAGTCACCAATCTGCGCGCCCTCGCCGAGGGCGGCGCCAACTTGACGCGGGCCGTCATCGCCACCCGTGGGGAGCGTCTCGCCCTCTTCCGCCTCTGTTCCTTGAGTGCCGACCCGAAGGGTGGGGGATTCGGGGTCGAAATGCTAGACGTCGTGGAGATCGACCCCGCCAGCCAGATTTCGGCGCACGTCCTGTTCGACATCGACGACATCGATGCGGCGTTCGCGGAACTCGAGTCACGCTATCTCGCCGGCGAAGCGGCCGAGCACGCGCACGCTTGGTCGATCGTCTCGTCCGCTTACGCAGCGATGAACCGGCACGAGCTGTTCTCGACAACGCCGAACTGGATCAACATCGATCACCGACGGCCGGGCATCATCGAGGAAGGCGGTCTCAACGCATCCCTGCGTTCGCTGTGGGACCTGATCCCGGACATCACTTTCCGTGTCGAGGCTGTTCATCGTCTCTCCGAGCGTGGTGCCGTCTGCTCCCACGTGGCGCAGGGTGTTTCGCGCGACGGTTTCAACGCCGAATGGCGAGGGATCGAGGTCATGACGGTCGACGGTGACCAAATCGACCGCTGCGAGATTTTCGACGAGGCCGACCTCGACGCCGCGCTCGCGCACTTCCAAGGACTGGATCAGCAAGCGCAGCGACCGAACAACGCGGCGGGGCGGGTGCACGAGCGTCTGCAAGCGCTCATGCTGTCCCGCGACTGGGATTCAATCGCCGAGAGCCTGGCCGACGGCGTCATCCATGACGATCGTCGACGGATGGTCAACGCGGTAATTCAAGAGGGTCGCGGTGCCGTCACAGCCGAGATGGCAGCACTGTTCGACGTGGGGGTGCGCAACCACACCTCCGAGGTGATCGCGACTCGTGGTGAGTACCTGGTCCTCAGTCGTTCACGAACGTGGGGACGCGGTGATTCCGCCGACGCATTCCAGATCGGAGTCCTCGACATCGTAGAGATCGACGCTGAAGAACGATTGTTGAGGCGCATCACGTTCGACCCCGAGGACATGGACGCCGCGTTCGCAGAGCTCGAGTCGCGATACATAGCCGGCGAGGCGGCCACCCATGCGCACATGTGGGCGCTTGTGACGAGCGCCTATGAAGCGCTGAACAGGCGTCAACTTCCCGCGACCAGCGCAGACTGGGTAAACATCGATCATCGGCGACTCACTCCTATACCAACCGGTGACCTGGACGCTTACCTGCTTGCGACATGGGCGCTCTCGCCAAGATCCGGCATCCGTATCGAAGCCGTTCATCGATTGAGCAACCTCGGGGCGGTCGTCACCCAGGTGGTGGAAGGGACATCGCACCAAGGCTTCGACGCCGAGTGGCGCACCATCGACCTTTCCATGTACGAGGGTGACAAGCTCATTCGCACCGAACTCTTCGACGAGGCAGACCTCAACGCCGCACTCGCGAGGTTCGATGAACTCAATCGACCTGCGGCAGTGGCGAACTTGGCGACACAAGCCCGGACGCGGCTTGCCGATGCCTTCAACCGCCGCGACCTGAAAGGCTTTCTCGAGCTCACCAACCCCGGCGGAGCGTATGAGGACCGCCGCAGAGGGTTTCATGACGAAGGCCCCATCGATGCAAAGATCGCGCGAGCACTGTTTGAGGTTGCGCCGGAGGCATGGCGTACGGAAGTCGAGACCGTCGCCGTCCGGGGTGACCGCCTCGCACTTACCCGCGATCGGTATCGCGACAGTGAGGCGGACAAGACTGTCGTCGCCGAGCACTTGACGCTCACACGTGTCGGTGAGGACGGGCTGGTCCACGACACAGTGCTCTTCGATCCCGATGACATCACCGGCGCCATGGCGGAACTCACGGATCGCTGGGTCGCTTCGGGGGAAGTGTTGCACCCGAATGTCATACGCGCCATACATCGACTTCAAGAGAGCAGCAACCGTCATGACTGGGACACGATCGCCGCGCGAATCGCCGGAGCCGCCTACGTCAACCACCGGCAATTATCCAACCCCGCTGCCGACACGATCCAGGATTTCCTGTCCGGCATCCGCATGTGGGCCTCGCTGATACCCGACTTCCGCGTTGAACTTGCCGAGGTCATCACGCATTCGCGGGCAGGTCTGGTGGCGCAGACGTCGTTGCGGGGCACGTCGACGGAAGGTTCGGCGGTCGAAATCCCCTTGATTGAGCTGGTCCTCTTCGACGGTGACCGTGTCACGCGTTTCGAAGCGTTCGACTACGCACAGCGCGCGTTGGCCTTGGCCCGCTTCGAGGAGCTCAACCGGTCCGTCTAGCTCTTCTCTCGCCGAAATGGCCTGCGGCGAACGACGAACAGAACGACAAGCGCAATCACCGCCGCCACCGGTATCCAGGGGATGAGGAACCCGACCGCCAACACCACCCCGTGGACCGCCGACAGCAACGACTCCCAGCCGTGTCGCAGTGCCCCGAGGAAACCGCCTTGAGTCACGGTCGGTTTGGGCGAGAGGTTGACATTGATGGTCGCGTAGGAGACCTGGTCGCCCAGTGTGGCGCGCTGCGCCCGCAGCGAGTCCAGCTCGGCCTGCCGCTGGGTGAGCGACGATTCCGCCGAGAGCAGGTCGCCCACGCTCCCCGCGCGGCCCATCAGGTCCAGGAGCCGATTGACCGAGGTCTGCAACGCCCCGATCCGGGCATCGAGGTCGACGCGCTGCGACGTGACGTCGGTGTGATTGATCGCCATCGACTCCACGGTCCCGAGCTTCTTCGCGGAAGCAAGCACACCGTCCAGTTTGACCGCCGGGATGCGCACAACGAGATCGACCGTCGGAGAGGAGGATCCGGATCGCTCCGAGCGCGAATCCACCCGTCCGCCGGCATCGGTGACCGCCGCAACGAGCCGGTCGGCCACCTGGGCGGGCTCGGCCACGACCATCTGCAGTGAACCCGTGGTGACGATGTCACGATTGACGGTCCCGTCCTGGGGGGCCTGGGGCGGCGCCGGCGGTGCCTCGGGCACTGAGACCGTGCCCTGCGGGACGCCGGCCTTAGTCTCAGTCGCAATCCCATTGCCGCCGGGCGCCGGGAGTTTCCCGGCCACCACACCGTCACGCAGAGGCGCGCTCTCACGATTGATCGACCAGATCCAGCCGCCCCCGAGGAGCACCGCAGCGACCACGGCCAGGGTAATCACGTTGCGCAGCTTGACCATTCGGGCTTGTGAGGCGATCGCTTGCGGCACGGGTTGGCTCGGTGCCGGTTGGCTCGGTGCCAGCGTCGCGGCGCTGACCGGTGCGGACGCCACCGGCCCGGCCATGGAGTACCTTTCGGCGACTCCGTCGGGGGACCTGACGGCCTTGCGGAGCATGCCGGCATGGTAGGGCCCGGGCTGCGGCTTCCATCCGGCCGGCGCCTCCACGGGCTGCATCACGCGGTGCGGCGCCCCACCGTCGGCAACCGTCCGGCTGTCGACGGCGACAAAAGCGGTGAACCTGCACAGCACGCCGAACCGCAGCGACGTGTCGATGATCCGCTTCTCCAAGTCCTCGCCGGGACCGACGGCATAGCGGTCCTCGAGGTCGCGCACGTGGGCGCGGGCCCACTGTGCGGTCACGGCCGGGGCCTCGCGCCGCTGCCCGGCGACGGTCACCGACCAGTTGCCTTTGCCCGTCGTCCCCTGCAGGGCAAGCGAACCGGCCGCGCTCCCCCGGTACCGCCCCGACAGCACGAACGGCACGCCCGGGAACAGGTCGGGCAGCCGGGCCGGGCTAATCGTGTCCGGGATGATCTCCAAACCCTCGCCGCGCAATGCGATCGAATGGACGAGAGGCGCGCCGACGCGCCGGTGGATGTCCTCCATGGCCTCGTCGAGGCGGTCCTCGCTTTCCACCAATTCGCAACGGCCGCCGCCGATACCGGCGAGCCGGCCGAGGAAGCCGGCGTTGACGGCCTGGTCGATGCCGACCGCATGCACCCGCACCCGGCGCATGTCACCCGTCAGCTCGCGCAGGATCTGATCCTCGTTGCCGACCTGCCCGTCGGTCACCAGGATGACGACGGCGTCGCGGCCGGGCGCCCCGCGCAGCATGGTGAGGGCCTGGCGTAGCGGGGTGAGCAATTCGGTGCCGCCGCGGGCATCCACTCGCGCCAGGTGCTCGACGGCGCGAAACCGGTTGCGGTCGTTCGCCTCCACGAGCGCCTCGGGAAGGCCTTCCGGACGGTCGATGTGGTCGTCGAACGTGAGCACCGCGAACCGGTCACCGCTCGTGAGCGTGTCGATGATGCGCGCCGCGGCGCGGCGCGCGGCCACCATCTTCCACCCGGCCATGCTGCCCGAGCGGTCGAGCACGAGCACCAGGTCGCGGGGCCGCGGCGGCGCGCCGGAGACCGGCGGCAGCACCGTCAACTGATATGTCCCCTCGTCGCCCTCGGGATCGGACACCAATACCAGCGCGTCGCTGATGGCCTCGGTGCCGTAACGCAGCCGCAGCACGAAATCCCGGTTGGCCCGCTCGCCGGGGTGCACCCGTATCCGCCCGTCTTCGGTGGACACGGCGTGCAGGCTGGAACGCACCTCGGACAGCGCCAGACCGGCGGGGTCGATGCCAACGTCGATCGACAGCGCGACCGGGTGCGGGAAGCCGGGCAGTAGCACGGGCGGGGTGATGCGCGACGCGTCGGGAACCGCATCGGTGTCGTCGGCATAGCCGTCGCCGGCCGCGATGTCGGACAGGGGTTCGCCCGGGATATAGCGCGGTGCAACGACGAGGGGGAACCGGAATGTGGCGTCGCCGTCTTCGTAAGCCAAGGGTGAGACGAGCGTGATCGTGACGCTGACTCGTTCGCCGGGCATGATGTTGCCGACCCTCATCGTGAAGACGTCGGGTCGCTCCTCTTCCGCGATGGACGCTCGCCGGCCCGACGCGATGGCGTCGTCGTACTCCTGCCGTGCGGCTTCCCGCTCGCGCAGATCGGCTTCGACGACGCGTCCGTCGGCGATCATCCGCATCCCGGTGACCGCACCGCGATCCGGCAGCGGGAAGACGTAAGTGGCTTCCAGCGGCACGTCGAAGCCGTTGCGAAAGGTTTGCGT
Source organism: Mycobacterium sp. Marseille-P9652 (assembly GCF_902652685.1). GTDB lineage: Bacteria > Actinomycetota > Actinomycetes > Mycobacteriales > Mycobacteriaceae > Mycobacterium. The sequence continues at coordinate 108,089 of NZ_CACRUY010000012.1, forward strand.
CAGCTCGACCTGACTGGTGAGTCCGGTGATGTCCGCCCGAACATCGAGACGCTCCAGCGGCAGGTTGCCCCGGTCGGTGTGCAGGGCGCCAACACCGGCCTCGTCGCCGGCGGCCACGCGACCCGCATCGGCGTCGCTCATCGAGGTGATGCGGACGGTCATGATGGGCTCCGTTCATCGAGGGGTAGCAGACCGCGTTCGGCCAGCAGGTCGAGCAGCGGCCGGGCGGCAAGGTGAATGGCGGCAATGTCTTCGTCGTCGGGACGGGAAGGCAGCACGAGCAACGCCCCGCCCGGCAGGCGTAGCGCGGCCAGGTGCGTGACAGTGACATCAGCGTCATCAGCGCCATCGAGGCCCCGGCCGTTCGGCGATTTCGCCGGCGCCGGCGGCTCGGCCCAGAATCGCCTGCGGCGGGCGGCGGTCGCCGCAATCGGCTCGCGGGGCTCTTCCCCGTCGACGACACCGTCGGGAATGCCCGCGACCCGCCGCAGCGTCTTGTCCGTCGCACCGGCCAGTTCGGCCTGAATCTCAGCGAGCGAAAGCCCTTCGGCCTGAAGACGTTTGACGGCGACTATCTGTAGAAGGTGCCGGGGTCCGTATGCGGCCGTGCGGCCCCGCATGTCCGGGCGGTCGACGAGACCCGTCGTCGTGTACCACCGGACAGCGCGCCGATTGGGCAGCTCGCGTATCCGTCCATTGGGCGCCCCGGGGTACGCGGGATCCTCCAGCGCGGCGGCAACCCGCCGCACCAGTTCGTCCAGCGTCCACGACGCCCGTTCGGCCACGGCTCCCATACTGACACTGTCATATAACACTGTCAACGTTACTTTCTGGCGCCACTGATCATCACCGCTTCTACAAGTCGCGGTCTGGGGCGGAGAAAAAAGGGTATTCCCTGGTGCAATCTGCTACATGACACCGTGCAACGGGAGGCGACATGACGACATCGAAGGCCGACAGCGGCACTTCCCTGCAGCTGCGAGCCGTCGAACTCCTCATCGCCGCAGCGACCCGCCTGGCGCGGTTAGCCCGCCAGGCGATCCAGCAGATCGGTCTTCCCGGCCGGCGACAGGACGACCAGCCAAAGGAACTCCGCAGCGGCGACACTGCCAGGAAGAACGGAACCGCGGGGCGACCGGTAGCCATAGCGGCGGTGAAGAGTGCGGACGCCCCGCCGGCAAAGAAGGCACCGGCGAAAAAGGCACCGGCGAAAAAGGCACCGGCGAAAAAGGCACCGGCGAAAAAGACTGCGCCGATGAAAGCGCCCGCGAAGAAGGTACCGGCCAAAAAGGCCCCGGCAAAGAAGGCGCCCGCCAAGGCCGCACCGGCCAAGAAGGACGGAGCAGTCAAAGCCGACGGCGCCCCCACCGTCAAAAGCGTTCCGAGGAAGCAGGAAGCCGCCGAACCCGCCCGAAAGGTGCCCGCTCCCAAGGCGTCCGGCACGACCGGAAAGGCGACCGCAAGCCGCGCCGGGTCCCGGAACGGGTCATCGAAGCCCAGCACTCCCCGCCCGACCGGCAACGGTGCACAGAAGTCGACGCCCGAAAGCGTCAAGGATCAGCCACAGTAGCCGTGAACTGAGGCGCCGTATCCAAAACGCCCACGCCGCGGCGCGACGCGCATAGGCTTCATGCTCACGCGCATCGACGATTGTGGCGGAGGAAGGCGTGTCACTTGTGGTGGTGGCTCCCGACGCGTTGACGGCGACCGCAGCGGAAGTCGAGACCATCGGTTCGTCGCTGGCCGCGGCGCAGCAGACGGCCGCCGGCCCGACGACCGGACTCGCGGCGGCGGCCGCCGACGAAGTGTCCGAGGGGGTGGCGACGTTGTTCGCCGCCTATGGTCAGGAGTATCAGGCGCAAATCGCCCAGGCCGACGCGTTTCACCAACGCTTTCTGCAAGCCCTGAGCTCGGCCGCCGGATCCTATGCGGCCGCCGAGGAGGCGAGCGCGTTGCTTTTGCAGGCGCAGCAGAATGTCGTGGGCGCGGTCAACGTACCCGCACAGGCGCTGCTGGCGCATCCGTTCATCGGCACGGGAAGCGCAGCCGGCACCGGCGTCGCGGACGCAGCGCTCAACAACGCCAACCTGCTTGTCGCTCGCGAATTAAGCATCTACGACTTCCGCGACTGGCGCGGGTGGGCCGCCTTCCTGCTGGATTACTCGTGGGGGCTGCCGGGCACCGCGCTCGGCTACGGCGTGAAAGCCATCAATGCGACGTACCCGAACGCCGGCTACGACCCCGCGCTCAGCCAGCTCGTGGGCTCCCAGGTCTACCGCGGCGGCATCGGGTTGCCGGGCTTTGCGACCACGATGGGCAACGTCACCACTCATCTGGGATACGGCGCGGGCGCCAATGACGTCATGATCAATCACGAAGAGGTCCACGTCTGGCAGAGCAGGATCTTCGGCCCGCTGTTCCAAACCAGTTAGGTCGCGTGGATGGCCGGCGGTTCGGTGGTGGGTACGGGCTACTGGTTGCTTCATCCGAACGAGGACTGGTTCAGTCTGGTCGAAACCGCGGCGTACTACGACAATCCATGGGAGGTGTGGGCCTACGCCAACGACCACAACTGGCCGCCACCGGGTGCCAACCCGGCGCTGCTGTGGCCGAGCTGGCCGAACCCGCTGGCACGGTACCTGTAGGCGCCTTCCTCCCAGCAATGCGAAGACCGACGACGAAACCCATGACCGCTGATGACGATTCGAGCGCGGCGAACGATGCCTCGTGTGCGGTGAGGGTCGTGCGAATGGCAGACACCAGCGGCCGGGCCGAGCGGATCGACGGATTCTTGACTCCAGAACTGGCGCGTGAGTACGCGCATCGGCGCACCCGTGCGTCGCTGGAGGAACTCCGCGATGCCGATAACGACGCGGCCGAATCAAGAAGGCGGTGGTCGCTTCTCGGCGAGGACTGCAACGTCAGCGACGGCAGCTATTGCGGCAGTTCTGAGCTCGACGCATTCATCGCCGAGCCGGCTCACGGCTACGAATGTGACTGGTGGTCAATCGATCCGACGCTACCGCGCCGCTATTTCATCAGGGCTTCCATCCAAGACGACGAAGGCCACTCGGCGTGGGTGGAGGTCTTCCGCACGGCGTCTGGCGAGCCCACGGACGACGACGTGTTGCGCCTGTGCGCCGGCGAGGCGGCGGCGGAATTCGCCAAACTCGGTCATGACAACGCCCGGCCGATAAAGGCCACCATCAGTTCGCTCTTCCATGTGCCATCCGTGCCGCGCCCGCCGACGCCGGAGAGCTGTCCGCATTGGCGCGTCGATCTCGATTTTCACTGCGGTGATGTGAAATTCGGCGGCCGGGCGTCCGGCGTCTTCGCCTGGCCCCGCCAGCCCGCCGGCGCCTTCCTGGACAACTTCATGTGGCTGTTGATCGACGACACGCTATCCGTCCGCGGCGACGGGCCAGGCTTTTCGGCCTGGTCGGAGATTGGCTACCACCAAGTCGTGGAGACCTCCGAGCCGCTGACGCATGTGCCCGCGCCCTGATTACTGATCGCTGTCGTGCATCATGGCCCAGAAGAGCCCGACCGCCGTCAGGACGCCGAGCGAAAGAACCAGTCCCACGACGATGCCGACCACGAGTCCGCTTCTGCCGAACAGCCACCAGCCCAACAGCATCGGGCCGAGGCCGTAGACGAGCCAGCCGACAGCAAGAAATGCTGCAACGACCCGCCGCCGCTGTCCCCGATCCACGGCTCCAACATCTTCGTTGAAGCCGCACAAGTCAACAGCATCCCTACAGCTCAGCACCTTCAGGTGGTTCGAGCCGGCGTGCGAGCGCGCCCGGGATATCCGTTGTGGTCACGACCAGAGCGGTCGTGAAGTCGATGAATTCCGATCGGCCGACGTCGATCTGGTGTCGATACCACTGTGCGGCCACCTCGAGGAGCCCACTTACCACCGTCAGCGCTGTCAGCATGATGGTGCCCTCGGCTCCCGCCTCGTGGCCGAGGAGCTCGCGTACCTGCGCGACCATGAGCTGAGTCAGCACGCTGATCATGTCGTGGCGGCGGCCGGCGAGGGCTTCCGCCGTCTGCAGCTCGACCAACAGCCGCGATCGGCGTGGGTCGTCGTCGATGAATTCCAACGCGAACACGATGATGGCCCGTACTCGCAATCGCAGATCGCGGGGAGAGTCGGCAAGTGTTGCCATGATTCCCGTCAATACGCGACCGAATTGGTCGTCGAACGTGGCGAGGAGCAGCTCGTGGCAGTCCGCGAAACTCTCATAGAAGTAGCGGTCGTTGAGTCGCGCGCGGGTGCTGACAGCCCGAACGCGCAGGTTGCTTACCCCGTGCTCGGCGATGGTATCGAGTGCCGCCTCGATGAGCTGTCGGCGGCGCTGCTCGCGCCGTTGCTCAGCGGTGAGCCCGCGATGCATGGCCATCGAAGCGTCGGACCTCCCAGTTTCGGCAGAACTTGCGCCACCCACCCACTTTGGTGAAGAGTATCACCAATCATATTTTGGTGAAGCTCTTCACCAGTGTCGAGGGGGCGAGGATGCGGGGATTGGCCGGATGCGTCGGATCGCTGCGACGACGGAAGCTGTGCGGCAGCGACCGGGACGACAAGCGCGCCGGCGAGTACAGCCACCGCCTTGCGAAGTTGGGTGGATTTGCCATGCGACATAAGGCATTGGTGATCGGTGGGTGGATCGGCGTGGCGGTGGTCCTGGCCATGGCCTTCCCGCAACTCGAGACTGTTGTGCGCCAGCAGTCGGTACAGCTCATCCCCAACGACGCGACGTCATTCCATGCCGCCGATGACATGGCGGCGGCTTTCGGCGAGCAGGGCGCGAAGACAACGATCGTCATCGCGATGGAAGATCCGGGTGGACTGAATCCTGCGTCACGCCAACGCTATAACGCGCTCGTGGGCGCGCTGCGGGCCGACAAAACGCATGTCCTGTTGATACAGGATCTCCTTGCCGACGCCACCACGGAGGCGCAGGCGGTCAGCAAGGACGGCAAAGCCTGGTTCCTTCCGATCGGAATCGCGGGCACACTCGGTGATCCCAAGTCGGCCGAATCGGTCGATGCGGTGCGCGCAACCGTGGCCCGAGCGTTCGCGGGGTCCTCGACGACGGCGGACGTCACCGGGCCGGCCACGACGTTTCGTGATCAGATTGCGGCCGGTGAGCACGACGCGCTCATCGTGTCGGTTGTCGCGGCCGCTCTCATCGCACTCATCTTGCTGCTCGTGTACCGGTCGGTGTTCACCGCGCTGCTGCCACTACTGGTCATCGGTGTCAGCGTGGCCGTCGCCCGTGGTGTGCTGTCAGCGCTGGGCGAATTCGGAGTTCCGGTCTCACAATTCACCATCACCTTCCTTGCCGCCATACTGCTCGGCGCCGGCACCGACTACAGCGTGTTTTTCATCAGCCGCTACCACGAGCAACGGCGCAACGGCGTCGCACCGGAGGTGGCCATCACCCGGGCCACCGGTAGCGTCGGGCGCGTCATCGTGGCCTCGGCGGCCACCGTCGCCTTGGCCTTTGCCGCCATGGTCTTCGCCCGCCTCAACGCCTTCAAGGGCCTTGGCCCCGCCTGCGCGATCGCCGTGCTCATCGGGTTTCTCGCCACCGTCACACTGCTCCCGCCGCTGTTGGCGATAGCCGCGAAGCGGGGCATCGCGGAACCCCGCCACGACCTGACGCGCCGGTATTGGAACAAGGTGGCAGTGGCCGTGGTGCGGCGGCCGGTTTCGCTGCTGGTCGCCAGCCTGGTGGTGCTGCTCGGCCTGACCGGGGCCGTCGCCACAATGCGGATCACCTATGACGACCGCGCCGGACAACCCACCACCACCGCGAGCAATCAGGGTTACCTGCTGTTGAATCGCCACTTTCCCAAAGACAGCGTCTTCAGTGAATTCCTACTGGTCAGATCCGGCACGGATATGCGCACCGCAAAAGGCCTCGCCGACCTCGACGAACTCGCGTCGCGGATCACACAACTGCCCGGGATCACCCGGGTCTCCGGTGTGACCCGTCCCGGCGGAAGCCGACTCGATCAAGCGCAATTGTCTTGGCAGAACGGGCAAATCGGCGACAAGATGGCCGGCGCGGTTGCCGACGGACAATCCCACAAGGACGACCTGGCCAAGCTGACCGGTGGCGCCGACCAACTCGCCGACGGGTTGAGCCAACTCGACACCACACTACGGCGCGCCCTGGCGCCGCTGACCGGCCTCCTCGGCCGCGCCCAGCGGACAGGCCGACAACTGCAGGAGGCCGCTCCCCTCCTGCAACAACTCAACACCGCCGCACCCGCGGTCGACCAAGCGCTGCGGAGCGGGCCGGGGTTACGGCCACAGGCCCAGCATGCCGCCGCCGCCATCGCGGCCATCGAGCCCCTGGTCGCGAACCTCAACTCCTCACCCTGGTGTGCCACGACGCCACAATGCGCGCAACTGCGCGACGAAACCCAGGTACTGCTGGAGTTGCGCGACGGCGGATTCTTCGACCAAATCAGTTCCCTGGGTGACCAATTCAGCCAGAACACCACACTGTCCGGCACGCTGACCGACATCAACACCGCCACCCGCACCATGCAACAGACGCTGGCCGCGACGGGAGACCCCGCCGATCCCGCCGGAAACATCCGCCGACTCCAAGACGGCGTCAGCCGCCTCGCATCGGGCGCCCACGCGCTTGCCGCCGGTGTGCACGCACTTGCCGACAGCAACCTCGAACAGCTCGCCGGTATGGCCAAAGTCGCCACCCAGCTACAAAGCGCGGCACGCGCCACGTCGGGATCGGACGCCGCGTCGGGATTCTACCTACCCCCAGACGCCTTCGCCGATCACCAATTCACGAGCATGGCAAGTCATTTCATATCCGCCGACGGGCGAACGGCCCGACTCGCCATCACCTCCTCTTACGATCCGTTCTCCGCCGCCGCGATGGCGCTGAACCAGCGAATCGCGGCGACGGCTGACGCCGCCAAACCCAATACGTCACTGGCCAACACGACGATCTCGATGGTCGGCTTCCCCGCCGTCAACTCCGACCTTCAACGCCTGCTGTCTGTCGACTCCAGCCGTCTCGCCGCCGCCACCCTGCTCATCGTCGGCATCATCCTGGTCCTGTTACTGCGTTCGGTCGTCGCACCGCTCTACCTGCTGGGCACCGTGGTGTTGAACTATCTCGGCGCCCTCGGATTGGGAGTGTTGGTGTTCCAGTACGGACTGGGCCACGACATCGCCTGGCCCGTGCCCCTGTTGGCGTTCATCCTGCTGGTCGCCGTCGGCGCCGACTACAACATGCTGCTCGTGTCCCGCCTCAGAGAAGAGTCGAAGGGCAACATGCGCGTCGGTGTTCTCCGCACCGTCGCCAGCACCGGCTCCGTGATCACCTCGGCTGGTCTCATCTTCGCCGCGAGCATGTTCGGACTGGTGATTGGATCGGTGGACATGATGATCCAGGCCGGATTCATCATCGGCTGCGGACTACTGCTCGACACTTTCGTGGTCCGGACGCTCACCGTTCCCGCGATCGCCACGCTGCTACGGGAGAAGAGCTGGTGGCCAAAGCGCTAGCGCCCTCCACCGCGTGCGTCAAAGACACTGCGCGAAAAACGATTTCGTACGTCGTGGGCATTACTTGACGACCGTGGAATTATGCCCGATCCTCGTTGCAGGCGGAACCGGCCGCCTGCGAAGGAGAAGAGAACGTTGACAACATCCCATGCCGGCAGCGGGGTCACCGCAGCTCTCGAGGCCTGTTACTCGTCAATGGAGGCACTGTGCGCCGACCTCAGTGACGACGAGTGGCGGGCGCAGTCGCTGTGCCCGGACTGGACGGTGCGCGACGTGGTCAACCACGTCACCAGCATCGAGGCGGTGATGGCCGGCTGGCTGCCCGAGGACGATCAGACGCCGCCCCCGTTTGAGAAGGCCGCCGAGTTCCTGCGAGATGCCGACGTCGATGGGCCGGCCTACGTCGAGGTGGTGCGCGCGGTGTACGACCGTCGGCGTGCCGATCTCGAGGCGCTGACCGACGCCGACCTGCAGCGCCCATGCTGGACCCCGGTCGGCAAAGGCACCTATGGGCGCTTTTTGCACATCCGGGTCTTCGACTTCTGGGTGCACGAGCGCGACATCACCACGCCGCTCGGGCGCAAGACCGACGACACGGGCGTCGCAGCCGAGATCGCGCTGGCCGAGGTCGAGGGTTCGCTCGGCTACATCGTCGGCAAGAAGGTGGGCCTGCCCGACGGCAAGAGCATCACCTTCCACCTCACCGGACCGATAGCGCGCGAGTTGCACGTCGCGGTCGACGACCGGGCTAAAAAGGTTGACCACCTTGACAACCCGGACGTGACGCTGAGCGCCGACTCGACGACGTTCATCCAGCTCGCCTGCGGGCGCATCGACCCGCAGGCTCAGATCGACTCCGGCGCCGTCAGCTGGAAGGGTGACGACGAGCTCGGCGACCGCGCCGCGCGCAGCCTGAGGTTCACGATGTGACCGGCCTCCCGACTTCCGTCGACTTCCACTTCGACGTCATGTGCCCGTACGCCTACCAGACGTCACGGTGGATCCGCGAGGTGCGCAACCTGACCGGCCTCACGATCAACTGGCGTTTCTTCAGCCTGGAGGAGATCAACCGGGAGGAGGGCAAGAAGCACCCGTGGGAGCGGGAGTGGTCCTACGGCTGGTCGATGATGCGCATCGGGGCGCTGCTGCGGCGCCGCTCGATGGCCGACGTCGATGCGTGGTACGAGCGCGCCGGGCGCGCCCTGCACGAAGAGGGGCACAAGCCGCACGAGAAGGCCGTCGCCCGCCACCTCCTCGAGGAACTCGGCTTTGATCCCGGGCTGGTCGACGAGGCGATCGCCGACCCGACGACCAGCGACGAGGTGCTGACCGATCACCGACGGGTGGTCGACGCCAGCGGCTACGGGGTGCCGACGCTGTTCTTCCCCGACGGGCAATGCCTGTTCGGGCCGGTGCTGATCGACCCGCCCACCGGCGAGGCGGCGGTGCGGCTGTGGGACGCCGTCGTCGCCTGGACCGAATACCCGCACCTGTACGAGCTGCAGCGCCCGAAGACTCCCGCCGACGCCCAGCGCATCGCCGAAACCTTCCGGCCCTATCTGGAGGCGCGCGACTGGGTGTCCATCAACCGCGGTGAGGTCATCAACATCGGCCACCACCAGGCGAAGCGCTGACGGAGGTCAGCTCAGCACGACGAGCAGGTCTCCGCCCTCGACCTGAGCGGCGCGCGACACTACAACCCGTTGGACGGTGGCGTCGTTCGGCGCCGTGATCGGGGCCTCCATCTTCATCGCCTCGATATTGGCGATGGTCTGGCCGGCGCTCACCCGGTCGCCCTCGCTCACCGTCACCGTGACGACCCCGGCGAACGGTGCGGCGACGTGGTGCGGATTGGTCCGGTCCGCCTTCTCGGCGACCGGGACCGTGCTGGCGACGCTGCGATCGCGCACCAGCACCGGGCGCAGCTGGCCGTTGAGGATGCACATCACCGTCCGCATCCCGCGCTCGTCGGGTTCGGAGATGGCCTCGAGCCCGATCAACAGCTCGACGCCTCGCTCGAGCTTGACCCGGTGCTCCTCGCCCTGGCGCAGGCCGTAGAAGAACTGATTGGCCGACATCTGTGAGGTGTCGCCGTAGAGTTCGCGGTGCTCCTCGAATTCGCTTGTCGGGCCGGGGAACAGCAATCGATTCAGGGTGGCCTGGCGCTTGGGCCCGGTCAGCGACAGGGCGGCCTCGTCGTCCGGCGTCAGTTCCTGGGTGGGCTTCGCCTGGCCGCGGCCGGCCAGCGCGGCGGTGCGCAGCGGCTCGGGCCAACCGCCCGCCGGATCACCCAGCTCGCCGCGCAGGAAACCCAGCACCGATTCGGGAATGTCCAATTGGGCCGGATCGGAGGCGAATTCGTCCGCGCTCACGCCGGCACCCACCAGCGCCAGCGCGAGGTCGCCGACCACCTTCGACGTGGGGGTGACCTTGATCAGCCGGCCCAGCACGCGGTCCGCGCCGGCGTAGGCCTCCTCGATCTGTTCGAACCGATCACCCAGCCCCAGCGCGATCGCCTGCTGCCGCAGGTTCGACAACTGCCCGCCCGGGATCTCGTGATGGTAGACCCGCCCCGTCGGCCCGGGGAGCCCGGATTCAAACGGCCCGTAGACCTTTCGCAGCGCCTCCCAGTAGGGCTCGAGTGCGCACACCGCCCCGAGCGACAGGCCGCTGTCGTACTCGGTGTGCGCCGCGGCGGCGACGATCGAGCTCAGCGCGGGCTGGCTGGTGGTGCCGGCCATCGGCGCGGCGGCGCCGTCGACGGCGTCGGCCCCGGCATGCCACGCCGCGACGTAGCTGGCGAGCTGCCCACCCGGGGTGTCGTGGGTGTGCACGTGCACGGGCAGGTCGAAGCGATCGCGCAACGCACCGACGAGCCGTTCGGCGGCCTGGGGCCGCAGCAGCCCGGCCATGTCCTTGATTGCCAGCACATGCGCGCCGGCGTCCACGATCTGGTCGGCCAATTTCAAGTAGTAGTCCAGCGTGTAGAGCCGCTCGCCCGGATCGGTCAGGTCGCCGGTGTAACACATCGCGACTTCGGCGATGGCAGAACCTGTTTCGCGCACGGCATCGATGGCGGGCCGCATCGACTCCAGGTTGTTCAGCGCGTCGAAGATACGGAAGATGTCAATGCCGGTAGCCGTCGCCTCCTGCACGAACGCCGACGTGACGAGCTCGGGATACGGCGTGTAGCCGACCGTGTTGCGGCCCCGCAGCAGCATCTGCAGGCAGATGTTCGGCATCGCTTCGCGCAACGCCGCCAGCCGCTCCCAGGGATCCTCCTTCAGGAAGCGCAGCGCCACGTCGTACGTCGCGCCGCCCCAGCACTCGACCGACAGCAGCTGCGGCATCGTGCGGGCCAGGTAGGGCGCCACCATCACCAGACCGTTGGTGCGCACGCGGGTGGCCAACAGCGACTGGTGCGCGTCGCGGAACGTCGTGTCGGTGACGCCGACGGCCTTCGACTCCCGCAGCCAGCGTGCGAAACCCTCCGGCCCCAACTCGACGAGGCGCTGTTTGGACCCGGGCGGCGGCGCCGCGCGCAGGTCGACGTCGGGCAACTTGTCCTGCGCGTACACCGTCGACGGACGCGTTCCGTAGGGCTTGTTGACGGTGACATCGGCAAGGTAGTTCAGGATCTTGGTGCCGCGATCGGCCGAGGCGCGCGCGGTGAGCAGTTGCGGCCGTTCGTCGATGAACGACGTGGTGACGCGTCCGGCCCGGAAGTCGGGGTCGTCCAGAACCGCTTGCAGGAACGGGATGTTCGACGACACCCCGCGAATCCGGAACTCCGCGATGGCCCGTCGCGCCCGGGCCACCGCCGTGGCGAAGTCACGGCCGCGGCAGGTCAGTTTGACCAACATGGAGTCGAAATGCGCGCCGATCTCGGCGCCGAGGTTGGTGCTGCCGTCCAGCCGGATGCCCGCGCCGCCGGGGGTGCGATAGCCGCTGATCCGCCCGGTGTCGGGCCGGAAGCCGTTGGCCGGATCCTCAGTGGTGATGCGGCACTGCAGCGCCGCGCCGTGCGGGCGCACGTCCTCCTGACGCAGGCCGAGGTCGTCGAGCGTCTCCCCGGCGGCGATGCGCAGCTGGCTCGAGACCAGGTCGACGTCCGTGATCTCCTCGGTTACCGTGTGCTCCACCTGGATTCGCGGATTCATCTCGATGAAGACGTAGTTGCCGTCTGCGTCGAGCAGGAACTCCACGGTGCCCGCGCAGGTATACCCGATGTGGCGGGCGAAAGCCGCCGCGTCGTTGCAGATCTTGTCGCGCAGCTCCGGGCTCAGGTTCGGCGCGGGCGCCAGCTCGATGACCTTCTGGTGGCGTCGTTGGACGCTGCAGTCACGCTCGTAGAGGTGGATGACGTTGCCCCGGTTGTCGGCCAGAATCTGCACCTCGATGTGGCGCGGCTTGAGCACCGCCTGCTCGAGATACACGGTCGGGTCGCCGAAGGCCGACTCCGCTTCGCGGCTGGCGGCCTCGATCGCCTCGGGCAGGGCGTCGACATCCTCGACGCGGCGCATCCCCCGCCCTCCCCCGCCGGCAACTGCCTTGACGAACAACGGAAAACGCATACCGCCGGCAGCCGCCACCAGGTCATCGACCGAAGCGGACGGCGCCGACGATTCGAGGACCGGCAACCCGGCCTCGCGCGCGGCCGCGATCGCGCGGGACTTGTTCCCGGTCAGTTCGAGCACCTCGGCGCTGGGACCGACGAACGTGATGCCGGCGGCCTTGCACGCCGCGGCCAGGTCGGGGTTCTCGGACAGGAACCCGTAGCCGGGATAGATGGCGTCGGCCCCGGCGCGCCGCGCGGTCGCGACGATGTTGTCGATCGACAGGTACGCGCGCACCGGATGGCCGACGTCACCGATCTGATAGGACTCGTCGGCCTTGAGTCGGTGCTGCGAGTTGCGGTCTTCGTGCGCGTACACCGCAACGGTGCCGATGCCCAGTTCGTAGGCGGCGCGAAACGCGCGAATGGCGATTTCGCCGCGGTTGGCGACCAACACTTTTGAGATCATCATGCCCCTCTACTGCTTCACTCGGGGCACCCCGACGAGCGCCGATTGCTGAGTCCTGGAGAACCGAACCATTATCGGCGCCAATGGCGCGTTCCACCAACCCCCGGTGCAGGCGCCGCTACTGGCCGGCCCTCCGGGCCAGATCGATGGCGTACTGATTGACGAAGGTGCCCGCCGGGGGATCGCCTTTGCCGCAGGTCCCGTCGGATTCACCGGGACGTTTGATCCACAGGTAGGCGTCCGCGTGCGCCCCCGCGGTGGCCGCGGTGGGTGGGGTGCCCAACGCCCGGCCGCTGGGGTTGCACCAGTTGAGGTCGGAGTCGGGCGCCGGTCCGGCGCCGTTGCGTGACGTGTCGACCACGTAGTGCGAACCGTTCGTCAGCCCGGAAATCGCCTCGCCGTAACCGATTTCGTCGGCGGTGGAAAAGAAGTTCGCGGTGTTGACGCTGAAGCCCCGGGCGTGGCCGACTCCGGCATTGTTGAGCCTGGCGGCCATGTCTTCGGCGCTGTGCCAACGGAGGTGACCGGCGTCGACGTACACGGCCGCGGCCGGATCCCGGGACAGCGTGTCGACGGCGTAGCGGATCAAGTCGTACCGTTCCTGACGCTGATCGCCCGACAGGCAGTCGGCCATGGCAAGGGCATCCGGCTCCACGATGATCGCCGTCCGCGAGCCGCCAATGTCGGACGCAATGCCGTCGATCCACGAGCGGTACTCGCCGGCCGACCCGAAGCCGCCCGCCGCGAAACTCCCGCAGTCGCGGTGCGGGATTCCGTAGAGCGTGAGAACCGGGATGGCGCCGGCGGCCTGGGCGTCGCCGGTGTACTTCGCGACGGTGGCCGCGGACGAGCCCGGAACGATCCAGTAGGCCTGCGGCGTGTTGGCGACGGCGGTCAACTCGGGACTCGGCGGATCCGCGCTCTGCGCGGCACGCATGGCGGCCGACGTCGGGTTGACGTAGAACGGCGCCCCGGCGAGCGGGTTGGCCTCGCTGACCAGGCGCACCTCGGAGCCGGGACCGACCCGCGGCGGGTCGACGGGGGAGTTCGTGCCGACCGCAGCCGCGACCGTGAGGAGAGCAAAGATCCACCGCGCGAGGGCGCCAGAGAACATCACTTGAGGGAACCTAGCGCTCCGGCGTGTCGGGCGCCACCTGCCGCGGCGCGACCGGCACGGCGCGTAATGGCCGGGACGCCAAACACATTGCTACCCTTGCGGTCCGGCCGATCACCGTGTTGCTCGACGTCGCGGCCCGGCACGGTGGGCCCCCAGCACGTCGGCGTTCGCGAGCGATTGCGCTTGAGCCGCCAGCGTCGATGCCCGGTTGGCGTAGGCGATGGCGTCGGCGGCTTGCGTCGCGGCCGTGCCCTGCGCCGCCGACCAGTACCGTTTCGCCTCGTCGAGCCGGGCCCGGGCGTCGGCGCCGATGCTCTCGCGGTGCCGGGCGACGTAGTCCGAGATCTGGCGCACCCGGGCGTCCGCGGTGGACAGCGCCTGCGCCAGGGGGTCGTCGTGTCCAACGTTCGGCCCATGTCCGGCGTCGAGGCGCCCCGACGCGCGTCGGCGATGCCGCGCTCTGAGGAAAAACGCCACGGCCACGACCGCGAGCACGACGACCAGGACGCCGATCGCGATCGGCAACCACGAGCGCTTGGGTGAGCTCGCGGGCTTGTCCGCGGCCGCCGGTTTGTCCAAGCCGTGGGCCGCGGCGATCGCGGCCAGGCTCCAGTCCTTGGCGTTCACCGCCGGTTCGATGCGTGTGGTCCGCACACTGTCCAGCTCGGCGGGTGTGAGGCCCTGAATCGCCGGCGGGACGGTGAACGTGTACGCCTTGGTGTTGGTGGCCACGGCGAGCAGCGCGTCGTGATCGCTCATTCCGCTGGCAGTGCGGGTTTGCGCGGCCCAGTTCTCGGGTTTGAACCGGCTGAAGTTGTCGACGTAGACCACCCACAGCTGGATGTGCCGATCACGGTAGAGGCGGTCGATCGCCGAACTCACGGCGGCCCGACCCGGACCCGTCAACGCCCCGGCGTTGTCGGTGATGTGATCGGGATCGGTCAGCTGGAACGGCGGCTGGGCGCCGGCGGGCGACGTCGCGAGGAACCCCGCCGCGAGCACCGTCAGCACTACACCAATAAAGCGAACGACACGCATACGAGAAATTTAGCCGTCGATACCCGGTCCGGCCGGATCGAGCTCAAATCCGCGGAGCCGATGAATGGCGTGTGGCCTTACATTTGCCGACCGGGTGAAATACAGTTGACGCTTCGAATTGCCCCGTTGTATCGATGGGAGCCGCGATGTCGACTTTCCTGATCACAGCACCCGAGGCCCTCGCCACGGCGTCGGCGGATTTGACCGGGATCAGGGAAGCGATCAGCCAGGCAACGGCGGCATGGGCGCCGTCCACCAAATATGTCGCGGCGGCGGCCGGTGACGAAGTGTCGGCGGCGATCGCGCGGTTGTTCGGAAACTATGCGGAGGCCTTTCAGGCCGTGGACGCCCAGGCGGCGACGTTCCAGGAGCAGTTTGCTCAGGCGCTCAACATCGGCGCCGGCTCCTACGCGGCCGCCGAGGCGCTCAACGTGTGGCCGCTTGACGTCCTGGGGTTGTCGGCCCGGCTCGACAGCCTGCTGGCTGTGGTCAATGGACAAAGCCTGGCGCTGACCGGACGACCGCTCGTCGGCAACGGCGCCAACGGCGCCCCCGGAACCGGCGCAAACGGCGGCGCCGGGGGCTGGCTGGTCGGCGACGGCGGGGCCGGCGCGTCCGGCGCGCCCGGCATGGCCG
>NZ_CACRUY010000013.1 GCF_902652685.1 Mycobacterium sp. Marseille-P9652
ACCCGGATGGGCGCGACGGTGGGGGCCGGCGGGGCCGGGCGGTGCTCGATGCCCGACAGGGTGTAGGCCACACCGCCGATCGAGGTCATCGCGACCACGGCGCACATGCCGATGATCAGCTGCGACAGGCGAAGCCGCCGCCACGGCGGCTCCTTCGGCGGGTCGATCACGTTCAGCCGCATCGACCAGCCCGACGGGCCGTCCTCGCCGAAGATCTCCGGCGTGTAGCGGGTCCGGATGTCGCCGGGGAATTCCGTTTGCGACCAGGCCAGTTCGCGGTCGGTCATCGCTTCGTCGTCGATCACCAGCACGTCGCCCGCACCCAGGTCGACGACGTCACCGGCCTCGGCGGCCGTGGTGAGCAGCCCGATCGACGTGCGCGTCCGCATGTCCAGCTGCTCGCCCCGGGCGGCCAGCAGCAGGGCGCCGTTGGCCGCGGCCAGCGCGGGCTGCGCGGGCGACACGACCGGCCTGTGACCGTGCACCGAAAGCCGTTCCTTGACAAGGGGAATGCTGGCGCCGCCCCCCACCAACACCACCGCCGACAGGTCGCTCCAGCTCTTGCGCTGGCGGGCGAGCATGTCGTCGAACGCGTAGATGAAGCCGGTCAGCCGGTCCTGTATCAGATCGCCGAGCTCGTCGCGGGTCAGCCGCATGCTGCAGCTGCGGCCGCCGAGTTCCGCGGCCAATTCGACCGCCATCTCGGTGGACAACCGCTCCTTGGCCGCGCGGCACTGCTCGCGGAGGTGCCCGAGCTGCCCGACGCCGGCGGTGCTGGCGGGGTCGATCGTGCTCCCGGGACCCAGTTCCTCGAACACGCGCAACAGCAACGCCTGGTCGATCTCCTCACCGGAGAAGGCACCGTAACGCATTGTGGGGGTGAGCAGTTCGAAATCGCCGGCGAGGTTGACCAGCGTGGCCGACGTGCCGGTGCCGCCGAAATCGAGCAGCCCCACCACTCCGGTTGCCGCAAGGCACAATTCCGCGTTGGCCCCGGTGAGCGCGGCGATCGCGTCGGACACCAGACCCGGCGCCATGCCGCTGCGCACGAAGCCCAGGTGTGTTCGCAGCGCGTTGCGCAGCGCCTGCACGGTGCCCGGCTTCCAGTACGCCGGAACGGCGATCGTGATCTCCGACGCCGCCGCGTCCGCACCGACGGCGTTCACCATCGCGTCGAGGGCCTCGACCATCAGCAGGTCCGGATCGTGCGCGGACCCGTCGGGCGACACCAATGCCACCGAGTCACCGATCCGCTCGACGAAGCCGCTGATCAGCATGCCGGGTTCGCTGAGGGGCGGATAACCCTCGTGCACACCGACTTTCGGCGCGCAGTGCGGATACAGCGTCAGCACGGCACGCCGGGTTACCGGTGCACTTCCGTTACGCGCAGCGACCAGGTTCGTGGTCCCGATCGACAACCCCAGTGGGTCGTACATAGAGCGAAAGCCTTCGCTTATAGAGGTCGGTGGCCAGCGTTAACCTTAGCCGCGGACACGCCGAAAGCCGATGGCTTGCAATGTCATTGGTATCCGCTCGATGCGGTTGTGACACCGAAGCGGTACCGTGGACCCCTTGACAAATCCCCTATGGCGGGGATCGGTTCAGACGACGGTGAGCGGCAGCGAACGCCGGGGCTCGAACTGGAAAGTCGCTCCGCCACTGACCTTGGCCACCGCCACCTCGGGCAGCTCGGCCGCGGGAGTGTCCGTCTCGGCCAACTCTGCGGTCCATTCGGCACCCGTTCCGCTGACCCGGAATTCGAGGCGCGGATCGACGGCGGTGGCGATCGCCTGCAGTGGCTGCACGGATTCGGGCGAGCACAGCGAGATCCAGGCGCCGTCGTCGTGGGCCGGTGAGCGACGCACGGCCAGCCGGCCACCGTCCGTCTCCGCGACGACGTAACCGGCGGGGTTGAGCAGCGGGTGCAATTCGAGCACCCGCCACACTCCGGCCGCGCCGCCGGGCAGCCCCAGCGCGCGGTGGATCCGCTCGGCGGCGAGTCCCGCGACGCCGGTGAGGCCGCGGGTGCACACGTCGGTCGCCTGAGCCTCGTCGACGGCGCGGGCTCGCACGGCGATCGCGAACGACAGGTACAGCAGGTGCATCTGCAGGCACACCTCGTCGGCGATCCGCACCAGCGCCGAGTGCGAGAAGGCGCCGAACTCGACGTCGGAGAGCAGCGGCCCCGAGTAGTCCGCCAGCCCCTCCTGCGACGGGTCGATCGGGCCGAGTTCCCAGCCCGCCGCCCGGGTTTGGCGGACGATGTCGAGCGCCGGGATGCTCTGCGCCTCCGGATAGGACTCGTCGATGATCACGGTCCAGGCGCAGTGTGGGTGCCGGTCGGCGGGCCGTCGCGGCGGCCGGTGGATGGGCCGGACCTGGGCGCGGGGGTTCGTCGCGACGGCGGTGGCGTCGAAGGTGGGGTCCTCGATGGTGTGGCACATGCCGAACACGTACTTGTCGCCCATCGGCTCGACGTCGAGCAGGGCGCCACAGTGGTCGAGGTGGAACTCGCCGTGCCAGCGGTCGTGGACGGTGTAACGGAAGTCCATGAATTGCGGCGGTGCGCCGATGTCGAGCTGCAGGCCCTTGAAGATCGTGACGACGTCATTGCCTTCGTAATTCAGCGCCCGCTGCATGCGCCGGGTGTAGATCGGGCTGGCGCCCGCCCACTCCTCGATGGCGATCTGCACCATCTCCTCGCGGCCGAAAGAGCTGATGCACCAGGCCATTGCGGAGCGGTCGATCATCTGACCGATCAGCAGCAGCTCGGGCACCAGGACGGCAAGCTCGTCGCGGGACAGCCGCGCGAATCGGGACACGCTCACCGGCCAAAAATAGACTCGACTATGTTATAAAGTCAACAATGTCGATAGCTGGCCCCACCCGCCGGACCACCGCGCCCCGCAAGCGCGGCGACGACACCCGCGCGCGGATCGTCGACGAGACGGTGCGCTGCATCATCGACGAGGGCTTCGCCGCGGCGACCGCCAAGCACGTGGCCGAGCGGGCCGGCGTGACGTGGGGGGTGATCCAGTACCACTTCGGCGACCGCAACGGCCTGCTGATGGCGGTCGTCGACGACGGGGTGGCCCGGCTGGTCGAGAGCCTGTCGTCGGCCGACGTCGGCGAACTCGGTCCGCGCGAGCGCATCGAGGTCGTCGTCGACACGGCGTGGGCGTGCTACAGCAGCCCCACCTCGATGGCGGCCTTCGAAATCCTGCGCGCCACGCGTGGCGGGCCGGGCGACTCGTCGCGCCGGCACCTGCTCGAGATGAACGCGGCGATCAGCCAGCTCGGCCGACTGGTCACCGACGATCCGGCGAATGCCGGTGTCGCCGAGGTGATCTGGGCGGCGCTGCGGGGTGTGGTGCTGGCCCAGATGATCATCGGCGCCCCGATCGACTGGCAGTCCGAACGCCGCGCGCTCATCGACATGGTCACCCACTATCTGCACCGGGACGCACCCGGTGTGCTGCAATGACGGGATGAGTCAAGACTCCCCCTCCGTGACGGCCGACATCGAGGCCGTCAAGCAAGTCAAGTACCGGTACCTGCGCGCGCTGGACACCAAGCGCTGGGACGAGTTCGCCGAGACCCTGACCGACGACGTCGCCGGCGACTACGGGCCCTCCCTCGGCGAGGTGCTGCACTTCACCAATCGCGTCGACCTGGTGAACTTCATGCGCAAATCGCTTGGCCCGGCCGTCATTACCGAGCACCGCGTGACCCACCCGGAGATCACGGTCAACGGCGACGAGGCGTCGGCCACCTGGTATCTGCAGGACCGCGTCATCGTCCCCGATGTCAACTTCATGCTGATCGGCGCGGCATTCTATCGCGACTCCTACCGGCGCACCGACGAGGGCTGGCGGATCAGCGTGACGGGTTACGACCGGACCTACGAGGCGACGATGTCGCTGGCCGGCCTGGACTTCAAGCTGACGCCGGGCCGGGCGCTCGACTGACCTCGCGGGCTCGTCGCGGCCCGGGCCGCGACTGAGTGTGCGTGTACGGCGTTGAGTGTGTACTGAGGGTGGGAATTCGGAGGTTTTCCCGCCATAGCTACACACTCAACGCCCTACGCGCGCACTCGATCGCGACGGGCTTCCCTACTTGTTGGTGATCGCGATGACCGCGCCCGGTTGCAGCCATTTCATGATCGACACCAACTGATTGTCCTCGACCGCCACACACCCCTCGGTGGGTTTGCCGTCGGTGGTGTGGAAGAAGAACGCCGAGCCGCCGCCGGGTGTCTTGTTCTTGTTGACGCCCATCACGACGGCGTGCTTGTACTGCGGGATGTTCAGATTCTCGCTGTCGGCGGTGTTGAACGGGCACTGGGCCTTCGGGCAGACCTGCATGCTGTTGAACGTCGGGCTGTGGTCGTCGCCGCTCCACCAGTAGTTGGTTCCGGTGACCTGCGTATAGGGCAGTGCCGTACCGGGATTCGGCGCGGTGCCGAACGCCGAGTCCAGCGTGTAGACCCCCATCGGCGTGGCCGGCACTCCGCTGCGGGCCTGCGGCGCCATCCCCGCCGACCCGACGTGGGTGGGAACCGCCGTTCGCAACGCCTGCCAGCCGGCGGCGGTCCGCTGGTAGATGTCAATGGTCGCGTTGGATCCGCCGGTGCTGACGACCGAAACCACCTGCGTCGCATTGCCGACCGCGTTGGCGAACCATGGCGCGCCGGCCGCGCCGCCGACCGGTGCGAGCACCAGCGAGGCGCACAGCAGGCACACGGCAGCGCACAGCGAAGCGGGAAGTCGGCGCATGGCTTCCATGGTCAAGCCCCTACGCGCTAGGGGTCAAGTAAAGCTTCAGCCCCGGTTGGGTCACCGCGCCGTGACATTGCGGCCGGCGCGCGGGTCGGCGGCCGAAAGACGAACAGGCACAACAGGAAATACAGGTAGCCGAGCGACCAGCCCGCCAGCACGTCCGACGGGTAGTGCACGTTGAGCGCCACGCGCGCGATACCGACCGCCACCACGCCCAGCGCGGCCACCGCGGTCAGGGCGCGGCGCGCGTACCGGCTCAGCATCGGCGAGAGGAAGAAAACCATCGCCAGCAGCGCGGACATCGCCTCGAGCGCGTGTCCGGACGGGAACGACGTCGACTCCGCGGGCACCAGCATCGTGGGCGGCCGGGGCCGGTTCGCCAGAGCCTTGGCCGCCGTCGTCACCAGCCCGCTCAGCGGCGCGCAGCACAGCAACACGAGCGCGGCGCGCGCCTCGCGGCGCGCGAACGCGAACGCGGTCGCCACGCCGCCGAGCACCCGCAGGGGCACCGGGCCCAGCGCGATCGACAGGCCGTCCCAGAAGGGCACCCACAGCGGGTGCGCCACCGCGAGCCGATGCGCGGCGTTCAGCATGGACCAGTCGGCGCGGTGCAGCCAGGCCCACCCGTGGCTATAGCCCACCCACATCGCCGCATACGCCAGCGCGGCGATGAGGGCCAGGGCGAGCCGGGAGCGGGTCATCACCAACCGATACCAGCACCGGGACGGCGCCGGATGCGCGGCCCGTCATACTGGCGTCATGGCCGTCTTCGTCCGGAGATTGTTCGGCATCGGCAAGCTGCCCCCCGACCTGCACGCCGAGGTCGAGGCCGAGGGTCTCCTCTACCTCGCCGACTACGTCGCCGTGACGCGGCGTTTCGGCGGCGCCATCCCCGGGGTGCGCCTGCCGCACAGCGTGGCGAGCTACACCGGCTCGCTGGCGTTCACCAGGGAACGGGTGCTCGCGACGCTGTCCATGCTGCCCAAGCTCGCGGGCCCGACGGTCGACGCGCGCTGGGACGGGCAGACCGGTGCGGCGCGGGTGGAAATTTCCTCAACCGGATTGCAAGTGGACGTCGACGTCTCCCAGGTCGACCCGAAATTCACCGGTGAGCTGTCGCTGCACTACAAGGCCGCCATCCCCGACGACATCCTCGAGGCCCTGCCCCGGCGTTCGCTGACCTTCGACATGCCGCCGGAATACGTCTTCCGCGCGGTCGGCGTGACCTATAGCCCGTGACCGGCGAGGCGTTCAGCCCGCAGGAGCGGCGGGCCGTGTACCGGGCGATCGCCGAGCGGCGCGACATGCGCCGGTTCGACCCGAACGGCCGGGTCGGCGAGGACGTGCTGGCCCGCCTGCTGCAGGCCGCGCACGCGGCGCCCAGCGTCGGGCTGATGCAGCCGTGGCGCTTCATCCGGATCACCGACGACGCGCTGCGGCGACGCATCCACGCGCTGGTCGACTCCGAGCGGCCGCTCACCGCCGCCGCGCTGGGTGAGCGGGGCGAGGAGTTCCTGGCGCTGAAGGTCGAGGGCATCCTCGACTGCGCCGAGCTGCTGGTGGTGGCGCTGCGCGACGACCGCGAGCGCCACGTGTTCGGCCGGCGCACGCTGCCGCAGATGGACCTGGCGTCGGTGTCGTGCGCGATCCAGAACCTGTGGCTCGCGGCGCGTGCCGAGGGGCTGGGCATGGGCTGGGTGTCCCTGTTCGACCCGCTACGGCTGGCCGAGCTGCTGGCGATGCCAACCGGCGCCGAGCCGGTGGCCATCCTCTGCCTGGGACCGGTGCCGGAGTTCCCCGACCGACCGGCGCTCGAGCTCGACGGCTGGGCCTCCGCGCGACCGCTGTCGGAGTTCGTCTGCGTCGACCGGTGGGCGCCGCCGACCGCACGGTGAAACCGGGGGCCTGCGGTATCGTCGCCGGTCGAGGTGAGGGCATGACGAACGACGGCGGCGCGAAAGACAACGTGCTGATCGTGCACTGGCACGATCTCGGGCGATACCTCGGCGCCTACGGCCACGCCGACGTGTCCAGCCCGCGACTGGACCGCCTGGCGTCCGAGGGCATCCTGTTCACCCGCGCGCACGCGACCGCGCCGCTGTGCTCGCCGTCGCGCGGATCGCTGTTCACCGGCCGCTACCCGCACACCAACGGGCTGCTCGGCCTGGCCCACCACGGCTGGGAATACCGCAGCGGGGTGCGCACCCTGCCCCAGCTGCTGTCCGACGGGGGTTGGTACTCCGCGCTTTTCGGGATGCAACACGAGACGTCCTACCCCAAGCGGCTGGGCTTCGACGAGTTCGACGTGTCCAACTCGTACTGCGACCACGTGGTGGAGCGGGCGCAGGAGTGGTTGACGGACAGCGCCGAAGACCTTGCGGGGCAACCCTTCCTGCTGACCGCCGGCTTCTTCGAGACGCACCGGCCCTACCCCCACGACCGCTACGAGCCGGCCGACGCCGCGCGCGTCGAGGTTCCCGATCCGCTGCCCGACAGCTCCGAGGTGCGCGGCGACGTGGCCGACTTCTACGGGGCCATCGCCGCGGCCGACGCCGCGACCGGCCGCCTGCTCGACACGCTGGCACAGACGGGGCTCGACGAGAGCACCTGGGTGGTGTTCTTCACCGACCACGGCGCCGCGTTCCCCCGCGCGAAATCCACGCTGTACGAGGCCGGCACCGGAATCAGCATGATCATCCGCCCGCCCGCTCGCCGCGGGGTGCCGCCCCGCGTGTACGACGAGTTGTTCAGCGGCGTCGACCTCGTGCCGACGCTGCTCGAACTGCTCGGCCGGGTCGTGCCGCCCGACCTCGACGGGGTGTCGCACGCCGCGGCGCTGCTGGCGCCGGACGCCGATCCCGTCAGGGACCACGTGTACGCGGAGAAGACGTATCACGACTCGTTCGACCCGATCCGCGCGATCCGCACGAAGGACTACAGCTACATCGAGAACTACGCGCGACGGCCACTGCTCGACCTGCCGCTGGACATCGAGGAGAGCCCGTCGGGCCGGGCGATCGCGCCGTTCGTCACCGGCCCGCGCCCCGAACGAGAGCTCTACGACTTGCGCAGCGACCCCGCCGAAAGCTCCAACCTGCTGGCCGGCGACGACCCGGCCGCCGACGCGATCGCCGCGGATCTTGCGGTGCGCCTGCATGATTGGCGCGAGCGCACCGGCGACGTCATCCCGTCGGAGTTCGCCGGAACGCGCATCTCGGTCCGCTACACCGAGACGTACCTGCGGATCCACTCCGGGACCGTGAGCTCCCGGTCGGCGATCGCCGCGGAGCGGGGCATCGAGGAGTAGCGGCGATCGCAAGCGCGGCGTAGCCGGGCGCTGCGGGTCGCCGCATCAACCGCGTCAGCCGCGCCCGGCGCCCACGACGGCGACGATGAAGACCCGGCGGAACGGGAAGATCGTGGTCCCGTCGGCGCGCGCCGGGTAGGCGTCGTCGAGCAGCGGGATGAGCTCCTGGCGGAACTGTTCCCAACCCTGTTCGTCGAGCCGGTCGCGCACCGGGACCAGCGCGGTGCCGGTGATCCAGTCCAGCACCGGGTGCTGTCCGGTCAGCTGGTGCAGGTAGGTGGTCTCCCACACGTCGACCTTGCAGCCGGCGTCGAGCAGCAGGTTGGCGTAGTGCTGCGGCGGCTGGACCACCGCGCCCACGCGAAATGGCACGTCCCGCAACAGTTTCGCGTAGGGCTCGCGCCTGGCCAGCGCCCGCACCGCGGCGTAGGACGGCGACTCGAAGTTGCCCGGCATCTGGACGCCCACCCAGGATCCGGGCGCCAGCTCGCCCGCCCACCGCACCAGCAGGTCGGAGTGTTCGGGCACCCAGTGCAGGGCGGCGTTGCTGACCACCACGTCGGTGTCGGGCCGGGGCTTCCAGTCCCGCAGGTCGCCCTGGACCGCGTCGATGCCGCGCTCCTTGGCGGCGGCCACCATCTCGGGCGAACTGTCCACCGCCTCGATCGCCGCGTCCGGCCAGCGCCGCGCCAGGTACCTCGTCAGGTGGCCCGGCCCGCAGCCGAGGTCGACGACCCGGCGTGCGCGTTCGGCCCCGACCCGCGACAACAGGTCGTAGAACGGGCGCCCGCGATGGTCCGCGAAGGCCAGGTAGACATCGGGGTCCCACATGTCGGTCCTCCTGATCGCGCGGCGATAGACAAACCGTATTACCGCATGGCGCCCCGGCGCTGCCGTTCCGGGTCCAAAAGCGCCGGCGGTACGGCCCGAACGGGATACCATCGGCGGTCGTGGCGCACCAGACCGACCCGATCGATCCGCCCCTGCCCCTGCCTGATGTCGCCGGGGACGACGTACCGGCCGGCGCCGCGGGACTGCCCCCGCTCTCGGTGTTGTCTCCGCGGCAGCGGGCGGTGCTCGAGGCGTCAGCCGTCGGCGACCTGGCCCTGCGCACCTGGGTGGCATCGGTGCTCGCCACCACGGTGACACCGGCGGTGGTCGCCGCCAACCTGCGCGATGCGGGCGCCGAGCGAGCGAACCTGAGCTTCTACGCGGAGCTGGCGGCGCAGCGGGATCCGGCGACGTCGTTCCCCGCGCCCACCGAGCCGCCCAGGGTCTCGTCGCGGCCGGCCGGCCGGAGGGCGCGATGGCTGGCCCGCGGCACCGTCGACGACATCTCGTTCGCCAGCAGCTACCGTCCCGTCAACCCGGCCATGCGTGACCGTTGGGAAGCCTTGCGCAACAACAAGATCGTGCGCGCCCAGCACTGGCGCCACGACGACGGCCCGCGGCCGACGCTGTGCGTCATCCACGGCTTCATGGGCTCGTCGTATCTGGCCAACGGGCGGTTCTTTTCGCTGCCCTGGTACTACCGGTCCGGCTACGACGTGCTGATGTACACGTTGCCCTTTCACGGCAAGCGGGCCGAAAGGCTCTCGCCCTTCAGCGGTTTCGGCTACTTCGCCGGCGGGCTGAGCGGCTTCGCCGAGGCGGTGGCGCAGGCGGTGCACGACTTCCGGTCCATCGTCGACCATTTGCGCCGCACCGGCGTCGAGCGCGTCGCGCTCACCGGCATCTCGCTCGGCGGTTACACCGCGGCGCTGGTGGCCTCGGTCGACGATCGGCTCGAGGCCGTCATCCCCAACTGCCCGGTGGTCACGCCGGCCGAGATGTTCGACGAGTGGTTCCCGGCCAACAGGCTGGTCGCCCTGGGGCTGCGGCTGGCGGACATTGGCCGCGACGAGGTGCGGGCCGGGCTGTCCTACCACTGCCCGCTGAACTATCAACCGCTCATACCCAAGGACCGGCGCATGATCATCACGGGACTGGGCGACCGGATGGCGCCGCCCAAGCACGCCGTCAGCCTCTGGGAGCACTGGGATCACTGTGCGCTGCACTGGTTTCCGGGCAGCCACGTGATGCACGTGAGCCAGCTCGACTACCTGCGCCGGATGACGGCGTTCCTGCGGTCGGTCATGTTCTAGACGGCGGCCCGGTGCGCGCCGCCGGCTGGCATCGGCCAGTCCAGGCCCGCCAGCATGCCGGCGGGCACGTCGGTGTGCCCGTCGAGTCGCCGGGTGGAGGCCAGGTCCAACGCCGCCAGGGCCGGGCGATGATTGCCGCGTTGCGGGATGAGGCCGGGCAGCGGGGCCGAGGCCGCCGGTCGCGTCTCGGTGCCGAAGGCGCACGCCGCCGCGACGGTGGGGCGGGAAGGGTCGCCGGCGATCTCGAGCGCCGTCACGGTCTCACGTGCCGGGTGAGCACGGATCGCATCCAGCGCGCCGGCCAGGCCCTCGCTGACCGAAACCTGGTACGCCGCAATGTAATCCGCCGCGCCGCGCTGCACCCCGCGCCAGGTCTCGCGCGCGCTCGGCGGCAGCAGGCGCGGGATGTCGTCGGCCCCGACCGCGGTGGCCTCCCAGCCGGCCTCGCGCAACTGGTCGGCCAGTCGGCGGGCGACCACCTGGGCCGTCTCCTGCAGGGGAATCCGTGGCGAACGCGCACGCAGCGCCGCGAGGTTGTCGACTGCCGACACGGTCAGCGCGATCCACGTTTCGCGGCCCGCGGCGTCGGAGGCGTTGTCGCGGTTGGTGATCCGGATCTTGTCGGCGCGGATGCCGTACCGGTCGAGGTACCCGGCGATGAGCGGCAGGGGCAGCACGGCGGCGTCGTCGGCGGACGGTCCCAGGCGTAGCAGCGCCGTGGTCATCGTGGCGGGCACAGCTTCCGGGACCAATCCGGACTTGCGCCTTGTGATCGCCAGGCGGCGGCCCAGGATCGTGGTGAAGTGCAGGCCACGCCACCAACCGAACAGCAGCACCGCCACGGCGACGGCGATGCCGAGCAGCCACTGTTCGCGCGTCGTTCGCCAGGGGTAGGCCAGGACCGCGGGCACGACGGCGAGGAGGGCCAGGGTGATCCGGGCGGTCCCGGGCGTCGGTATCGAACGGGACCGGCTCACGGCGTGGTTTCCTTCCTACGGGCGATCGCGGCGGTTGCGGCGCAGGCGGCCACGACCACGGCCAGCGCGGCTGTCCCCACCAGCGCGAACGTTCTGGGTCTGGTGTCCTGGGGAGCCGGCGCCTTCGGCGCGGCTACCGGCCTGGCGGCCGGCGCATCCGGCGCGTTGCCGGCGGGCAGCTGCCAGGTGAGCGCCGCCACCGGGTCCACGCTGCCGGAGCCGACGACGTTGGACGGCGCCCGAGCGCCCTTGTGGGCCGTGGCGGTGATGCGTCGGATCACCTGAGCGGCGGGCAGATTCGGATACTTGCTACGGACCAGCGCCGCGACACCCGACACGTAACCGGCCGCGTAGCTGGTGCCGCTGAGCGGGACCTGTCGCTGGTGGTCGTCGGGCAGGCCGTCAGCCAGACCGCCGCCGTCTCCGTTGCTCACCGAGACGATGTTCTCGCCCGGCGCGGAGATGCCGACCCACGGGCCCGCCATGGTGAACTTCGACGGCTGACCGTCGGGGGTCAGCGACGCGGCCGAGAGCACGTACGGCTGCCAGCACGAGGGGATCGAAACCGACGTGACGCCCGCCCAGTTCCGCGGATCGTCCTGGCGGCCCAGGTCGGTCAGCGGATTGGACTCACACGACGTGCCGCCGCCGAGCGATCCCGTCGACCCGGTGTTGCCCGCGGCCGCCACGATCACCGCGTCCTTGTCCACGGCCGCATACCGGATCGCCGCGCCCAGCGCGGCCTGGTCGACACCGCGGTCCGCGGGAAGGCAGGTGACGGCCGAGATGTTGATCACCCGGGCACCGAGGTCGGCCGCGCGCACCACCGCCCGGGCCAGCGTCGCGACGTCCGACGCCGCCCGTGCGAGCAGCGGGTCGTCTCCCGGCGTGCGCGGCGAGAATTTCGCCGACGTCGCCCGGATCGAGAGCACCCGCGCGGCGGGCGCCACGCCCGAGAAGCCGTCTTCGCCCGCCGGGGCCGGCTGGCCGGCGATGATGCCCGCCACGAGTGTGCCGTGCCCGTCGCAGTCGGTCAGGCCGTCGCTCGTCTCCACGAAGTCGCCGCCGGGTTCGACGTTGGGCAGGCGCGGGCCCGGGCGCACGCCGGTGTCGATGACCGCCACCAGTTGGCCTTCGCCACGCGTGGATCGCCACGCTTCCGGAAGATTCAGCGCCGCCTGACTCGGTGTGACCACGGTCGGGTCGCTCCCCGGGACGACACCGGACACGCTGCACGGGCCGCGTTGCTCCATCGGCTGGCCCGGTCCGGGCGCGCCGCTCGGCGGCGGCACGCCGGGATCGACCGTCGGTGGACCCATCGCCGCCGCCGGACAGGCCCACGCCACCGCGACGAATGCCGTTGCGGCGCAGGCTAATCCCGATCGAATCATCGATTCAGTATCCAGGTGAAGAGACCGACGAGATACGCCATGACGGGGATGAGCGACGCATCGAGTCCGGCCGCCAGGAAGCCCACCAGCCGGCGCAGCGGCAGCGAGTAGCTGTCGGGCGACGCGATGCCGGGGTTCAGGGCGACCACTACCCACACCAGCGCGAGTGCCACGAGCACCAGCACGGTGCCCAGGGCGGCGCCGTAGTGCCGGGAGGCCAGGTAGACGACGGACAGGGCGCCCGCGACGAGGAACGGCTGGGCCAGGAGCCAGGCCTTGCATGCGGCCGAATCCCACACCCGGGCCCGCAGCACGGAGGCGGCCGCCGTCGCCGCCACCACGTACCAGCCCGCAATGCTCACCGTGTCGGGACGCAACGCGATCGCCACCGATCCCAGCGCACTGAGCAAGACCGCGGCGGCGACGAACCCGTTCTGGTGTGCGTCACCGACGCGCACGCGCCGCGGCAGGTCCTCGAGCACGCGCAAGGACGGTGCGCTTGGGGTGGGGTCACCGGGCGCCGGGATGACCGGCAACGGGAAGCGTGCCCACAGCGCGGAAAGGTGGGCCGCCTCGACGGTGACCAGCAGCGCCGCGACGATCAACCCGCAGCCGATGCTCAACAACGAAAGGCGCCAAAGCATTTCGGCGCCGGCGGCCAGCGCTACCGCTGCCCCGACCACCGCGGTCGTGGTGAAGACGCCGACGACGCGCTCCCCCTCCCGGCCGGGAATCATGAGCGCGATCAGCGACCACGCGGTGACGCCCGCCGCGGCGAGCATCACCTGCGCCGCGCCGAACTTCCCGGGGACGGCCAGCAGGAGTGCGGCGGCGATCGGGACCAGCGCCGCGACGGACAACGCGGCCCCCGCGCGGGGAGAGCGCGCGGTCAACAGCGCGCCGGCCGCCGCGGTGAGCGCCGCGACCACGGCGACCGCGACCAGTCCGGCGGGCGCGCCGGTGGCGGCCCGGTAGGCGGCCCCGGCGCCCGTCGTCAGAAGGGCCACGGCGATGGCCGCCGCCAGCGCTCCCCGCTGGATATGCCTTGTGTCCCAGGGCCGCAGGCGCGAGGTGGAGAAGATCATGGCGGCGTCGGCGATGTCCTCGACGATGCCGGGCGCGGCCGGGCCGACCGGCACCGGTTGCAGCGCCAGCAGGTCACCGTCGACCACTCCCACGGTGTCGAGGCTCGCGTCGAGGCTGAACGGCGCCCCGCCGATGGGGGCGAGGCTCAGCTGGGTGGCCCCGGCGTCGGGCGCCGAATCGCCGTTCGAGCCGGGAGGGGCCACCAGGTGCTTCACCGACGGCAGGATTTCGCGCAGCGGCAGTTCCGTGGGCAACGCGATCTCAGTCAGCCTGCTGTCCGCGAGGATGGCGACGCGGACGATCGGCATGACGGTGCCGGCCGTCATCGGACCCTCGAAACAAGCTGAGGCCATGGGTGAAACATCGTGATCTCTTTCTGTCTTGGTGCGTTCAGGCGTGTTGAGGTGAGAAATCGCGGGAGAGCCGTTGGCCGGGGAACCATCGCTCGTCGGGCAAAAACGCGGTCAGTTGTTCGATCGCCGCGGCGACGGCGAAGGGCGTCCCCGGGCTGAAGGTCGACACCCACTCGCCGTCGAACGCGCGAGACGGACTGACCAGCACGCGCCCGGCGGTCGTGTCGACGATGCTCATGCCGACCTCCGTGGTGGCGTGCCGGCCGTCGCGGCGACAGCCGGCGACGACCTCGACATAGCTCCGCGGCCCGGTGAAGACCGATTCGACGACGGGGCGCGCCGACCTCGGAACGCCAAGGTAGTCAAGGACTTCGGTCAGCGGGGCGCCGGCCCGCAGGCGCTCGTCGGCGCGCGCCCCGACACGCATCGGCAGGCTGAACTCGTCGAAACACGCCGGCGACCGCTGCGCCAGCCCGACGCCGAGAACCGGAGCCAACGCTCGCGGGTCGTCGATGTCCATGGCGGTGAAGGTGATCAGTTGCGCGCTGCGCAGCGCGACGATCGTCTTGCCCGTGACCCCGGGACGCTGCGCGACCACCCCCCGCAGCAGCTCCCCGGTGCCGGTGGCCGCGACGCTTCCCACGTAACGCAGGTCCAGCCAGCGATCCGGGAAGCACACCGCCTTGATCCAGCCCGCGACTGCCGGGTGTACGACGCCACCCTCGGACACCAGGCCCATGCCGACGAGCTCGGTGCGCTGACGCTCGAGGAACGCGGCGCGGTGCGCGGCGTCACGGTACGGCGTGGTGATCGCGAGAACCCAGGGAAAGTTGCCCGCCCCAATGGTTTCCGCGATGTACCACGCTTGATCGACCGTCAGCTCGACGGCGTTCGGCTCCCTGGTCATGACGAGGTGGTCAGCCGCCCCACTTGGCGGCTTCGGCGGTGTCGCGGGCGTACATGGCCAAGGTGTTGGACTCGTGGGTGGCGGCCATCGCCTGATAGGACCGCACCAAGGAATCCATCGCCTCGTTCCACTGCGCCTGCCACGCCTGGTACGTGATCCCCGTGTCGCCCTGCCACGCGTTGGACAACGCCTGCTGCTCGGTGGCGATGTCGGCGCCGAGCCCCTGCAATGTGCCGGCATATCCCGACATGTCCCCGGCGTGCCCGAGCATCGCCGGGTAGTTGTACATGATCTGTGACATCACAAAGCCCTTTCTCTCCTGGTGGCCAGCTCAGAAACCGGTGTAGCCCGATGCCGCCGCCGCGTCGGCGGCCACATACGTGCCCGCGGCATCCCCGAGGTTGGCCTGGGCGATGTCGAGCAGCGTGTTGATCCGCGCCGCCGCCTCCACGAACCGGGCATGCGCGGCCTGGAACGCCGCCGAGGCCTCACCCTGGTGGAACGACTGCGCCGAGAGCGCCTCCTGCTCGGCCTGGCTGATCGTGCTGCGCATCACCCCAGCCTTGGCGCCGAACGCCGACTGCGACGCCACCAATTGCGGAATGTGCGCGTCCAACAAACTCATAACGGTTCCCTTCTGGTCGATCCCTTGATGTTTCGGTTACCGGCTCGCATCGTGCTCGCTGTCTCCCCCTTCCTGCCGCCCTTCCCCCGCACCCGGGTGTTCCCAGGTGCCCGGCATCATGGGCAGCCGTGCGCCGCCGGCGAGTTCGTCGGCGCCCACCGTGGTCAACCCGGTGACCTGGAAGCCGGTCGTCTTTCGGGCGGTCCCGGCGAACCCGAGCGCCCCGGCCCCGTTGCCGGAGGCAACCGCGCCGACGAGCCCCTCGCGCCGGCCGTACTCCGGTGTGACACCGATGTCGGAGTCCATGTCGACGAATTCGTCGCCGTACTCGCGCATGGCGGCCCGCCGTCGCCGGCGCGCCCTCGCTTCGGCCGGACGTCGAACCGCTGCGGCCGCGGCGGGAATGGTCGCCGCCGGCGCCTTGGCCCCCCCTCGTCCGATCAGCGTCGGCCCCGGATCGGATTCCGGACCCGCACCGGCGGCCACGGCGTAGGCGAAGCCCGCGGTGGTGACCGCCGGGGCGGACGCGGCGGGCGGGCCGGCGGCGGGCGCGTTCGCGGTCACCGGGGCCGCTGCGGGGCTCGGGATCGACGGCGCCAGGCCGGCCACCGGCCACGCCGGTGAACCGGTGGACGCGAGCGACACCGGCGTTGCCGCGGCGGCCCCCACCGCGACCGGCGCGATCGGTCCGGCGGCCAGCAGCGTCAGCGCGCCCAGAGCCAGGCTCAGGCTCAGCGGCAACGCGGCGAGCATGGGCCCGTAGGTGGCGATGGGCGAGATGACCTCGTAGGCGGTGAACAAAAGCAGCGGACCGTAGGCGATCAGCGCCGCAACGGGATTGGCGGAGAAGGCGGCGATGATCTGCTGCAGCGTTCCCACCGGATTCTGCAGCAGTTGCGTGAACTGGCTCATCAAGTTCTGATACCCGGACAACAGACCCGCAGGGTCTAGCGAGGGGCCGGACGAGGCGGCCTGACCGGGCTTCACCACGCTCGGCGCGGGACCGGTTCGCGGGGCCGACGCCAGGGCCGCACCCGACGCGGCCTGGTAGGCACTCATCGCGGTCGCGGCCTGGACCCACATCCGCGCGTAGTCGGCCTCGTTGAGCGCGATAGGAATCGTGTTGATCCCGAAGAAGTTCGTCGCCAGCAGGACCCCGTGGATGACGTGGTTCGCGACGAGTTCCGCGACGGTGGGCATCACCGCCAGCGCGGCGGTGTACGCCGTCGCCGCGACCTCGTGCTGCGCGGCGACGCCGGCGCTGTCGGCACCGGCCTGCTGCAGCCACGCCAGGTACGGCGCGTGCGCCGCGACGTACCGCTCCGCGGTCGGCCCCTCCCACGCGCCTGCCTGTACCGAGGCGAGCATCCCACCCAGTTCGGCTGCCGCCGAGGTGTATTCAGCGCTGAGCGAGGTCCAGGACCCGGCGGCCGCCAGCAGCGACCCCGGTCCCGGACCGGTGCTCAGCAACGCCGAATGCACTTCGGGCGGCGAAGCCATCCAGATGGGCGCACTCATGGGTCAGACGTCCGCGCCCCACGTCGCGGCCGCCGCGGCGTCCCCCGCGAGGTAACTTGCGCCCGCATCGGCGACGCCCACGCCGGCGCGGCCCAGCTCCTCGACTCCTTGCGCCGCCACGGCGGCGTGCTCCTGGCCCTGGGCGCTGAATCCGGCCGCCGTCTGCAGCGACACGGGGTCGGCCGCCGGCGGCACCACCGCGGTGATCGCGGGTGCCGCGGCGGCATGCGCCGCCGCCAACCGCGCCGTCAGCGCCTCGACCGCCGCGCTGGCCGCGGCCAGACCCTCGGGAACCACCCGCAACGTCATGACAACTCCCCTCTCTTCCGTTTCTCGTCGACCATCAATGCGCGAGTTCGCCGTTCGGGCCACCGGCGACGGGCGCGCCGACCAGCGGGTTGACCAACTGCACGTACGTCGGGGTCTCGCTGTCGCCCAACAGGATTCCGCGGCCCGCGGGCAGGCGGGCGAAGCGCTGGCCCCGGATCTTGCCGCTGTCTTGGGGATTGCCCGCGAGCATCAACGTGGTCGCCTGCAGGTCGTTGAAGCGGCGCAGCAGGGGGCTGGTCATCAGCGCGTGCCCGGACCCGGTGGCCCGCGCCGTGACGATCACCCGCAGGCCCAGATCGGCCGCCTGGGAGAGCAGCCCGAGCAGCGGGGTCCACGGCCGCTGCCCGGCGTATGGACCGCTCATCGCCGCGGAATCCGGTATCTGGTCCACATCGTCGATGATCAGGTAGTGGGTGTGGCCCTCGTACGTCCAGCGCGACAGGTCGGCCGCCGACAAGCCGGCCGGCGGTCGCCGGGACTCGATGAGGTTGGCCAGCCCCAGCATCGCCGGGATGATCCGGTCGATGTTGGCGGTGTACTCGTTGTCGGCGAATAGCGGTTCGTCGACGAGGTGCAGCCGCCGATCCAGCACCGTGAAGGCCACCTGGTCCGGCGTCGAGTTCTCGCGGACGGCCCGGATGAGGTGGCGCAGCAGCGTCGTCTTGCCGGACTTGCTGTCGCCGAACACCATCAACAGCGGGTTGTCCGCGAAGTCGAGGACAACCGGCGCGAGATCCTCTTCCCGCTGGCCGACGACCACGCGCTCGGGACCCCGGTAGAGCGGCTGGACCGCCGCGGGGGCCAGGTTGGTGGGAAGCAGCCGCACCCGCGGCGCCGCCACCCCGGGATGGCGGGCGTTGATCGCGCCGATCTGTTCGAGGTCGGGGGCCGCGAACAGGAAGTGCTCCGCCGCCATCGTGAGCCCCCGGCCCGGCTGGTCGGCCGGTACCGCTTCCGCGGGCCGGCGCAAGGCGCCGACCACTCGCACGTTGCTGTCGCGCGCGTCGTGCAGCCTCAGCTCGAGCCGCAGCCCCAGCCCGTCGCGCATCGCCAGCGGCACCTCCAGCCAGCTCGGGGTGGTGATGACGACATGAATGCCGTACGCCAGGCCGATGTTGACGAGCTCACTCACCCGGCCCAGCAACGGATTACGGGTGTTGAACTGGTCGGAGTTGTCCCGCCCGAACGCATAGAGGTTGTCGATGACCAGGAACACCTCACCCAAGCCATCGTCGGGCGCCGCGCCGTGCTTGTCCCGGAACATCCCCCGCTTCTGCCGGGACAGCAGCAGCTGTTCGATCTCGCCGAACGTGCGGCGGATCCGTTCGGGTTCCAGCGCCGATGCGACGCTGCCCACGTGCGCCAGGTCGGAGAGCGCGCGCAGCTTTCCGCCGCCGTAGTCCAGGCAGTAGAACGTGACCTCGCGCGGCGAGTGCAGGCTCGCCGCCGACAGGATGAACGTTTGCAGCGCAGTCGATTTCCCGGACTTCGGCCCGCCGTGGATGACCATGTTCCCGGCCGACGACGTGGCGTCGAACACCAGCGGGTCGCGGCGCATCTCGAACGGCTTGTCGATCTCGCCGAGCGGCCAGCGCCATTGGCGTTGTGGCACACCCGACCGGGCCAGGGCCGCGGTCAGCGGGATCGGCTCGTCGAGCGGCGGCAGCCACAGCTGCGGCGCCCGCGGCCCGAAGCGGGCCAGCTGCTCGCCGATGGTCGCGATCAGCTTGCGCGGCGGCCCGGCCGTGTCTTCCTCCTCGCCGCTGACTATCACCGTCGCCTGATCCGGCTCCACCCGGCCCGCCGTGAACAACTTCGGCTCCGGAACCGACTGCAGCACAACCGACTTGGCCTTCGTCGGCGGCTCGTAGATTCCGTCGACGTAGGTGCTGCGGAATTTGACCGGCGCGGCGCCGGGGGCGGGCACCAGAAATCCTTCGCCCTTGTGCTCCTTGCCGGACTCGATGTGGTAGGCATCCTCCACGCCGATGATCTGGCGGGACACGCTGGGGCTGGCCACTTTCAGCCCGATGCGGTACGAGGTGTTCTTGTCGATGTCCTTGATCTTGCCCACGTCCAGCGTCTGGGACGCGAACAGGATGTGGATGCGGAACGACCGGCCCTTGCGTGCCACGTAGTCGAAAAGCTCCGCGTACTCGGGATAGTCGGCGAGCATCAGGGTGAACTCGTCGGCGACAACGAACAGCGTGGGGATCGGCGGCAGGTCGGCGGTGCCGGGGGCCCCGGATTGGCAGGCGTTCTCGTACTCGACGACCGAGTTGAACGCGCTGCCCTGCACGCGGCGGCCGGCCTCGCGCAGCAGCGCCTCCCGGCGGGCCACCTCGCCGCGCAGGGTGTCGGCGAACCGGTCGGCCAGCGACTTCTTCTCCGCCATGTTCGAGATCACCGCGACGACCTGCGGGAAGTTCCGGAAGCTGTCGGCGCCGGCCTCGCCCTTGAAGTCGGCGTAGATGACGATCAGCCGGTCGGCCGGGTGAGTCGTCAACAACGACAACAGGATCGACATCAGCGTCTGCGACTTCCCGGAGCCGGTCATGCCGATCATCAGGCCGTGCGGGCCCATTCCGCCCTCCGCCTCGTCCTTGAGGTCGAAGAACAGCGGCTCCCCGGTCGCGGTCACGCCGATGGGAACGCGCAGTTCCTCGTCGCGGCGCCGCGGCGCCCACAGGGTCGGCACGTCCAGCTGTGACGCGTCCGGAATGCCCAGCAGCGTGGTGAAACTCGCGCCGCGCGTGGCCGCCGAGCGCAGCCCGGTGTGCGTGGGGTTGGAGTCCCACCGCGACAGTTGCCGGGCCAGGTGCCCCGCGTCGTCGACGCCGAGTAAGTCGGCGTGGGCGACGTAGGGTTGCCAACCACCGGTCTGCCAGCGCTCGATCGCGCCCCGCGCGACTCGAAGGATCGGCCGTTCCGGATCCGAGTACTGCTCGCGGTGCGGTTCCGTGGCCGACCGGTACACCACGGTGACACCCGCCCGTCCCACCGCCAGTGCCGAGGCGTCGAGGTCGTAGTCCGGGTCGTCCACCACGATCAGCAGATGCCGCAGGGTGTCGGCCTTCTCGCCGGTGAATGCGGGACGGTCGACCAGCGCCGGCCCCAGCAGGGTCGCCAATTCGTCCGGGTCGTTGGACAGCAGGCGGGCCGGGCCCACGCCGTCGAGCTCGCCGGGAATGTCGACGTGCGGCAACCACTTCAGCCAGGACCAGTCCGGGCGCTCCAGATCGCCCGTGGCCAGGGCCACGCCGAGCACCGTCGGATCGTGCCACGTCACGGCCTGGCCGATCCAGGCGCGCAACGCCGCGCGCACCTCGTCGGCGTCACCGGTGACCGTGATCCGCGCGACCTTCGACAGGTCGATCCCGACCGGCACGTCGCGCACGGTGCGATGGGTGTCGAGCAGGCTGCGTAATGCGCTGTGGCACACCGGCTCCAGGTCGATCTCGTCAGCGGTGTCCTTGACCCGCAGCGCGGTGTCGAGGGCCGCCTCGTCACGGCCGGCCCGCAGCACCAGGAAGTCCGCGTCGTGCGGGTCGCGCTCCCACTGACGGCGCGACCCGGGCACGGCGGCCAATTCCCTGGGGTCGGGATGAGACCACTGCGCGGCGGCGCGCTGCTGGGCGGCCTGCGTACGGATGTTGTCCCGGATCACTGACAGGTAGCGCAGGTAGTCGGCCCGCTCGGCGTCGACCTCCTCGGTGCGCATCTTGTTGCCGGTGCCGCGGTAGAGCGCGGTGGCGGCCAGCAACAGGACGAACGGGAAGAACAGGGTCTGCGGCGAGATGACCCGCATCCCCGTGGCGAACAGGGCGACGACCATGCCGACGATCAGCATGACGATCACGACCGGAAGCGCGCGCCGCAGCAGTGACGGCGGGATCACCCGCGGCAACTCGGGCGGGGCCTCGATCGTGATGGCGCCCTTGCGGGTGCCGGGCGGCGCGACGCGCCGTCGCGCTTCGAAGATCAGGCGACTCATCGGGTCCCTCCATCGACGGACACCGGCCGGCCGGGCCTGGTGTCCGGGGCAAGTCCGTCGTGTGCGAGCAGCGCGTCGGCTCGCGACAGCGTCGGACCGGTCGCAAACAGTGACAGCATCGACCACGGAATGCCGACCGGCGTGCCGTTCAGGCCAAGCGCCTCAACGGTTTTGCCGCGGCCGCTCTCGCCCTCGGTGTCGATGCCGTAGCGCACGCCGGTGTCGGACACCCAGAACAGTGAGCCGACGCCCGGCGAGGACGGGCCGCCGCTGACGGTTTGGGCGAAGTAACCGGTGCCCGGCGGCAGGGCCACGCGGGTCGCGGTTCCCGGGGCGCCCCCGCCGACCAGGTCGACCGTGTGTATCGAGTCGGGCACCGGCAAGGCCGACCCGGACAGCAGGGTCAGCGAACTCGTGGCGGCACCGGCCGGCTTGCTCCACGATGCGCAGGTGAGCGGGTTCTTGGCCGCGTCGACCAGCGTGATCTGGCGGTCGGGGAACCGCGCGGTGTCCAGCATCCGTGACACCGGCAGCTTGGCCACCGCGTCGGCGCTGAGCCGCGGCGGTTGGTCGAGGCCGTAGGAGTTGGTGTTGCGCAGGATCGCGGCGAGCACGGGAGAGATCGGTTGCAGGCCGTCCGGCAACACGGCGTAGTAGCGCACGGCGGCCGACGGGTTCTGGTCCAGGCCGTAGGACGCGACCACCGCCCCGATCGGTGCCGGCACCGAATAGTTGGCCGGGGCACCGGCATTCGGGATGCCGGGCGCCGCCAGCGGCGGACTCTCGGGTATCGCGTTGAACAGCCCCGGTGCGATGGGCCGCGGGGTGGGCACGTCGGTGCCCCATCCCAGCGCAGTGGTGACCGCGTGGTCGGCCGGGTCGATCTGGCTGCGCTTGCCGTCCCACAGCAGCCAGGTGCCGCTGCCGCTGTCCACCAGAACCGCCTGCCCGGATCCGAGCGCGGCCGCGCGGCTGCCGCGGCTGTCGGGCGGACCGGCGATCACCGTCACACCGGTGCTG
Source organism: Mycobacterium sp. Marseille-P9652 (assembly GCF_902652685.1). Taxonomy (GTDB): domain Bacteria; phylum Actinomycetota; class Actinomycetes; order Mycobacteriales; family Mycobacteriaceae; genus Mycobacterium. The sequence goes on from NZ_CACRUY010000013.1 coordinate 22,431, forward strand.
TGGGCTCCGCGGCCGCTTCCGCTGACGCCGTCGCACACCGTCCAATTCGCGTCCCGCGCCGTGTTCTGCACCATGCGCTCGGGCGCACCCGGAATGCCGATCAGGTTCCCGCGCGGAAAGCGGTCCAGCTCAGCGCTTTTCACCAGGGCGGGGTTCGCCGGCCGGCCGACGATCAGCCGGGCCGACGTCAGGTTGAGCACGGGGTGGAGGTTCTCGCCGACCCGCACGTAGAGCGCGTCGGTGGATCGATCGGCGAGCACCAGGTTGTTGCCGACGGACCCGTTGGGCCGGATGAGTGAGAACACGAAGCAGCCCGCCACGCCGGTGATCACGATCAGCACGCCCATCACGACCGCGCGCGACTGGGTGCGCAGCGGATCCACGAGCATCCGGGTGTCGTGCAGCGCGATGCCGGAGGCGATCCGGCGCATGACGAAACGCCACCCGGTGACCTGATGCCGGGTGACGAAACCGCGGCGGTAGGCCACCCGGTCGGGGTTGTTGTTGACCGGGGTTCGCGACGAAAACGACCGCCGGTCCTCGTCCACGTCCGGATTGGTCATGCCGGCACCGACAGGCCGAGGCCGTTCAACAGCGGCTCCACCGAGTTCCTGACGTCCGCGTCCGTGATCGTCATGAGCTCCTCGTCGGTGAACTCGCCGGTTTCGGCGTGCTGGGAGTGATCCAGCCGGAATTCGCGTTCCTCTTCGGACTTTTCGACGACGTTGCGGACGAAGCGGCCGTTGCCGGCGATGTCCAGGCCCCGGCGTTCGACGCCGTTGAAGTCGGGCTTGGACGTTTCGGACAGGTGCGTGAACAACGCGTCGAGGTGCTCGAGAGCGGCCCGGTCGAAAACGCTGTCGCGCTTGTGGGCCATGAAGTTCGCGATCTCGATCAGCTCGGCCGGCTTGTACGACGGGAAGTCGATGCTGCGGGTGAACCGCGAGCGCAGACCTTGGTTCGTGTCGAGGAACTTGTCCAGATCGGCGCGGTACCCGGCGATGATGACGACCAGCCGATCGCGGTCGTTCTCCATGCGGGCCAACAGGGTATCGATGGCCACCAGCCCGAAGTCGTTCTTGGCGCCGGTGGCCACCAGCGCGTAGGCCTCGTCGAGGAACAGCACCCCGTCCAGTGCGCTGTCGATGACCGCGTTGGTCTTGGCCTCGGTCTCGCCGATGTGCTGACCGATCAGGTCGGCCCGGTGCACCTCCCGGATGTTCTCCTTCTTCAAAAGGCCGAGACCGCAATAGATTTTGGCGATGACGCGGGCGATGGTGGTCTTACCCGTCCCGGGCGGGCCGGTGAACACCAGGTGGTGGGTCCGCTGCGCCACTTCCAGCCCGCGCGCCTTGCGCACCAGTTCCATGGCCACCGCACTCTTGAGCCGCGCCACCTGGTCTTTGACCTGATCCAGGCCGATGAATTCGTCGAGCTCGCGCTCGGCCTCCGCCAGCAGCACATGCTTGCGCTCCTGCGCGCCGGGGTCGACGAAATCGCCTGGGCTGGGCTCGGTTTCGGGATCCCACGGGTCGGTGCGCGCCGCGATGCGGTCGGCGCTCGTGGTGACGATGCCGAAACTGGTGTCGGTCAGGGCGTGTTCGACCTGCCCGTTCTCGGGGTGGGCCGCGTACAGGTCCTGCAGCACTTCGCTTGCCGACTCCTCGTCGACGTGCGCGCGCAGCACGAGCCCTTTGGCCAGCGTGCCGTCGACCGCCGCCACCGCGACCGGGCCGTCGGGCTCCTCGAGGTACGACAGCGCGGGGGCGAACATCCCCAGGCGCGCCAAGGCGATGCCCATCGTCACCTTGGCCGCGTGCGCGAAGGCCTCGTCGAGATCGGGGTCGTTGACGATGGGGGTCAGCAGTTTGACGACGTCCGACCAGCGCTCGGCGCGGTAGTTGATGACGACGGCAACCCACCGCGCCGCGGGCCAACCCGGTCGGCGGTCGGTGAGCCCGGCGACGATCTCGTGAGCCCGGGCGAACTCTCCCGCGCCGGCGAGCGCCGCCGCGTACGCGAGGTGGAAGTCGTCGGGGTCGGTCGCGCGGAACTGCAGGTACAGGCCGGTGTCGTAGCGGAAGCCGAGGGCGCCGGGGGCGAGTTCCACCTGGCGCTGCAACACGCCCGCCGTCTTCGCGGTGCGCGAGACGGCCTCGAGCACTCGGCCCGAGAGGTCGCCGGCCGCGGCGAGGCCGGTCCAGGCGTCGCACTGGTCATGGGCGATGCGGGTCAGCGCGGTGAATCCCGAGCGCGCCGCGGCCAGGTCGGCCGGTCGCTGCCGGTCGTAGACGGCGATGCCGAGCGCGCGGCAACACGTGGCGAACCGGCTGACGACGTCGCCGTCCACCCGGAGGTTCTGGGGCCGCGACGTCAGCACGCCGGTTTCACCGCGCTCCACGGCCGCTGCTCCTGAACATAGTGTCCCCTAACCTAAGCTCGCCTGAAGTTAGCATTGCATTACCTAAGTGTCGGGGCGCGGGGTCGTGTGCGCGGACCGTCTTCGGTCGCGACGGCAACGCATCGTGCGTGGTCAACGGCGTTTTTTCTCCGGCGCCCACTACGCAGCGGAGCTTACTGAAAATCATTCCCATTAGCAAAACCCGTCCTAGCTGGACGCGCGATCCCCGTCCCAGGTCTGCGGCATCATCGGGAGCGTGGGTCCGCCGCCGAACTCGTCGCCCGCGAGCGTGGCCATTCCCGCCGCCTTGGTGGCCTCCTTGGTCGCAGTGCCGGTGAAGCCCAGCGTCCCCGCTCCCTGCCCGGACGCGACGGTCGGCGGCTCCCCCGGCGGTCCGGCCCAGTCGGGTTCGACCTGGACGTTCAGGTCCATGAATTCGTCACCGTGGCCGCGCAGCTTCGCGCGGCGGCGCCGCCGTGCGGCGGCCCGCGAGTCGACGGCGGTCGCCGCCGCCGTAGCGGACGCGCGGTCCGGCGCCTTCTTGGTCGCGCCGTACCCGGCGCTGTCGCTCAGCGACGAGCCCAACCCCGCGCCGGGACCGACGAGGTAGGGGTAACCCGCGCCGTCGAGCCCGGCCGGCGGCGGTGGTGGTGCCCCCGCCGCGGGCACCGTGGCCGGCGCCGCCGACGGGGCGGCGGCCGGCGCGGAAGGGGGGGCCGATCCGGGAGCCGACGCGACGGTCACCGCCGGGGAGGTGGCGGCGACGGGCACGGTCGTAGCCTGGGGTATCGGCGCGGCGGCCACGGCGGGCGTCGCGTCGGGCTGGATACCGGCCAACCCGCTGAGCCCGGCCGGGCCGCCGAACCCGGCGCCGGCCGCGGGTAGGACGAGCGCGAGCGGCGCGATCAGCTGTAACTGCGGGAACGTCTGCAAGACCTCGTCCACGTGGGTGAACTCGTCGGCGACCAGCAGCGGGATGTCGTTCTGGACCTGCGAGATGGCCTCGGCCGGGTTCTCCGGGAACTCCTCGAGGTCCCGGCCCAGCGTCTGGGTGATTTCGGTGACGCGGTTGACCCACCAGCTCAGCTGCGTGGGGTCACCGCCGTCGTTGTCGATGATGTCGCCACTGTCGGCGGTGTCGGTGCCGTCGCTGTTGTCGTCGGCCGCGTGCAGGATCTGCGGTGCCGCCGCGGTGCGCGGCGCCGACGCGACGGCGGTCCCCGAAACCGCCTGGTACGTGGCCATTGTGGTGGCTGCCTGGATCCACATCCGGACATAGTCGGCCTCGTTGAGCGCGAGTGGAATAGTATTGATCCCGAAGAAGTTTGTTGCCACAAGCACCGCGTGAATCGCGTGATTGGCAGCCAATTCCGGCAAGGTCGGCATCGCCGCCAGCGCCGCGGAGTACGCGGTCGCCGCCGTGTCATGCTGGGCGGCCACAGCGGCGCTGTCGGCGCTCGCCTGCATCAGCCAGGCCAGATAGGGCGCGTGGGCGGCCGCGTATTGCTCGGCCGTGGGCCCCTCCCACGCTCCGCCTTGCACCGCCGCCAGAAGCGCGCTGAGTTCCTCCGCGGTGGACGCGTAGGTCGCGCTCAGCGAACTCCACGTCGCGGCGGCCGCGAGCAAACCGCCCGGCCCCGGGCCGCTGCTGAGCAGCGCGGAGTGCACCTCCGGCGGCGAAGCCATCCACACCGGCGCGGTCATGCGGCGGCTCCTTGACCTGTTGTGGGCTCGACGACCGCCAAGGCTGAGGGGCGGCGTCGCTCAGTAGTCGGCCGGAAGCCCGCAAAAGTTCCATGCGCGCGCAAAGTCTGGGGACCGCGCCTACGGTTGCGGCGTCACGGCTCTACTCGAGAGCGGCCCGCCGCAAGTTTTTGGGGCGGCGCAACGGTGGAATCGATCGGCCGCTAACGCCTTGGCGGGCGCTCAGTGCTCGTCGTAGTGCCCGGAGTGAGCCGCGTGCCGGCAACCATCATGGATGTAGTCCACGTGGTCGCCGTGCGGCACGGCCACATGGCCGCAGCCCTCGCCGTGCGTGTGGTCGTGGCCCTCGTGCACCGCGTGATCGCCGGACGTCTCGCATTCGTCGTAATGACCGTCGTGCTGTCGGTGAAGGTGGCCGTCGTGCACGTAATCGACGTGGTCGCCGTGGGGAACCGCGACATGCCCACACCCCTCGCCGTGGCGATGGTCATGGCCGACGTGCTCAGCATGTGTAGTTGTCATCTCGCCTCGCAATCATGCGTCCGACAACGACAAATATTAGTCGCCGCGCATGCGGCGCGGTATGTCCGATCCGGCCAGAAACGTCGCGCCAGAGCTGGCATCTTTGTCCACCGGCGTGCGGCCCGCATATGCTAACGACAATCATTATCATTTTGGCCCGCGGACAGGAGTTCGGTGTGACCCACCACGCCCGTCGTCCCGCGATGGCAACCGCGGTCGTGCTGGTGTCGGCGTGCCTCCTCCTGACGCTCGCCGGTTGCGGCTCCAACTCCCGTCCCGCACAGGGCCCCCGGGCGGGTGCGGTTGACGTGGTGGCCGCGGAGAACTTCTGGGGCGACATCACCAAACAGATCGGCGGCGACCACGTCAACGTCACCTCGGTGATCACCGACCCGAACGCCGATCCCCACCTGTACGAGTCAGACGCGAGGACGGCCGCCGCGCTGAGCAAGGCGCAGATTGTGATCGTCAACGGCTTGGGCTACGACGATTTCGTGGGCAAGCTGCTTTCTGCATCGCCCAACCCGAGTCGCACGGTTCTCACCGCGGCCGACCTCATGCACATCTCGGGATCCGGCGCCAACCCCCACATCTGGTACGACATCGCGAAGGTTCCTCAGGTGAGTTCGGCGATCGCGGCGCAACTCGCCGCGCTCGACCCGTCGGACGCGGCCGCCTTCACGGCCGGCGCAAAGACGTTCGGCGACAGCCTGTCTCCCATCACCGACGCGATCGCGAACATAAGGGCCAAACACGCCGGTTCGCCGGTCGGGTACACCGAACGGGTGCCGGGATACCTCATCGAGGCCGCCGGACTGAAAGTGGCGACACCGGAGTCGTTCGCGCGCGCCATCGAGAACGGCAACGACCCGAGCCCCGCCGACAACTCGGCGATGAACGCCGCCGTGAAGGACAAGGCGATCAAGGTCCTGCTGTACGACGCCCAGGTCACCAGCCCGGCCACCGACGCGCTCAAGGGCCTGGCGCGGCAGGCCGGAATACCGGTTGTCGGGGTGACCGAAACGATGCCGTCCTCCGACGCGAGCTTCCAGGCGTGGCAGCTGAGGCAGGTCAACGAGCTCGCCGGCGCGCTGGGACAGTGAACCCGTGACGACCTCCGACCGCCCCGGACCTGCCGCGCCGGTGGCCGAGCTGGCCGCCGCCGGCCTGAGCTTCGGTTCGCGGCCGCTCTGGCAAAACGTCGACCTGGCCGTGGCGCCCGGGGAGTTCGTCGCCGTGCTCGGGCCGAATGGCTGCGGCAAGACATCGCTGATCAGGGTGCTGCTCGGGCTGACGGCCCTGTCGTCGGGGTCGGCACGGGTATGCGGCGAACCGCCGCGGCGCGGCAACCACGCCATCGGGTACGTCCCGCAACACCGGGGCTTCGACCGCGACCTGCCGATCCGCGGCACGGACCTGGTGCGGTTCGGGGTGGACGGGCACCGCTGGGGAGTCGGGCTGCCAAGCGCGGCGCGCCGGCGCCGCGTCGAGGCGGCGATCGACGCGGTCGGGGCGTCGCGATTCGCCGACGAACCGATCGGGCGGCTTTCCGGCGGCGAGCAGCAGCGGCTGCGCATCGCCCAGGCGCTGGTCGGGAGCCCGAAGCTGCTGCTGTGCGACGAGCCGCTGCTGTCGCTGGACATCAAGTACCAGGCCGAGGTCGTCAATACCCTCGACCGGCAACGCCGCGACTCCGACGTCGCTGTGGTGTTCGTGACCCACGAGATCAACCCGATCCTGAACGTCGTCGACCGGGTGCTCTACCTCGTCGGCACCCGCTGGGCGATCGGAACGCCCGACGAGGTGCTCACCAGCGCCACCTTGACGGAGCTCTACCAGACCAGCGTCGAGGTGCTGCGTTTCCACGGGCGGCTCATCATCGTCGCCGCGTCGGACGCGGTGCAGGTCGGCGGCCATCACGACGACTCGGTGTTTGCCCTGTGACGCTGTCGGACTATCTGCAGGACGCGTTCGTCCAGAACGCGTTGATCGCGGCGACCCTGGTGGCCGTGACGGCCGGACTGATCGGTCCGTTCGTGATCATCCGCGACCTCGCGTTCGCGGTGCACGGCGCCGCCGAGCTGGCGTTCACCGGCGCGGCGGCCGGCTTGCTCGTCGCCGACAACCCCGTCCTGGGCGCGCTGCTCGGGTCGCTGGTGGTGGCGACCGCGATGGGGCTCCTGGGCAATCGTCCCCGTGACCGGAACTCGGCGATCGGGGTGATCCTCGCCTTCGGCCTCGGTGTCGGGGTATACCTGCTGTCGCTCTACAAGGGGTTCGCGACGGCGGCAACGAACATCCTGTTCGGGCAACTCTTCGGCGTCGGCCCCGGTCAGATCACCCTGCTCATCGCCGTCGCGGTCGGCGTGCTGGCCACGATGGCGCTGCTGTACCGGCCCCTGCTGTTCGCCTCCGTCGATCCCGACGTCGCCCTCGCGCGCGGGGTGCCGACCCGGCTGGTCGGGCTCCTGTTCGTGTACCTGCTCGCGCTGACCGTGACGGAAGCCGCGCAGATCGTCGGCACGCTGCTGGTCCTCAGCCTGGCGATCACACCCGCGGCCGCCGCCACCCGCCTCACCGCCCGCACCCCGGTGCTCATCGCGTTGTCGATCGGTTTTGCGTTGATCGCCGCCGACGGCGGACTCGTGCTGAGCCTGCTCCGACCCGACGTCAAGGCCAGCGTCTTCATCAGCGCCATCAGCTTCGCGATCTACGCCGTCGTACGGCTGGTCAGCCCGCGCGTTCGCGAGTACGTCACCCGCAGTCGGACGGGGAAGTGGGTGGCAACCAGCGTGCGCGAGGCCGTGCACAAGTAGGGCGGCGGGCGGTGGGGACGCCCGGGCCCCGCTTATGACTTGATCGCGCTGACCAAGGTGTTACGGGCGATCATCGACCCCGCCTCGGTGTCGGCGGCGGGGAGGGGCCGGCCGTTGTCGCGGAGGTAGTCGGCCAGCGGAGTGCCGACCGCGGTCCAGCACCGCTGGCCGAACCATTCCGTTGCCGGCGCGCACCGCTCGTTGTAGACCAACTGGAAGAACGGGCGCTCGTCCTCGCCCGAGGCCATCGCGGCGCGTTCCTCTTCGCGTTTGGCCTCGAACTCGTTCGGATCCAATGGCGCTCCGTCCTCGACGGCGACGTGGCTGCCGGCGGCCGCGAGGCTGTCGATGCCGGTGAACAGCTGCTCCTGCGCGGCGGCGGGCAGGTAGATCAGCAGGCCCTCGGCAATCCACGCTGACGGCTTGGTGGGATCAAAGCCGTTGTCGCGCAACGCTTTCTGCCAGTCGTCGCGGAGGTCGACCTCGATCTCGCGGCGCTCGGCGCGCGGTTGGGCGCCATGATCGCTGAGTACCTGCCGTTTGAAGGCAAGCACCTGCGGCTGATCCAGTTCGAAGATCGTGGTCCCGGCCGGCCAGTCCAGGCGGTAAGCGCGGGAGTCCAGCCCCGCCGCCAGGATGACCACCTGCCGCACACCCGCGTCGGCGGCCCGACGGAAATACTCGTCGAAAAACTTGGTGCGGGCACCCTGAAAGTCGACGAAATGCTCGCCCCAGTCGGGAGTCTTCAGGTGATGGTCGGGCGCCTCCCCGTCGAGGACGGCCGCCGCGGGGCCGCCGACGGCGCGGCAGAACAGCTCCGCGTACGGATCGACGGCCAGCGGGTCGGGCTTCTGCGCCTCCAGGGCTCGCGCCGTCGCCACGAACAGGGCGGTCGAACCGACACTCGTTGTGATGTCCCAGGTATCACCTTCGCTACGCATTACGCCGAGAGTAGCCGAACGAGGTGTCACCGTGCCGGTGGCTGCTCGGATCGAGCCGACCGTCACGGCCGAAACCCGTTGTGCGGCACGGTGACCGAGCCCTGCTTAGACACGGCCCGGCACGCTCTTCTAAAGAGAGTCCCAGGTGCCGGGCATCATGGGCATCCGGGGACCACCGCCGAAGTCGTCGCCGGCCAACGTGGTCAGGCCGGTCGCCGCAGCCGACTCCTTCGGCGCCGTCCCGGCAAACCCAAGAGTTCCGGCGCCTTGGCCAGATACCGACGAAGGCGCGGCCGGCGGGGTGTCCCAATCCGGGTCGAGGTCGACGGTCATATCCATGAACTCGTCGCTGTGGCCACGCTGACGCGCCCGCTGCCGGCGGCGGGCCCGCGCCGCCTCGCAGGCGCTCGCCGCGGCGGCCGCCGCGGCGCTACCGGCTTCCGGCGCCTTCCGTCTCGCGCCGGCCGCGGCGCCGGAACTCATCGGGGACCCCGACCCGATGACGGGCGGCACCGCATACGGAGGGATGAAGCCCGTCGCGCCGGCGGCCGGTGCGGGGGGCGCCGGTGCCGGCGGAGGGCCCGGGGCCGACGGCGGGCTGGGCGTGGGCGCCGGCGACGGCGCCGAGGCGGGTGCCGTGGCCGGTGCCGCGATCGACGACAATCCGACAGCCGGCAGCACACCGGGCGAGGCGGGGACGGCCGCCAAGGCCGGCGCGAGGGGCGTCGGCATCGCACCCACGCCGGCCAGCCCGGCGAGGCCACCCGCGGCGGCGAGCGGGGCGGCCGCCGCCGGCAGCGCGGCGAGGATTGCCGCCGGCTGGCTGACCGCGTAGGAAAGCACCGCCTCGATGTGCAGCGGAAAGTCGAACAACTCCAAGCTGACCAGGTACTGGAAAGCCTGCACCGGATTCTGGGTCAGGTAGACGCCGAACTGCTCGAAGTCCTCCAGCACTTCCAGGGACCGAACAACATAGAAGATCGGCTGGCCGGGATCCGCGTAGGCGTCGTATTCGAGCCCGTTGACGGTGCCGCCGGCCGGGTCCCAATTGACCCCGAAATTCTGGAGGATCTGGGCGATGAACTGATTCAGGGGATTGTCGACCAGAGGGTCGTGGGCGAGTTGGGTGTTGCCGATGCCCAGGCTGTTCTGGAGAAAGTCCACCCACTGCGGCGGCAGCTGCAGCGGGTTGTCGGACTCCGAATTCGCCTGCAGGGCCTGGGCGATCTGCTGCTGGAGCGACAGCGGGTTCTGCAGGAACTGCTGGATCTGCTGCACGACGCCCTGCATCTGCTGTTCGAGGCCCTGCGCCAGATCGGTCGCCGACGACGCCGGGTTGGCGTCCGATTTGACGATCGGCGGCGCCGGCGCGGTCTGCGGGGTCGACGCGACCGCGGCGCCGGACAGGGCTTGATACGTCGCCATCGTGACGGCGGCCTGAACCCACATGCGCGCGTAGTCGGCCTCGTTGACCGCGATCGGAATCGTGTTGATGCCAAAGAAATTCGTCGCCAGCAACGCGCCGTGGACGATGTGGTTGGTGGCCAGTTCGGCGAGCGTGGGCATGGCCGCCACCGCGGCGGTGTAGCCCGCGGCCACGGTCTGAAGCTGGGCGGCCGCCGCCGTGCTGTCGGCGCTGGCCTGGCTCAGCCACGCCAGGTACGGCACGTGCGCGGCGGCGAACGACTCGGCGGTCGGGCCCTCCCACGCACCGGCCTGAACCGACCCCACCAACGCGGCGAGTTCGTCGGCCGCCGAGGCGTATTCGGCGCCGAGGGAGTCCCACGCCCCAGCGGCCGCCACCAGGGCGCCCGGCCCCGGCCCGCTGCTGAGCAACGCCGAGTGCACCTCCGGCGGTGCCGCCATCCAGATCGGCGCGGTCATCGCCATCCGCCCGCGCCGACATGCGACGCCGCCGCGCCCCGGGGGCCGGCCGGGCCTTGGGGTGGCAAGCGCAACGTCATGGAAAGGCACTCCTGACAAGAAACCTGGGCTGGCCGCTAAGCCTACTGAAAATGATTATCGTTAACAACTAGGCGGACGGCCCGCGTATTTGCGCAGCTCACAGGGAGAGGCGCCGTTGAGCGCGTACGGCCCAAGGGCGGGATTCGCTCGCCGGCGGGGCTATACCAGCGGGCGGCCCGTCCTGATCCGGCGGTCGACGTCGGCGAGCAGCAGGTTGAACGGGAACTGCCGCACGGACGGCGGCATCGCGCGGTTGACCGCGCCGATGACGGCCATCAGGCGGTCGAAGCGCCGTTGCCGCGCGGCGTCCCAGGGCAACCGCATCTCCTCGCGGAACCGCTGCGGCAGAAAACCGGTGGTGATCAGCAGGGGAACGCGATCGGCGAGGCGCTGCAGCGGGCCCGGCAAGGCGACGCCCGGCAACCGCGACGCGGCGATCGGATACAGGTACTCGCGCACCGCGTCGTCGATGTGCACCCGGGCCAGCGACTCCCGCCAGTACCGGTCGAACGCCGCCCGGTCGGCCGGCCACATCTCCGGCGGCACCTGCAGCGTGGTGGCCAGCGTCATGCCGTCGCGGTAATGGCGGTCGGCGTCCTCGTCGTCGAGTTCCCCGACGAACGTCCGGTAGACGTCGAGCCCGCCCTTGTACAGGCAGGCCGCCACCCAGAGCTGCAGGTCGACGTCGAAGGCGTTGTACGCCACCGGGCTGTCGGGCAGCGAATACACCTGCGCGTGCGCCCGATTCACCGCCCGGCGGAAGGCCGCCTTCTGGGCGTCGCTGCCGCACATGGCCACGGCGAGGTAGGTGAACGTGGTACGCGCCCGCTTGACCGGGTGCAGGTCGACGCGGCCGCTTTCCACCCGGCTCTCCATCACGCCGTAGCCGACGCCGGGCCGCGCCAGCTGCATGATGACGTTCGCCGGGCCGGCCAGCAGCGTGATGCCCATCAGGGCCTCGTCGATACGCGGGGCCCGCCCGCGCGGGCGCCGCCCCGGACGCGGGGGGTCGGACGCCCCGCGCTCGACGTGCGGGACCGGCCCGCCGACCGCCTGCCGCACCATCGTGACGACCCCCCGAAGGCAAATTGTGACAACATCTGTTTCCAGATCGTCTCCGCAGGTGGCCTATGGTGTCAAGATGGTGCAAAGGCGCGCCGCCCCGCATAACCGGCCCTATCGCGGCGTCGACGCCGCCCAGCGGCTGGCCACCCGCCGCAACCGGCTGCTGGCCGCGGGCCTCGACCTGCTCGGCGCGGAGCAGCATGATTTCTCGGCCGTCACCGTGCGCAGCGTGTGCGGGCAGGCCGGCCTGGCCGCGCGCTACTTCTACGAAAGCTTCGCCGACAAGGACGAATTCATCTCCGCGGTGTTCGACTGGGTGGTCGCCGAGCTGCCCGCCACCACGCAGGCCGCGGTGGCCGCGGTGCCGGCCGCCGAGCAGAATCGCGCGGCGATGGCCAACATCGTCCGCACGGTGGTGAGCGACGCCCGCGTCGGGCGGCTGTTGTTCAGCACCCAGCTGGCCGATCCGGTGGTCGTGCGCAAGCGCGCGGAATCGAGCGCCCTGTTCGCCATGCTGTCCGGCCAACACGTCGGCGACAGCCTGCGGGTACCGGCAAACGACCGGATCAAGGCCGTCGCGCACTTCGTGGTCGGCGGCGTCGGGCAGACCCTCAGCGCCTGGCTGGCCGGCGACGTCCGGCTCGAACCGGGCGAGCTGGTCGATCAGCTGAGCGCGACGCTGGACGAGCTCGCCGAGCCACGCCTGTACCGGATCAGGGAAAAAGCGGCAGATGCCACAGCCGCACGTCGGGATTGATCAGCACGCGCGTCAGGGTCAACCGCAACACCCGCAGGGCCCCGCCCATCAGCAGGAAAGCCATCGGCACCTCGATCAGCAGCGAGGTGATCTCGGACAGCCAGGCGTCCTCCGGCTTGGCGGTCATCAGGTCGAACCACGCGTCGCAGATCATCAGCACGCCGGTGGTGAACCCGGTGAGCAGCAGCAGGAAGCGCCGCTGGTAACCGAAGACGGCCGTCGCCGCCATGAACGACATGAGCAGAATGTCGAAGCCGATCCAGGTCGCCGGCCAGTTGTGGGCGACGTACTTCTGCGGCAGGGTCACGCCGAGATAGCCGATCCACGGGATCATCACGACGAGACCGCCGACGACCAGCCCCAGCCGGACGCGGCGCATCCGGGCCAGCACCTCGGGGTCCTCCACTTCGCTCACGGGCAGCTCGAGGCGGGTGATGAGGTCCCTGCGCTGTTCGGGGGTGAGCCCCGCGATCTGCAGGTCCGTGAGGATGGTCTGGGTCATGCCATAGTTTTCCCAGGTGAGGCCGGTTTCTAACGGCTTGGCCGCTCACGGCAGCAGTGGCAGTTCCCACAGCCGCATGCCCGGACGCACCAGCCAGAAGCGCATCATGGTCAGGCGCATGAGCCGCAGCGCGCTGAAGATCATGAAGGCCGCGAGGGGCAGCTCGATCAGCACGGCGCTGACCACCGACAGCCAGATGTCCCGCGGCCCGGCGGTGGTGAGGTCGAACCACGCGTCGCAGATCAGGAGCACCCCGGTGGTGAACGCGGCCGGAATCAGCAGCTGGCGGCGCAGGTAGCCCAGGGCCGCCGTCACCATCATGAACACCATCAGCAAAGCGTCGTAGCCCAACCAGGTCAGTGGCCAGTTGTGCGCGACGTAGTCCTCCGGCAACGTCGTGGAGAGATAGCCCAGCCAGGGGATCATCACCGCAGAGCCGCCGACCATCAGCCTCAGCCGGGTGCGCCGGACGCGGGCCAGGAACACCGGGTCGATGAGGTCGTTCAGGGGTTGTTCGAGCCGGTTGATCAGGTCGCGTCGCTCCCCTGGCGTCAGCGCCGCGATCTCGGCATCGGAGAGGATGCCGTCGGTCACGGCCGGCCGGCCGGCACGGCGGGACGCCGGTCGGCCGCCGTCTTCGGCACCGCGCCGGCCCCGTTGCCGTCGAATTCCTTGACCCAGCAGGCGAACTCGAGGGTGATGCCGTCGGGGTCCTGGAAGTAGAACGAGCGCACGTACACCCCCGGATGCACCGTGGCCGACACCTGCATCGGGCTCTCGTCGTGGTTGAGCACCGGCCCCACCCGCACGCCCTTTTCCTTGAGGCGTTGGCGGTAGGCGTCGAACTTCTCGGCCGGCACGTGGAACGCCAGGTGGTTCATGGTGCTGACCGCGCTGGTGATGTCCCCGATGCCGGGAATGGCGCCCGGAGACGAGATTCCCGGCACGCGGTCGGGGGCGTCGGCGAACCAGAAGAACGCGACGCAGTCGCCGTTGCCGGCGTCGAAGAAGAAGTGCTGGCCCTGCCCGCCGGGCAGGTCGAGCGACTTGATGAGCGGCATGCCGAGGACGCCTGCGTAGAAGTCCACGGTGCGCGCCATGTCCGAGCACACCAGCGCGACGTGATTGATCCCGCCGAGCTCGAACTCGGTGTTGGTGTTGTGCGGTTTGATCATGGCGCGGCTCCCATCAATCCCTGCAGCGCAGATCTGGCCAAGACCAGCATCTGAATCTAACATCAGCCTCAGTTTTGGCCCAGGAGAGGATTTCTGGAGTGTCGACACCCTTGGCAGCCGGGCGCGCGCCGTTCCCGACCCGGCGCGACGGTCGGGTGCATGCGGCGACCCCCACCGCCGCCGCTCATGCGGGCATCTCGGCCGGTGATCGTTGCCGCGCAAGGGACTTCGAGGAGGATCGCATACCGTGACACGTCACTCGGGGGCCGCGGGGGTCGTCCGGGAGTTCGTCGGGCTCGAGTCACGCACCGCCGGTCGCGCCGGCGCCGGCGGACACCCATGCCAGGGCCTGTACCACCGCGGCATGGGACGCAAGCCCAAGGTCGCCATGATCGCCACGCACTACCAGATCGACTTCTCCGAGCACTACCTCGCCGACTACATCGCCACCCGCGGCATCGGGTTCCTCGGCTGGAACACCCGGTTTCGCGGCTTCGAGAGCAGCTTCCTGCTCGACTACGCGCTGGTCGACATCGGCGTCGGGGTCCAATGGCTGCGCGAGGTGCAGGGCGTGGAAACCGTTGTGCTGCTCGGGAACTCGGGCGGCGGCTCCCTGATGGCCGCCTACCAGTCGCAGGCGGTCGACCCCAACGTCACGCCGCTGGAGGGCATGCGCCCGGCGGCCGGGCTGACCGAACTGCCACCCGCCGACGGCTACGTCGCCACCGCCGCGCACCCCGGTCGTCCCGACGTCCTGACGGCCTGGATGGACGCCGCCGTCGTCGACGAGAACGATCCCGTCGCCACCAACCCCGACCTCGATCTGTTCGACGAGCGCAACGGGCCGCCGTATTCGGCGGAGTTCCTCGCCCGCTACCGCGACGCCCAGACCGCCCGCAACCACGCCATCACCGACTGGGCGGAGACGGAGCTCAAACGCGTTCGCGCGGCGGGGTTTTCCGACCGGCCGTTCACCGTGATGCGCACCTGGGCCGACCCCCGGATGGTCGACCCCGCCATCGAACCCACCGGGCGCCCACCCAACATGTGTTACGCGGGCGTGCCGGCCAAGGCCAACCGGTCCGCGCACGGCATCGCCGCGGCCTGCACGCTGCGCAACTGGCTGGGCATGTGGAGCCTGCGGGTCGCACAGACCCGGGCCGAACCGCACCTCGCCCGCATCACCTGCCCGGCGCTGGTGATCAACGCCGAGGCCGACAGCGGGGTCTTCCCGTCGGACGCCCAGCGCATCTACGACGCGCTGGCCGGCACCGACAAGACCCGGGCGTCGATCGACACCGACCACTACTTCACCACCCCGGGAGCGCGCAGCGAGCAGGCCGATATGATCGCGCGGTGGATCGCCAAGCGGTGGCGCTGAGGGTTCTCGCCCACTTCGTTCCCGGCGAGAAGGTGCTGGATTTCGTTGCGCCGGAGGCCGATTGGCTCGACATCCAGTGGTGCGCGGAGGACGACGACACCGCCTTCTACCGCGAGCTGCCCGGCGCGGACGTGCTCTGGCACGTGCTGCGGCCCCTGTCGGCGGCCGACCTGCGGGCCGGCCCGCGGCTGCGGCTGGTGCACAAGCTGGGCGCGGGCGTGAACACCATCGACGTGGCGGCGGCGACCCAGCTCGGCATCGCGGTGGCCAACATGCCCGGCGCCAACGCGCCCTCGGTGGCCGAGGGCACGGTGCTGCTCATGCTCGCCGCACTGCGCCGCCTCGCGCCGCTCGACCGCGCCGTCCGGCGGGGGGCCGGATGGCCGACGGATCCGCAACTGGGCGAGACGGTTCGCGACATCGGCGGGTGCACCGTCGGCCTGGTGGGTTTCGGCAACATCGCTCAACGCGTGAGCCGGATCGTCGGCGCGATGGGCGCCACGGTGCTGCACACCAGCACCCGCGACGACGGGCGTCCCGGGTGGCGCAACCTGCCGGACCTGCTCGCCGAAAGCGACATCGTCTCCCTGCACCTGCCGCTGACCGCGACGACGCGCCACCTCCTCGACTCGGAGGCGCTGGACCGGATGAAACCGGGTGCGGTGCTGGTCAATACGTCGCGCGGCGCGATCGTCGACGAGGCCGCGCTCGTCGGCGCGCTGCGCGGCGGGCGGCTGGCCGCGGCCGGACTGGACGTCTTCGAGGTCGAGCCGGTCGATCCCGGCAACCCGCTGCTACGCCTGGACAACGTGGTGCTGACGCCGCACGTCACCTGGTACACCGCCGACACCATGCGGCGCTACCTGACCGAGGCGGTGGCCAACTGCCGGCGCCTGCGCGACGGCGAGCCGCCGGCCAATGTAGTCAACCAACCGTCTGGTCGTTAGTTTTAAGAGTTGACCCCACCGCAAGGAAAGGCGACCAATGCCGATCGCTATCACCCCCGAGCATCAAGACCTCGCCGATTCGGTGCGGTCCTTCGTGGCGCGCGTCGCGCCGTCGGAGGTGCTGCACGCGGCCTTGGAAACCCCGGTCGACAATCCGCCGCCGTACTGGCAGGCGGCCGCCGACCAGGGCCTGCAGGGCGTCCACCTCGCCGAGTCGGTGGGCGGGCAGGGCTTCGGCATCCTGGAATTGGCCGTCGTGCTGGCCGAATTCGGCTACGGCGCGGTGCCCGGGCCGTTCGTGCCGTCGGCGATCGCCAGCGCGCTGATCGCCGCCCATGACCCGGAATCGAAGACCCTTGCCGAGCTGGCGTCCGGCGCGGTCATCGCGGCCTACGCGATGGACTGCTGCGCGCTGACGGCCACCCGGCACGGCGACCGCCTCGTCATCCGCGGCGAGGTTCGCGCCGTCCCCGCCGCCGCGCAGGCGTCGCTGCTGGTGCTGCCCGTGGCGATCGACAGCGGCGAGGAATGGGTGGTGCTGCGCGCCGACGAGCTCGAGATCGAGCCGGTGAAGAGCATCGACCCGCTGCGCCCGATCGCGCATGTGCGGGCCAACGCCGTCGAGGTCGGCGACGACGCCGTGCTGAGCAACCTCACCATGTCCACCGCCCACGCCCTGATGACCACGCTGCTGTCCGCCGAGGCCATCGGCGTGGCGCGCTGGGCGACCGACACCGCGTCGCACTACGCCAAGATCCGCGAGCAGTTCGGCAGGCCGATCGGACAGTTCCAGGCGATCAAGCACAAGTGCGCCGAGATGATCGCCGACACCGAACGCGCGACCGCGGCCGTGTGGGACGCCGCGCGCGCGATCGACGAGGCCCGCCAAAACAACTGGGACATTGCGGGTTCCAAGGTGGAATTCGCCGCCGCGGTCGCCGCGACGCTGGCCCCGGCGGCCGCGCAGCGGTGCGCCCAGGATTGCATCCAGGTGCACGGCGGCATCGGCTTCACCTGGGAGCACGACACCAACGTCTACTACCGGCGGGCGCTGATGCTGGCGGCAGGCTTCGGGCGCGGCTCCCAGTACCCGCAGAAGGTGGTCGACACCGCCAGGACGACGGGCATGCGCGCGGTCGACATCGACCTGGACCCCGACACCGAGAAGCTGCGTTCGGAGATCCGCGAGGAGGTCGCCGCACTCAAGGCGATGGACCGCGATCAGCGCCGGGTCGCGCTGGCCGAGGGCGGTTGGGTGCTGCCCCACCTGCCCAGGCCGTGGGGCCGGCAGTCCAGCCCGGTGGAGCAGATCATCATCGCGCAGGAGTTCAGCACCGGGCGCGTCAAGCGGCCGCAGATGGGCATCGCGACGTGGATCATCCCGTCGATCGTGGCGTTCGGCACCGACGAGCAGAAGCAACGGTTCCTGCCGCCGACCTTCCGCGGCGACATGATCTGGTGTCAGCTGTTCTCGGAGCCGGGCGCGGGCTCGGACCTGGCGGGCCTGTCAACCAAGGCCGTCCGGGCCGACGGCGGCTGGCGCATCACGGGGCAAAAAATCTGGACGACGGCGGCGCAGTTCGCGCAGTGGGGCGCGCTGCTGGCCAGGACCGACCCGAGCGCCCCGAAGCACAACGGCATCACCTACTTTTTGCTGGACATGAAAAGCGAAGGCGTGCAGGTGAAGCCGTTGCGGGAGCTCACCGGCAACGCGATGTTCAACACCGTCTACATCGACGACGTGTTCGTCCCCGACGACTGCGTGCTCGGCGAGGTGAACCGGGGCTGGGAGGTCAGCCGCAACACCCTGACCGCCGAGCGCGTCTCGATCGGCAGCAGCGAGGCGAACTTCCTGGCGACGCTGGCGCAGTTCGTCGAGTTCGTCCGCGACGGGCAGCTCGATCAGGTGGCCCAGCACCGCGCCGGGCAGTTGATCGCCGAGGGACACGCCGCCAAGGTGATGAACCTGCGCTCGACGCTGCTCACCCTCGCCGGCGGCGACGCGATGCCGTCCGCGGCGATCTCCAAGCTGCTGTCGATGCGCACCGGCCAGGGCTACGCGGAGTTCGCGGTGTCCTCGTTCGGCGCCGACGCCGCGATCGGCGACACCGCCGAGCTACCGGGCAAGTGGGGCGAGTACCTGCTGGCCAGCCGGGCCACGACGATCTACGGCGGCACCTCGGAGGTGCAGCTGAACATCATCGCCGAGCGGCTGCTGGGCCTCCCGCGCGATCCGTAGGATGTTCCGGCGGGGACACCACCGCGAAACGTAAACCGCTGCGAAGTTTTTCGGCGGCGCGTCGTGTGCGTGGTTTACGTGTCGTGGACCCCGGCGCCGCCTGCCTAGGAGTTGCCGCCCTTGCTCTCGGCCTTCTCCGCGTCTTTCTTGTCGTCCTTCTTCTCGGCCTTGCCCTCGGCTTTGCCGCCCTTGCCGTCGCCGTCGCCGTCGCCGTCGTCGACGTCCATCTCGCGCAGCTCCCGCTTGAGGATCTTGCCGGTGGGGTTGCCGGGCAGCTCGTCGAGGAAGATCACCTCGCGCGGCACCTTGTAGCGGGCCAGGTGGTCGCGCACGTATCCCTTGATGGTGTCCTCGTCGACCTTCGCGCCGTCCTTCTTCACCACGAAGGCGCGCAGCCGGTGCCCCCACTCCTTGTCCTCGACGCCGATGGCGGTGGCTTCCACAACCTCGGGGTGGCCGTTGATGAGGTCCTCGACCTCGGCGGGGAACACGTTCTCGCCGCCGGAGACGATCATCTCGTCGTCGCGGCCGCTGATGTAGAGCAGGCCGTCGTCGCCGAAGTAGCCCACGTCGCCGGAGGACAACAGCCCGTCGATGATCTGCTTCTTCCCGCCGCCGGTGTAGCCCTCGAACGGGAAGGCGTTGCCGACGAAGATCCGCCCGATCTCGCCCTGCGGCAGTTCCTTGCCGTTGTCGTCGAAGATCTTGACCTTGACGCCCTTGACGACGGGACCGACGGTCGACGAATTGTGTTGCAGGTGGTGGGGTTCGGCGATGGTGGCGAAGGCGATCTCGGTGGAGCCGTACATGTTGTAGATCACCGGGCCGAGGTCCTTGAGCGCGCGTTCGGCCAGGTCGGCGCCCAGCGCCGAACCGGAGACGAACACGATCTTCAGCGTTGACAGGTCGGGCTTTTTGTCCATCTTCTCGATCGCGTCGAGGATCCGCGACAGCATCACGGGCACCACCACCATGGCGGTCACCTTGTGCTTCTCGATGTCCTCGAGCACGAGCGGCGGCTTGAACTTGCGCCGCAGCACCAGGGTCGAGCCCAGGAACATCGCCAGCGTGCCGTGCAGGAACCCCAGCGCGTGGAACATCGGCGCCGGCAGCGAGGTCACCTCGTTGGCCTTGAACGGCACGTGCGACAGGATGCCGCCGACGGGTGCCAGCGTGGGCGGGGTGCTGCGGTTGGCGCCCTTGGGGGTGCCGGTGGTGCCGCTGGTGAGGATGATGATCGACGCGTGCTTGCCCGCCTTGGGCGCCGGGTCCTTGCTGCTGCGCTCGATCAGTTCGGCCAGCGTCTCGTCGTCACTGCCCGACGGCTCGTCCGCGTCGGGGTTGGTGCCCAGCGCGCGCAGCTTCCCGAGCTCCGGCTTGGCTTTGCTGACGGCCTTGGTGTACTCGTCGTCGTAGATGATCACCTTGGCGCCCTCGCGCTCGGACACCTCGCAGATCTGGGGCCCGGAGAATTCGCTGTTGAGCAGGATGATGCGGGCGCCCACCCGGGCGGCGCCGAAGTAGGCAATCAGGAACCAGCGGGTGTTGCGCGCCAGCAGCGCGACCCCGTCGCCACCCTTGACGCCCATCTCGCGCAGGCCGTTCGCCACCGCGTGCGCGGCCTCGTCGAGCTCTCTGAAGGAGAATTCGCCCTCTTCGTCGATGCACGCCGCGCGGTCGGGATGGCGCCGGGCGTTGAGCGACGGGAGCATGCCGAACTCGCCCCACTTGTAGATCTCGTTCGCCATCGCGGCGTAGTTCTGCGGGGGCTCCAGGCGGAAGGCGCCGGCTTCGAAGATCTTGCGCACGTAGTGCAGTTCCGCGGAGCCGCGTTCCAGGTACTGCTGGGCTTTCGCGACAGCCTGAAAAGGCAGGCCGATGAGGTTTGGCATGAATGACACCCTATGTGACGTCGGTCGCATTACAACCGTCATGTACCCATCGACTTACGATGATGAACATGGCCGGTCCGGTGTTGCTGGAGGTAGCCGGGCAGCAAGTCACCGTCACCCATCCGGACAAGGTGGTGTTCGCTCCCCACGGCGGCGCGGCGGCACGCACCAAGCTCGACCTCGTTCGCTACTACCTGTCGGTCGCCGACGGGGCGCTGCGGGGTGTGGCCGGCCGGCCGATGATCCTCAAGCGGTTCGTCAAGGGCATCGCCGAAGAGGCCGTGTTCCAGAAGCGCGCGCCGGCCAACCGGCCCGACTACGTCGACGTTGCCGAGTTGCATTACGCGCGAGGCACTTCGGCGGCCGAGGCCGTCATCCACGACCCCCCGGGCCTGGCCTGGGTGATCAACCTGGGCTGCGTGGACCTCAACCCTCATCCGGTGCTGGCGACCGACCTCGACCACCCCGACGAGCTGCGCGTCGACCTGGACCCCATGCCCGGCGTCTCCTGGCGCGACATCGTCGACGTCGCGCTCGTGGCCCGCGAGGTGCTGGAGGACCACGGGCTGGTGCCCTGGCCGAAGACCTCGGGCTCGCGGGGCTTCCACATCTACGCCCGCATCGCGCCGCGCTGGGAGTTTCGACAGGTGCGGCTGGCCGCCCAAGCCGTCGCCCGCGAGGTCGAACGCCGCATCCCCGACGCGGCCACCAGCCGCTGGTGGAAGGAGGAGCGCGAGGGCGTCTTCGTCGACTTCAACCAGAACGCCAAGGACCGCACGGTCGCGTCGGCCTACTCGGTGCGTGCGACGCCGGACGCCCGGGTGTCGACGCCGCTGCGCTGGGAGGAGGTCGCCGGCTGCGACCCCGCGGCGTTCACGATCGACACCGTGCCCGCCCGGTTCGCCGAGGTCGGCGACCCGTGGGCGGGCATGGACGACGCGCCGGGCGAGCTGGACCGGCTGCTGGTGCTGGCCGAGGAGCAGGGGCCGCCCGAGCGGGCGCCGCGCGGCGCCGGCAAGAGCCCCGACGGCAGGCGCCAGTCCTCCAAGCCGCTGATCGAGATCGCGCGGACCAAGACGCGCGACGAGGCGATGGCCGCGCTGGACACCTGGCGCGGGCGCCACGCGAAAGTCGCCGAGCTGCTGCAGCCGGCCGACGTGCTGGTCGACGGCATGCGAGGTCCGAGTTCGATCTGGTACCGCATCCGGATCAACCTGCAGCACGTCCCGGCCGACGAGCGCCCGCCGCAGGAGGAGCTGATCGCCGACTACAGCCCGTGGGGCAGGTACCAGGGCTAGACGCTCACCCGGCCCGGGCTGTTGCGCAGGTACCGAAACCACGTGACGACCAGCAGCGCGACGAAAAACCCGATATAGAAACGCAGCGCCGGTTCGATGCTGCCGAAGTGCGACTTCGACCACGCGTACGCCAGCGGCACGACGAACCCGCCGAATGCGCCAACCGAGGAGATGACGCCCAGCGCGCCGGCGGCCTGGCGGCGCATGTGCACCATGGTGTCGGGGTCGCCGCCGGCGAGCTCGCCCTTGACCTTGAAGATCCGCGAGATCATCCGGTACGTCGACCCGTTCCCGATGCCGGTGGCGACGAACAGGAACATGAAGCTGGCGAAGAACACCGGCAGGTTCCTGGCGTTGACCGACCACAGCGCCGCCGCCGCCCCCGCGGCCAGCATGACGAAGCTGGCGGCCGTGATGCGCCCGCCGCCGATCCGGTCCGCCAGCTTGCCGCCCAGCGGGCGGAGCACCGAGCCGATCCCCGCACCCAGGAACGCCCACGTCAGGGCGATGTCGCCGCGACCGAAGACGGTCTTGAGCAGCGTCGGGAAGGCGGCCGAGTAGCCGATGAACGACCCGAAGGTGCCGATGTAGAGCAGCGACATGACCCAGGTGTCGGCGTGTCGCAGCGACTGCCACACCGGTTTCACGTCGGCCTTGGCTTCGCTGAGGTTGTTCATGAACAAGAACGCGCACACGGCGGCGACGACGGCCAGCGGCACGTAGAACAGGCCGGCCCGCGCCAGCGCCCGGCCGCCCCCGGCCACCACGATCGGCGGAATGATCTTCTGCACGACCGCGACACCGATGTTGCCGCCCGCGGCGTTGAGGCCCAGCGCCCAGCCCTTGTCCTTCTCCGGGTAGAAGAACGAGATGTTGGCCATGGACGACGCGAAGTTGCCCCCGCCGAACCCGGCCGTCGCCGCGACCGCCAGCAGCACCCCGTACGGCAGATCCGGGTGGCTCACCGCCCAGGCCAGCAACAGGCAGGGGATCAGCAGGAGCCCGGCCGAGATGGTCGTCCAGTTGCGGCCGCCGAATACCGGCACCGCGAAGGTGTACGGCAGCCGGAGGAACGCGCCGACCCCGCTGGGCACCGCGACCAGGCACAACGCCTGGCTGGCCGTCAGCGCCCAGCCGGACGCGGACGGGTGCGCGGGATGGCCGGGCGTACCGACGGCGGTCATCTGGACCACCACGATGCTCCACAGCATCCACACGCTGAACCCGACGTGCTCGGCGAAGATCGAGAAGAGCAGGTTGCGCCGCGCGATCGGCTTGCCCGTCGTCTCCCAGAACTCGGGGTCCTCCGGCCGCCAGTCGTCGATCCAGTGCTTCCCCCTGGACCCTCGTCGGGGCAGCTCGCGCGGCGGCGCCGGCTGCAGTACCGGGTTGGTCGTGGTCGTCATGGCGGCGGCCCCCTGTGGTGTGTGCGGTGACCACCCGAAGCTAAGGACGGCCTGTTACCGGCCCTGGTGTGCGCAGTTACGCCGGGAATACATTGAGATCGCAATGGGCCGTCGGCCACTGTCAGAAAGATCGGTGCGCGACAATCAGCGGATGCAGGCGTCCGAGGCGCCCCTGGGCCTGCGGGAGCGCAAGAAGATCAAGACCCGGCAGGCCATCCGGCGCGAGGCGTTCCGCCTGTTCGACGCCCACGGCTACGCCGCCACCACCGTCGAACAGATCGCCGACGCCGCCGAGGTGTCCCCCAGCACGTTCTTCCGCTACTTCGGGTCCAAGGAGGCGCTGCTGCTGGCCGACGACCTCGACCCGCTGATCCTCGCGGCGTTCGAGGCGCAGCCGCCCGAACTCTCGCCGGCCCAGGCCATTCGGCGCGCCTACCAGACGACGATGTCGGCGTTGTCCCCCGAACAGCTGGATTTCGAGAACACGCGCCAGCGGCTCCTCTTCGCGATTCCCGAGCTCAAGGCCGCCCTCTACGACGAGTACAACCGGACCGTCACCGTCATGGCCGAGGCGCTCGGACGCCGGATCGGCCGCAGCGCAGACGATTTCGAGGTCCGCGTGTTCGTGGGCGCGATGGTGGGGGCGATGATGGCGGCCTACGACAGCGCACCCAAGACGGCGGAAACCGTCTACCGTGCCCTGGACTTCATCGACGCCGGCATGCCGCTGGGCCATGACGCCTGACCCGCGCGGCTTGCGCAGGTCAGCGCGCGGAACGCGATAATCTCACGCGATGAGTCGATGGAATCGACGCGGATTCTTGCAACTCGCCGCGGCCACCGGGGTCGCCGCGGTTGCCGGCGCGGCGTGCTCGTCGGGCAAACCCGCGGGCGGCGCCGCCGGCGGCGGCGGATCGGTGACGGTCACCCACCTCTTCGGTCAGACCGTGATCAAAGAGCCACCCAAACGCGTGGTCAGCGCGGGCTACACCGAGCAGGACGACCTGCTCGCGGTGGGCGTGGTGCCCATCGCGGTGACCAACTGGTTCGGCGACCAGCCGTTCGCCGTGTGGCCGTGGGCGCAGCCGAAACTCAACGGGGCGCAGCCGGTGGTGCTGAACCTGGACAACGGGATTCCGGTCGATCAGATAGCCGGGCTCAAGCCCGACCTGATCGTTGCCGTCAACGCCGGCCTGGACGCCGACACCTACCAGAAGCTGTCCGCCATCGCCCCGACCATCGCGCAATCGGACGGCGACGCGTTCTTCGAGCCGTGGAAGGAGCAGGCGACCGCCGTGAGCCAGGCCGTGTTCCAGGCCGACCAGATGAAGTCGCTGATCGGGGCGGTCGACAAGCAGTTCACCGACGTCTCGCAGAAGAATCCGCAATGGAAGGGCAAGAAGGCGCTACTGATGCAGGGCACGCTGTTCCAGGGCACGGTGGTCGCGACGCTCGCCGGCTGGCGCACCGACTTCCTCAACCAGATGGGCCTGGTGATCGCCGACAGCATCAAGCCGTTCGGCAGCGACCACCGCGCGGTCATCCCGCGCGACCAGATCAAGCCCGTGCTGGACGCCGCCGACGTGGTGATCTGGACGACCGAGAGCCCGGACGACCAGAAGGCGATCCTGGCCGATCCGGAGGTGGCCGGGACGCTGGCCACCGCCCAGAACCGCCACATCTTCACCACCAAGGACCAGGCCGGCGCGATCGCCTTCGCGTCACCGCTGAGCTACCCCGTGGTCGCCGACCAACTGCCGCCGCTCATCGCCAAAATCCTGGGCTAGCCGCCACCTGTTTGAGCGTTCGTTAAGACGCCTCTGGCAGAGGTCGAAAATCTCCGGAAAAACCTCCCGCCTGCCACGATGCCGAGGTTACCGTCGGGTAATGAGCGTGACTGACCTTCCCGTCGACCTGCCGACCGGCTTGGTCGGCAACACTGTCCTGGACTACGGCGACCGCGCGCTGATGGTGCAGTGCGGGAGCACCGCCGAGGTCCTCGGGTGGGCGGCCGCACTGCGCGCCGCCGCTCTGCCCGGGGTGCTCGACATCGTCCCCGCCGCGCGCACCGTGCTGGTCAAGCTCGACGGCCCCCGCTATCAGGGAGTCATCCGCCAGCGCCTGCGGAAGATGCGGGTCAGCCCCGACGACACCCCGCCCGCGGACCGCAGCGCCGACGTGGTGATCGACGTCGTCTACGACGGTCCGGACCTCGACGAGGTGGCCGGCCACACGGGGCTCACCCCCGAGCAGGTGGTCGACGCCCACACCGCCACCCTCTGGCGGGTCGGATTCAGCGGCTTCGCGCCGGGCTTCGCCTACCTGGTCGACGGCGACCCGCGACTGCGCGTGCCGCGCCGGGCCGAGCCGCGGACCGCGGTGCCGGCCGGATCCGTCGGCCTCGCAGGCGAATTCAGCGCGGTGTACCCCCGCCGGTCGCCCGGTGGCTGGCAACTGATCGGCCGCACCGACGCGGTGCTGTGGGACACCGAACGCCCCGACCCGGCCCTGCTGACGCAGGGCATGTGGGTTCGGTTCCGGGCCGTCTGAGCGAGGAGACCGCCATGGCAGCTTCCGAAATCAGCCTGGAGATCCTGCGGACCGGACCGCTGGCGGTGGTCCAGGACCTCGGCCGACCCGGCCTCGCCCACCTCGGCGTGAGCCGGTCCGGGGCCGCCGACCGCCGCGCCCACACGCTGGCCAACCGGCTCGTCGCCAACCCCGACGACCGCGCCACCATCGAGGTGACGTTCGGGGGTTTCGCGGCGCGGGTGCGTGGCGGCGACGTCGACATCGCCGTCACCGGCGCCGACACCGACCCGAGCGTCAACGGAATCAAGTTCGGCACCAACAGCATTCACCATGTGCGCGATGGTCAGGTGATCTCACTGGGCACCCCGCGCGCGGGGCTGCGCACCTACCTCGCCGTGCGCGGCGGCGTGTGCGTGGGGCCGGTGCTCGGCTCGCGCAGCTACGACGTGATGTCCGCAATCGGCCCGGCGCCGCTGTCACCCGGGGACCGGCTCCCGGTGGGCGAGCACACCGACGCGTACCCGGAACTCGACCAGGCCCCGGTGGCCGCCATCCCCGAGCATCTGGTGGAGCTGTTCGTCGTGCCCGGCCCGCGCGACGACTGGCTGGTCAATCCGGACGCTCTGGTGCACACCATCTGGATGGCCTCCGACCGCAGCGACCGCGTGGGGATGCGGCTGGAGGGCCGCCCGCTGCAGCTCCGCTACCCGGACCGGCAGCTGCCCAGCGAGGGCACCGCCCGCGGCGCAATCCAGGTGCCGCCCAACGGTTTACCGGTGATCCTGGGACCCGATCACCCGGTCACCGGCGGCTACCCGGTGGTCGGCGTGCTGGTCGACGAGGACGTCGACAAGATCGCCCAGGTGCGGCCCGGCCAGTACGTGCGCCTGCACTGGGCGCGGCCCCGGCACCCGGCGGCCGCCGGTTCGAGTTCGGGCGCCGTCCGGGATCCGGCGGGCTGGCCGTCGTCCTGACGCGCCGACCCGGGTCGGGACGCGAGAATCGTGCAGGTGCACACCGCCCGCCTGGTCCACACCGCCGATCTCGACGCCGAGACGCGGCAGCGCGTCCGTCACATGGTGGCCGGGGCCTTCGCCGGTGACTTCACCGCCGAGGACTGGGAGCACGCGCTCGGCGGCATGCACGCCCTGATCTGGCAGCACGGCGCGATCATCGCCCATGCCGCGGTGGTGCAGCGACGGTTGATCTACGACGACACGCGGGCCCTGCGCTGCGGTTACGTGGAAGCGGTCGCGGTGCGCGAGGACTGGCGCGGCCGCGGGCTGGTCCATGCGCTGATGGACGGCATCGAGCAGATCATCCGCGGCGCGTACGAACTCGGGGCCGCCAGCTCGTCGGCGCCCGCCCGCCGCGTGTACACCGCGCGGGGCTGGGTGACCTGGACGGGCCCGACGTCGGTGCTGGCGCCCACCGGCCCCGTTCGCACACCCGAGGACGACGGCTCGGTCTTCGTCCTGCCGGTCGGCGTCAGCCTGGACGCCTCCGCCGGGCTGATGTGCGACTGGCGCGCCGGTGACGTGTGGTAGCAGAATGGAAACGTCTGCCCGGCAATGTATTCCAGGTCACACCGATCGCGCATCGCGACCCATGCCACTTCTCCAGCGTTCTGCCAGAGAACTCCGATTCAACTGACAGCCCATATCGGCCGAATTGAGTTGACCGAGCTCCCTTCTCGATGTGACCATCGAAATGCGCGGTGGGGCAAGTGCTTCGGTGGCGCACTGCGGCGCAGCACCTGAACTTGCCGCTCTCAACGGCTTTCGCCGCCGGGCGAGTGTGATGAGCGCCCCTCCCGCCTCCCGGGACGATCGTGAAAGGTGGGATTGCATGCGGCGCAACCATCGCATCACCGATTGGAATCCGGACGACGCGGTGGCCTGGGAAGCGGGCGGCAACCGGGTGGCCCGTCGCAACGTGCTGTGCACGGTGGCGGCCGACCACGTCGCCTTCTCGATCTGGACGCTGTGGCCGGTCATGGCCCTGTTCATGCCCGCGTCCGTCTACGGCTTCTCGGCGAGCGACAAGCTGCTTCTCGGTGCCGTCGCCACCCTGGTCGGTGGCTGCGCCCGCATCCCCTACACACTGGGCATCGCCGCCTTCGGCGGCCGGAACTGGACCACGTTCTCGGCGTTCGTCCTCCTGGTCCCGACCGTGGGCACGGTGCTCCTGCTGGCGAATCCCGGCCTCCCGCTCGGGCTTTACGTCGCCTGCGCGGCGCTGACCGGGCTGGGCGGCGGCAACTATGCCGCCTCGCTGGCCAACGTCAACGCGTTCTACCCCCAGCGGCTCAAGGGCTCGGCGCTGGCGATCAACGCCGGCGTCGGCAACATCGGCGTCGCCGTCATCCAGCTCGTCGGCCTGCTGGTGCTCGCGACCGCAGGCCACGAGGCTCCCTACTGGGTGTGCGCGGTGTACCTCGTGCTGCTGGCGATCGTCGGAGTGGCGGCGGCGCTGTTCATGGACAACCTGCCGCATGGCACCGAGCTGGCGACCATGCGCTCGATCCTGTTCGAGCGCGACACCTGGGTCGTCTCGCTGCTCTACGTCTGCACCTTCGGCTCGTGGATCGGGTTCTCGTTCGCCTTCGGCCAGGTGATGCAGGTCAACTTCCTGGCCAACGGCGAAAGCGCCCGCCACGCGGCGCTGCACGCCGCTCAGGTCGCCTTCGTCGGGCCTCTGCTGGGCTCGCTGGCCCGCATCTACGGCGGCCGGCTGGCCGACCGCAGGGGCGGGGGCCGCGTGACCCTGGGCGTCCTGGCCGGGATGACCCTGGGCGCGGCGCTGCTCGTCGCCATCGGCTTCCTCGACGATCACCACGTCGGTGCCGGCGCGGTCACCCTGTGCGGCTATGTCGTGGGATTCATGGTGCTGTTCGTCCTGTCCGGGATGGGGAACGGCTCGGTGTTCAAGCTGATTCCGTCGGTCTACGAGGCGCGCAGCCGCGCGCTGGACGCCGGTGACGACGAACGCCGCCGGTGGGCGCGCGCGAGGTCGGGGTCGCTGATCGGGATCTGCTCCGCGGTCGGCGCGTTCGGCGGCGTGGGAATCAACCTGGCGCTGCGCCAGTCGTACCTGCGCACCGGCACGGAGACGACGGCCTACTGGACGTTCCTGGCCACCTACGTCGTCGCCGCCGCCGTCACGTGGTTGCGCTACGTGCGCCGGCCCAGCGCGGTGGAACTGCCGGCGTCGGCGCTCAACATCGAACCGGCACGCGTGTGAGCTTGTCCGAAACAGGGGCAATGCGGAGGCAATTGCCGGGTAACGCCGGCGAAACGTGCCAGGCATACACAGGTCATATGGGGGCACAGCCGAAACCCGCGCCACTGGCGGGCTACCGCATCGCGGTGACGTCGGCCCGGCGCGCCGAGGAGCTGTGCGCCCTGCTGAGCCGCCACGGCGCGGAGGTCTGCAGCGCCCCCGCGATCACCATGATCGCGCTGCCCGACGACGACGAATTGCACAGCAACACCGAGGCGTTGATCGCGGAGCCACCCGACATCCTGGTAGCCCACACCGGCATCGGGTTTCGCGGCTGGCTGGCCGCCGCGGAAGGGTGGGGCCTGGCCACCCGGCTCATCGCCGCGCTGTCCTCGGCCCGGATCGTGTCGCGCGGGCCGAAGGCCACCGGCGCGCTGCGGGCCGCCGGTTTGCACGAGGAGTGGTCACCGGATTCCGAATCCTCGCACGAGGTGCTCGAGTACCTGCTCGACTCGGGCGTGGCGGGGCTGCGGATCGCCATTCAGTTGCACGGCGCCGCCGACGCGTGGGACCCGTTCCCGGAATTCCTCGGCGGCCTGCGCGCCGCCGGGGCCCGCGTCGTGCCGATTCGTGTCTACCGTTGGAAGCCAACGGCTTTGGGCGGTGACTTCGACCAGCTGGTCACCGGCGTCGCGCGGCGCCAGTTCGACGCCGTCACGTTCACGTCGGCGCCGGCGGCGGCCGCGGTGCTCGAGCGCAGCCGCCAGCTGGACATCGAGGACCAGGTGCTCGAGGCGCTGCGCACCGATGTGCACGCGATGTGCGTCGGCCCGGTGACCTCGAAACCGCTGATCCGCAAGGGCATCCCGACGTCGGCGCCCGAACGGATGCGCCTCGGGGCGCTGGCCCGGCACATCGCCGAGGAGCTGCCCCTGCTGGGGTCGTGCACGGTGCGGGCGGCCGGCCACACGGTCGACGTGCGCGGCACCTGCGTCCTGGTCGACGGCGCGATCAAGTCGCTGTCGCCGTCCGGGATGTCGATCCTGCGGTCGCTGGCTCAGCGGCCCGGCGCCGTCGTCGCCCGCGACGACCTGCTGCAGGCGCTGCCCGGCAGCAGCAACGATCCCCACGCCGTCGACACCGCAGTGCTCAGGCTACGAACGGCGTTGGGAGACAAGAACATCATCGCGACGGTGGTCAAGCGTGGATACCGCCTCGCGATCGACGACGCGGACGGTTCCCCGTGGCACTGATCCTGGCCGCACACGGCACCCGGAGACCGGGGGGCGTCGCGATGGTCGAAGACCTCGCCGCGCGCGTCGGCGAACTGCTCGACCGCACGGTGCACGTGGCCTTCGTCGACGTCGTCGGCCCCACACCCGCCGAGGTGCTGGCCGCCTGCGACACCCGCAGGCCCGCCGTCGTGGTGCCGGCCTTCCTCTCCCGCGGGTACCACGTGCGGACCGACCTGCCCGCCCACGTCGCGGCCAGCCGGCACCCGGATGTCGCCGTGACCCCCGCGCTGGGGCCCGGCGGCGACATCGCTCGGATCGTCGGCGACCAGCTGGTGCAAAGCGGCTGGCGTCCGGGCGATTCCGTGATACTCGGAGCCGCGGGCACCTCGGACGCCCGCGCCCGCGCCGATCTGCACGTGACCGCGACGACGCTGTCGGCGCTCCTGGGGTCGCGGGTGCGGCTGGGATTCGCGGCCACCGGCGAGCCGCACATCGACGAGGCGGTCGGCGGCGACGGCGGCGACGGCGCGCGCCGGGTCGTCGTCGCGTCCTACCTGCTGGCCGACGGCCTGTTCCAGGAACGGTTGCGCAGCAGCGGTGCCGACCTGGTCAGCGGACCGCTGAGCACGCATCCTGGCGTGCCGCGGTTGATCGCCAACCGATTCCGCAGGGCCGGGCGTGGACTCGCGCCCGCCGCGCAACGCCGGCCCCGCGCGGCCTGAGACCAGGGCGCCGCGCCGATACCCGCGGCACTTGATCTTTGCTCCCGTCCGGACGATCCTGGCACTATGCCGCGTCGCGAAGAGCCACCGCCCGGCCTGCTCGACTCGGTCGCGAAAATGCTCCGATTACCCTTCGGCACACCGGAGTTCATCGACCGGATCGTCACCGGAGGGGTCAACCAGGCCGGCCGCCAGACGTTGCGCATGCTGATCACCACGTGGGACGCCGCGGGCGGCGGCCCCTTCGCGGCCAGCGCCGTCGCGTCCACCGGCATGGCCAAAACCGCGGAGGTGGTGCAGAGCATGCTGGTGGGGCCGGTGTTCGGCCCGCTGCTCAAGGTGCTGGGGGCCGACAAGGTCGCCGTGCGGGCGTCGCTGTGCGCCTCCCAACTGGTGGGCCTGGGCATCATGCGCTACGGCGTGCGCTCGGAGCCGCTGCACTCGATGTCGGTGGACGCGCTGGTCGACGCGATCGGTCCGACGATGCAGCGCTACCTCGTCGGTGACATCGGCTGACGCCTGCTACGCGGCGACCCGCGCTACCTCGACCGTGCGGTCGCCCGTCACGCGGACCTGGTACACCGGCACGCTGACGCGCGGATCGTCCAGGCAGGAGCCGTCTTCGAGCGAGAACGCCTGCTTCAGCAGCGGCGACTGCACGGTGACCCGGCCCCCGCGGTCGCCGACGATTCCCCGCGACAGCACCGCCGCCCCGGAGAACGGGTCGATGTTGCCGATCGCGTGCACCGACCCGTCGTCCAGCGGGAACAGCGCGGCCTGCGTGCCGTCGTCGAGCAGGACGCCCACCCCGCGGCCGGGGATGAGGCGGTCGTAGGAGCACGCGGTGGTCCACACCCGAATGTCGTTCAGAAGTGTCATGATTCCCTCCCGGTCATGAGCGGATGCTCGGCATGCCAATGGGCACAGGCACTTTGCGTCCCGCGCGTTCGGTGAACGTGACCGTCTCGTCGACGGCGTCGGGGGCGTTGACGAAGGAGACGAACCGCGACAGCTTGTCCGGGTCCTCCAGCACGCCCTTCCATTCGCACTTGTAGTTCTGCACGTGCCGCTGGATCGCGGCCTCGAATTCCGCGGCCAGCCCGAGCGAGTCGTCGCACACGACCTCGCGCACGTGGTCCAGGCCGCCCTCCAGCGAGTCGACCCACGGCGCGGTGCGCTGCAACCGGTCGGCCGTGCGGATGTAATACATCAGGAACCGGTCGACGTAGCGGACCAGCGTCTCGGTGTCCAGGTCGCTGGCCAGTAGCTGGGCGTGCTTGGGCGTCATGCCGCCGTTGCCGCCGACGTAGAGGTTCCAACCCTTTTCGGTGGCGATGACGCCGACGTCCTTGCTGCGGGCCTCGGCGCATTCGCGCGCGCAGCCCGACACTCCGAGCTTGATCTTGTGCGGCGCCCGCAGCCCGCGGTAGCGCAGCTCCAGGTCGACGGCCAGCTGCACCGAGTCCTGCTGTCCGTAGCGGCACCAGTCGCTGCCCACGCAGCTCTTCACGGTGCGCAGCGCCTTGCCGTAGGCATGCCCGGACTCCATGCCGCCGTCGACGAGGCGCTTCCAGATCTGCGGCAACTGGTCGACGCGGGCGCCGAACAGGTCGATCCGCTGACCGCCGGTGATCTTGGTGTAGAGCCCGAAGTCCTGCGCGATCTGGCCGATGAGGATCAGGTGCTCGGGCTTGATGTCGCCGCCCGGGACCCGCGGCACCACCGAGTAGCTGCCGTTGCGCTGGATGTTGGCCAGGAAGTGGTCGTTGGAGTCCTGCAGCGAGGCCTGCTCGCCGTCGAGAATGTGGTCGGAGCCGGTGGAGGCGAGAATCGACGCGACGACGGGTTTGCAGATGTCGCAACCCCTTCCGCGGCCGTAGCGCTCCAGCAGCCCGGAGAAGGTGCGGATCTCGGTGGCGGAGATGATCTCGAAGAGCTCCGCCCGCGACTGGCTGAAGTGCTCGCACAACGCCTTCGACTGCTCGACGCCCTCGGCCTCCAGCAGCTGCTTGAGCAACGGCACGCACGACCCGCAGGAGGTGCCGGCCGCCGTGCACGACTTCAGCGCGGGCACGTCGGCGCACCCGCCCTCGATCGCCCCCTTCAGGTCGCCCTTGGTGACGTTGTTGCAGGAGCAGATCTGCGCTGAATCCGGCAGTGCCCCAACGCCCAGCGCCGCGGCGCCACCCGACTGCGCCGGCGCGATCAGCGTGAGGGGATCGCCGGGAAGCTGGCTGCCCACCATTGGGCGCAGCACCCCGTACGACGACGCGTCGCCGACGAGCACGCCGCCCAGCAGGGTCTTGGCGTCGTCGGAGAGCACCAGCTTGGCGTAGGTCCGCTTGACCGCGTCGTTGATCGCGACCTCGAGGCAGTTCTCCGTCGCCCCCATCGCGTCGCCGAAGCTGGCCACGTCGACGCCCAGCAGCTTGAGCTTCGTCGACAGGTCGGCCTCGCCGAATTCCGCTGCGCCGCCCAGCAGTCGGTCGGCCACCACCTCGGCCGACGTGTAGCCCGGTCCGACCAGGCCGTAGCACCGCCCCGCGATCGCGGCCACCTCGCCCACCGCGTACACATCGGGATCGCTGGTGCGACAGGACAAGTCGGTGAGCACGCCACCCCTCTCGGCGAGCTCGAGCCCCGCGGACCGCGCCAGCTCGTCGCGCGGCCGGATGCCCGCGGCGAAGATCACGACGCCGGCGTCGACCACCTCGCCGTCGGTGAGGCGCACGCGCACCGATGCCGACCCGTCGCCGGCCGGTTCGATCGACTCGGTTCCAGTGCCGACGTGCACCGAGATGCCGAGGTCGCCGACCATCCTGGCCAACAGCGCGCCGCCGCCCTCGTCGATCTGCTGGGCCATGAGCCGCGGCATCATCTCGACCACGTGCGTCCGCAAGCCGAACTGCCGCAGCGCGTTTGCCGCCTCCAGCCCCAGCAGCCCGCCGCCGATGACCACCCCGGCCGGGGCGCGGCCCGCCTCGAGCGCCCGCCGGGCGTCGGCGCGGATGGCGTCGAGGTCGTCGAGCGTGCGGTAGACGTGGCACGCCGGCAGGTCGTGCCCGGGCACGGGCGGGACGAAGGCGTAGGACCCGGTGGCCAGGACCACGGTGTCGTAGCCGTGCCGCTCGCCGTCGGCGGTCACCACCGACTTCGCTTGCCGGTCGATGTCCACGACCCGCGTGTTGAGAACCAGCCTGACGCGTTCGTCGCCGTCGTAGTCGTTGCCGGGCAGCGCCAGCAGGGCGCGGTCCCAGCTCTCGGTGTAGGAGGTCAGGCCGACGCGGTCGTAGGCCGCGTCCGCCTCCTCGGCGAAAACCGTGACGCGCCATGATCCCTCGGCGTCGCGGGCGCGCAGCGCCTCGACGAACCGGTGGCCGACCATGCCATGGCCGACCACGACGATGTGACGGCCCACACAGTCGGAGCGCGAAATCCCGTCTGTAGCCATGCAATTGAGGGTAGGTGCCGGAAATTACCGGCGACTCGCGCAATGTGACGCTCGCATGACGGCCGGCTCACACCTCACACGGGCGCCTGTGAAGTTGTTCGCCGACGGCGAACGCCCGGGTGGAACTTTAGCGTGGTCGACTCAGGTTTGTAGAGATAGCCGACCGGTAAGGCGCCGGTCACAGTCAACTCACAAGGAAGCATAAGGAGATCCCCATGAGCAACCTCGCATTGTGGTCGCGACCGGCGTGGGACACCGACCGCTGGCTGCGCGACTTCTTCGGCCCCGCCGCGGACTGGGCCAAGCCGGCCGCCACCGGGTTCACCCCGGCCGCCGAGATCGTCAAGGACGGCGACGACGCGGTGGTCCGCCTCGAACTGCCGGGTGTCGACGTCGAGAAGGACGTCAACGTCGAGGTCGAGAACGGACGCCTGGTGATCCACGGCGAGCACCGCGACGAGCACGCCGAGCAGAAGGACGGACGCACGCTGCGGGAGATCCGGTACGGATCGTTCCGCCGGTCCTTCCAGCTGCCGGCCCATGTCACCGGGGAGGCCATCACCGCCTCCTACGACGCCGGCGTGCTGAGCGTCCGGGTAGCCGGGGCGTACGCCGGAAGCCAGGCGAAGCGCATCGAGATCACCAAGTGATTCGCGCACGCGGTAACGGATTCCGGCGGGGCCGCACGGCCTCGCCGGATTCCGCGTCGGGCTAGCGCCAGCGGGCCAGCAGTTCCGCGGCCCGCTGTGCCAGTGCCGCCTGCAGGAAGGGGCCGAAGCTGATGCGGCCCACGCCCAGCGGACCGAACGACGCCGGGTCGTCCTGGTCCGGCAGCGCGATGGCGTTGACGGGCAGCGGTAGCTCGGAAGCCAAGCGGCGCAACGTTTCCGGGTCGTGGCGGCCCACCGGGTAGAGCACGTCGGCGCCCGCCGCCGCGGCCTCGGTGAGCCGGGACACGGCCCGCTCGACGCGGTCGGACGGGTCACCGTCCTGCCGCAGGAACACGTCGGTGCGGGCGTTGACGACGACGTGGACCCCGGCGGCGTCGGCCGCCGCGCGCAGCGCGCCGACGAGTTCGGCGTGCTCGCCGGCCGACCGCAGCCGCTTGCCCTCCGAGTGCACCGTGTCCTCGATGTTCAGCCCGACCGCGCCGACGCTGAGCAGGCCCTCGATCAATCGCTGCGCCGGCAACCCATAGCCGGACTCGACGTCCACCGACACCGGCACGTCCACCGCGGCGGTGATCTGCGCGACCCGGGCGAGCACGTCGTCGAACGACATGCCCTCGTTGTCCGGCTTGCCGATGGAGTCGGCCAGCGGGTGGCTGCCGACCGTGAGCGCGACGAATCCGGCGTCCGTGGCCAGCCGCGCCGACCAGGCGTCCCACACGGTCGGCAGCACCACGGGATCGCCCGGCCGGTGCAGCTCGAGCAGCGTCGCGGCGCGCTCCGCCAATGTTGCGTGACCTGGCATGAAACGCCTATCTCTCTCGACCATCCGACGTCGGGCGTGTGCCGCGGATACTATCGGTGAGCGTACTGTGATTTGCGACACCGTCTGCCAAGGAGATCCGTTGACGAGCACTACCGGCACCAGCGACCTCGCCGAACTGCACGACCTCATCGGCGGCCTGCGACGGTGCGTCAGCTCCCTGCGGGCGCGCTACGGCGACAGCCCGGCGATGCGCAGGATCGTGATCGACGCCGACCGGATCCTGTCCGACGTCGAACTGCTCGACACCGACGCGTCCGAACTGGACCTGGCGCGCGCCACCGTGCAGTCGTCCGGCGAGAAGGTCGTCATTCCCGACACCCAGTACGACAGCGAATTCTGGCGCGATGTCGACGACGAGGGTGTCGGGGGTCACAACCGCTACTGACAACCCAAACCCCCCGGCAAAAGGGGGGTGCTTCCTGTGTACTCTTCGAGCAGACAGCCCGTTCGAAGAGGAACATTTGCATGAGCGCACCCGCGGCGAACCGTCCTGCGTCAGGTGTCTTTTCACCCACACGCGCCCACATCGAACAACGCAGCCTACGCACCGACCGGTGGTGGATGTCGCCGCTGCGGATCGACCTGGGCTTCGCCGCGTTCCTGATCTACGCGACGTTCCGCGCGTTCCAACAGGACTACTTCTTCGTCCCGAAGTACCACTACCTGACGCCGTTCTACTCGCCGTGCGTGAGCACGGCCTGCGGTGAGGCCCACGACTTCTGGCCGCAGATCCTGCCCAACGTGTGGTGGCTGCCGTTCGCGGCGCTGACGCTGCCGTTCCTGCTGCTGTTCCGGCTGACGTGCTACTACTACCGCGGCGCCTACTACCGCACGGTCTGGCAGTCACCCACCGCGTGCGCGGTGGCCGAGCCCCGCGTCCACTACACCGGCGAGACCCGCTTCCCGCTGATCGTGCAGAACACCCACCGGTACTTCTTCTACATCGCCGGCATCATCTCGGTGATCAACACCTACGACGCGATCATCGGCTTCCACTCCGACTCCGGCCCCGGCGGCTTCGGCTTCGGTCTGGGCAACGTCGTCATGGTGGGCAACGTCATCATGCTGTGGGTCTACACGCTGTCCTGCCACTCATGCCGCCACGTGACGGGCGGGCGGCTCAAGCACTTCTCCAAGCACCCCGTGCGGTACTGGATCTGGACCCAGGTCAGCCGAATCAACACCCGGCACAAGATGTATGCGTGGATCACGCTGGGCACCCTGATGCTGACTGACTTCTACATCGCGCTGGTGGCCGCCGGCGCCATCCCCGACCTGAGATTCGTCGGCTGACAACGACTTTGAGAAGAAACACAATTTAGCGAGGGTTCCATGGTTGAGGTCGAACGGCACACCTACGACGTCGTCGTCATCGGTGCCGGCGGCTCCGGGTTGCGGGCGGTCATCGAGGCGCGCGAACGCGGTCTGCGGGTCGCGGTGGTGTCCAAGTCACTGTTCGGCAAGGCCCACACGGTCATGGCCGAGGGCGGCTGCGCCGCGGCGATGGGCAACGCCAACCCGAAGGACAACTGGAAGACCCACTTCGGCGACACCATGCGCGGCGGGAAGTTCCTCAACAACTGGCGGATGGCCGAACTGCACGCCAAGGAGGCCCCGGACCGCGTCTGGGAGCTGGAGACCTACGGCGCGCTGTTCGACCGCACGAAAGACGGCAAAATCAGCCAGCGCAACTTCGGCGGGCACACCTACCCCCGCCTGGCGCACGTCGGGGACCGCACCGGGCTGGAGCTGATCCGCACGCTGCAGCAGAAGATCGTGTCGCTGCAGCAGGAGGATTACGCGGAGCTCGGCGACTACGAGGCGCGCATCAAGGTGTTCGCGGAGTGCACGATCACCGAGCTGCTCAAGGACGGCGACCGTATCGCCGGCGCATTCGGGTACTGGCGCGAGAGCGGGCAATTCATCCTGTTCGAGGCGCCCGCCGTGGTGCTGGCGACCGGGGGCATCGGCAAGTCGTTCAAGGTCACGTCGAACTCCTGGGAGTACACCGGCGACGGCCACGCCCTGGCGCTTCGCGCCGGCGCGACGCTGATCAACATGGAGTTCGTCCAGTTCCACCCCACCGGCATGGTGTGGCCCCCGAGCGTCAAGGGGATCCTGGTCACCGAGGGCGTCCGGGGCGACGGCGGCGTGCTGAAGAACTCCGACGGCAAGCGGTTCATGTTCGACTACATCCCGCCGGTGTTCAAGGGTCAGTACGCCGAGACCGAACAGGAGGCCGACCAGTGGTTGAAGGACAACGACTCGGCCCGCCGCACGCCTGACCTGCTGCCCCGCGACGAGGTGGCCCGGGCGATCAACTCCGAGGTGAAGGCCGGCCGCGGCAGCCCGCACGGCGGCGTCTTCCTCGACATCGCGTCCCGGCTGACGCCCGAGGAGATCCAGCGGCGGCTGCCGTCGATGTACCAC
Organism: Mycobacterium sp. Marseille-P9652; assembly: GCF_902652685.1. Taxonomy (GTDB): domain Bacteria; phylum Actinomycetota; class Actinomycetes; order Mycobacteriales; family Mycobacteriaceae; genus Mycobacterium. The sequence goes on from NZ_CACRUY010000013.1 coordinate 60,528, forward strand.
CAGTTCAAGGAGCTGGCCGGGGTCGACATCACCAAGGAGCCCATGGAGGTCGGCCCCACCTGCCACTACGTGATGGGTGGCATCGAGGTCGACGCCGACACGGGGGCGGCGGTGGTGCCCGGGCTGTTCGCCGCGGGAGAGTGCTCCGGCGGCATGCACGGATCCAACCGGCTGGGCGGCAACTCGCTGTCCGACCTGCTGGTGTTCGGGCGCCGCGCGGGGCTGGGCGCCGCCGACTATGTGCGCGCGCTGAGCAGCCGCCCCGGCATCTCCACGCAGGCCATCGACGAGGCCGCCGCCCGGGCGCTGGCCCCCTTCGAGGGGCCGACGAACGGCGCCGCCGCGGAGAACCCGTACACGCTGCAGCTGGAACTGCAGCAGTCGATGAACGACCTGGTGGGCATCATCCGCAAGGCGGAGGAGATCACCGAGGCCCTCAACCGGCTCGACAAGCTGCGCGAGCGCTTCAAGAACATGCACGTCGAGGGCAACCGCCCGTACAACCCCGGCTGGAACCTGGCCATCGACCTGCGCAACATGCTCCTGGTGAGCGAGTGCGTCGCCAAGGCGGCGCTGGAACGCACCGAGAGCCGCGGCGGCCACACCCGCGACGACCACCCGTCGATGGACTCGTCCTGGCGCAACATCCTGCTGGTGTGCAGCACGTCTGGCGATGACGTGATCCCCGACGTCAGGATCGAGCGCAAGGAGCAGGTGCCGATGCGGCCCGACCTGCTCGAGCTCTTCGACATTTCCGAGCTGGAGAAGTACTACACCGACGACGAGCTGGCCGACCACCCAGGACGGAGAGGCTGATGACCTACAACGCGACCATGCGGGTCTGGCGCGGCGACGAGGCCGGCGGCGGGCTGCAGGACTTCACCGTTGAGGTCAACGAGGGCGAGGTGGTGCTCGACATCATCCACCGCCTGCAGCAGACGCAGACCCCCGACCTGGCGGTGCGCTGGAACTGCAAGGCGGGCAAGTGCGGATCCTGTTCGGCCGAGATCAACGGCTACCCGCGGCTGATGTGCATGACGCGGATGTCGACGTTCGCCGAGGACGAGGTCGTGACCGTCACGCCCCTGCGGACCTTCCCGGTGATCCGCGACCTGGTCACCGACGTCTCGTTCAACTACGAGAAGGCTAGGGAGATACCGGCTTTCGCGCCACCGAAGGAACTGCAGCCCGGCGAGTACCGGATGGCCCAGGAGGACGTCGGGCGCTCGCAGGAGTTCCGCAAGTGCATCGAATGCTTCCTGTGCCAGAACGTCTGCCACGTGATCCGCGACCACGAGGAGAACAAGCAGGCGTTCGCGGGTCCCCGGTTCCTCATGCGCATCGCCGAGCTGGAGATGCACCCGCTGGACACCGCGGACCGCCGCGACCAGGCCCAGGAGGAACACGGGCTGGGCTACTGCAACATCACCAAGTGCTGCACCGAGGTGTGCCCGGAGAACATCAAGATCACCGACAACGCGTTGATCCCGATGAAAGAGCGGGTCGCCGACCGCAAGTACGACCCGGTGGTCTGGCTGGGCAACAAGCTGTTCCGCCGCTGAGCCGACGGGGTACCCGACACCCATGCGAGGTACCACCAGCGTCAACGAGATCCGAACCGCGATCCGCGAGTTGTCCGTCCGCGCCGACGTCGCGCGCCGGGAGGGCCGGCACGACGACGCGGCCGAGATCGAGCGGCGCATCGCCGGCTATCGGGACGAGCTCGGGCGTCGGCCCTAGCCGCCCGGTCGCGCACGAGCCTGCGCGTAGCGCGACGAGCCTGCGCGCATGGCGTCGTGCGGGCTCAATTGGCGCAGTGGACGCGGGCTCGGTGCGGCGGATGCAGGCCGGGTGCGCCAGCCGGCTCGTACGCGGTCAGACCCCGAGGCGCCGGAATGCGCTGCGGTGGAACACGATCGGGGCCACCTCGGCGTCGATCGTCACCTCGCTGACCCGCAGCACGACGATCGTGTGATCGCCCGCCGGGATCAGCTGCTCGATTGCGCTCTCCAGCCACAGGCCGGTGCCCTTGATGAACACCGCGCCACTGTCCCTGGACACCGTCTCCAGGCCGGCGAACCTGTCGCCGGTCTTGGCGGCCAGGGTGCGGGCCGCCTCGTCGTGCGATTCGCCCAGGACGCTGATGCCGAGCATCGGCGCGCTCTTGAGCTTGGGCCACGTCGTCGAGGTGTTCTGCACGCAGAACGACACCAGTGGGGGTTCCAGCGAGACCGGGACGAAGGTGCTGGCCGCCAGGCCTTCCCGGTTTCCTTTCACCTCGGCGGCGATGGCCACCACCCCGGAGGGGAAATGGCCGAAGGCCTCGCGAAGCGTGGACGGTGTCAGGTTCTTGTTCGGGTTCACCGTGGTCATTCGCCTTTTGCGTTGCCCCTCGAGCCGGAATTCTCGGATCCGACCCTACCCGCCGAATAACCGTGCGCGGCGGCCACGTCCGGGTGGGCGCGCAGCCTGCTCTTCCAGGCGTTGCGCCCGTACACCGAGAAGATCGGGTCCGCCGGGTCCTCGACGGGTTTGGCGCGGGCCGCGAGCTCGGGCGGCAGCGTGAGCACCGGTATCCGGGCGTCCAGCCGCGGATTGAAGAAGTACGCCACCGAGATCCGCTCGGCCGCCGACTCGTCCAGGACCACCCGGTGCTCGGTCGCCCTCAGGTAGCCGCCGGTCGCGATCTCGAGCAGCTCGCCGATGTTGACGATGAACGCGCCGGCCAGCGGCGGCACGTCGACCCACTCGCCCGTCGCCGTGCGCACCTGCAGGCCCCGGCTGCCCGGCTCGGCGAGGAGCAGCGTGAGCACCCCGGCGTCGCGGTGCGCGCCCACCCCCTGCGAACCCGCCGCGCGGGCCGGGTAGCGGATGATCTTGATCAGCGTGGCCGGAGCGTCGGCGAATGCGGCGTCGAAGACGTCCGGCGGGCTGCCGAGCGCGGCGGCCCAGTGCCGCAACAACGTGCGCGCCACCGATGACAGCGCCGCGTCCCACTCGGCGACGACGGCGGGCAGCTCGGGCAGCGCGGCCGGCCACTGGTTCGGGCCCTGCAACCACAGGTAGTCCGGCCGCCCGGGGCCGGCGATCGCGGCGCGTTCCGGGCCGATGTCGATCTGCTCGCGCCAGTCCACCTCGCCGCGGGTCAGCTCGCCCCCGAGGCGGGTGTAGCCGCGGAAGTGCGGGCTGCGCACCATCGCCACCGCGTCCTTCTCGGCCTGCGGCAGCGCGAAAAGCCGCCGTGCGACCGCGAACATGCGGGCGATCAGCCGATCCGGCACGCCGTGTCCGGTCAGGTAGAAGAAACCCACCTCGTGGGCGGCCCGGCGCAGGCGCTGGCGCAGCTGATCGGGCGCGGACCGCAGATCCACCACGGGTACGGCGGTGACGTCCGCCACCTCGCCGTCACCGCTGGTCAGAGCTCCCATACGACGCTTCCCAACCGGTTGGTTAATTAGACGATGAAATTTAGGTCACACTCGCTTGCGTTGGACAGTCCGTCAGGGATATTTTGACAGAGTTACTGGTGGGTAACTTAGACCTAGTACCCAACCATCGAGTGGCATTCTCAACGAGGAGGACCGTAGTGAGCCACTACAAGAGCAACGTCCGCGACCAGGTGTTCAACCTGTTCGAGGTTCTGGGCGTTGACCAGGCTTTGGGCGCCGGCGAGTACAGCGACATGGACGCCGACACCGCAAAAGAAATGCTTTCCGAAATCAGCCGGCTGGCCGAGGGGCCCGTCGCCGAGTCGTTCGTCGAGGGTGACCGCAACCCGCCGGTCTTCGACCCCGAGACCCACTCGGTGACGCTGCCCGAGCTGTTCAAGAAGTCCGTTCGCGCGGTCGTCGACGGCGGCTGGGACAAGGTCGGCATCGACGAGGCCCTCGGCGGCGTGCCGATGCCGAAGGCGCTGCTCTGGGCGCTGCACGAGCACATCCTGGGCGCCAACCCGGCGGTCTGGATGTACGGCGGTGGCGCGGGCTTCGCCAACATCCTGTACCACCTCGGCACCGAGGAGCAGAAGAAGTGGGCCGTCATCGCCGCCGAGCGCGGCTGGGGCTCCACCATGGTGCTCACCGAGCCGGACGCCGGCTCGGACGTCGGCGCAGGCCGGACCAAGGCGGTGCAGCAGGAGGACGGCTCCTGGCACATCGACGGGGTGAAGCGGTTCATCACCTCGGCCGACTCCGGTGACCTGTTCGAGAACATCTTCCACCTGGTGCTGGCCCGCCCCGAGGGCGCCGGGCCGGGCACCAAGGGCCTGTCGCTGTTCTTCGTACCGAAGTTCCTGTTCGACTTCGAGACGGGCGAGCTGGGCGAGCGCAACGGCGTGTTCGTGACCAACGTCGAGCACAAGATGGGCCTGAAGGTCTCGGCGACCTGTGAACTGTCCTTCAGCCAGCACGGCGTTCCCGCCAAGGGCTGGCTGGTGGGCGAGGTGCACAACGGCATCGCGCAGATGTTCGAGGTCATCGAGCAGGCCCGCATGATGGTCGGCACCAAGGCGATCGCCACCCTGTCGACCGGCTACCTCAACGCGCTGGCCTACGCCAAGGAGCGCGTGCAGGGCGCCGACATGACGCAGATGACGGACAAGACCGCGCCGCGGGTGACCATCACGCACCACCCCGACGTGCGCCGGTCGCTGATGACCCAGAAGGCCTACGCCGAGGGTCTGCGTGCTCTTTACCTGTTCACCGCGACCTACCAGGACGCGGCGGTCGCCGAGACGATCCACGGCGTGGACGCCGACCTGGCGGTCAGGGTCAACGACCTGATGCTGCCGGTGGTCAAGGGCGTCGGCTCGGAGCAGGCGTACGCCAAGCTCACCGAGAGCCTGCAGACGTTCGGCGGGTCCGGCTTCCTGCAGGACTACCCGATCGAGCAGTACATCCGGGACGCTAAGATCGACTCCCTTTACGAGGGCACCACGGCCATCCAGGCGCAGGACTTCTTCTTCCGCAAGATCGTCCGCGACAAGGGTGTGGCGCTGGCCCACGTGTCGGAGCAGATCCAGAAGTTCGTCGACAGCGAGTCCGGCAACGGCCGGCTGAAGACCGAGCGCGAGCTGCTGGGCAAGGCCCTGGCCGACGTCCAGGCGATGGCCGCGACGCTGACCGGCTACCTGATGGCCGCGCAGGAGGACGTGACCAGCCTGTACAAGGTGGGTCTGGGTTCGGTGCGCTTCCTGATGAGCGTCGGCGACCTGGTCATCGGCTGGTTGCTGCAGCGTCAGGCCGCCGTGGCCGTGGCCGCGCTCGACGCGGGCGCCAGCGGCGCCGAGCGGTCCTTCTACGAGGGCAAGGTCGCCGTGGCGTCGTTCTTCGCGAAGAACTTCCTGCCGCTGCTGGCCAGCACCCGCGAGGTGATCGAGACGCTGGACAACGACATCATGGAGCTCGACGAGGCCGCCTTCTAATCGCACAACGCCGAAATCCCCCGCCTTCCGGGCGGGGGATTTCGCGTCTGAAGGGAAGCGGGCCCGAGCCGTCGAGTCTGCGTTCAGCGCGAGTTTTCGGTCTATTTGGCGCACTGGGTGCAGGCTCGGCGCGCTGGGCGCGGGCTCGGCGGGGCGTTGTAAGGTCCGGGCACGAAAAAGACCGCCGCTGGATCCCCTCAAACCAGCGGCGGTCCTTTTCGTACGCCCGGCGGCATCAGCAACCGGCGGGCGGTCGACTTAGGGGAGGCCCCGTGTTGTCGTCGGGGTCGGGGGGTCAGACCACAACACGGAGCCGTCCACGCTGCTGCATACCCTCGTCCCGCTCATGCCTAACTCCCTGTGACCAAGTTCATCGCCCACCATCAGGCCTCGACGATCGCGGCGACGCCCTGGCCGCCGGCGGCGCAGATCGAGATCAGACCACGCACCGGCTTGCCGCCGTTCGCCGCCTTCTTCTCGGCGAGCTGCTTGGCCATCTGCGCGAGGATGCGCCCACCGGTGGCCGCGAACGGGTGCCCGGCCGCCAGCGACGAACCGTTGACGTTGAGCTTGGACCGGTCGATCGACCCCAGGGCGGCGTCCAGGCCGAGCCGCTCCTTGCAGTAGTCCTCGGACTCCCACGCCTGCAGGTGCGCCAGGACCACCGACGCGAACGCCTCGTGAATCTCGTAGAAGTCGAAGTCCTGCAGGTTCAGGCCGTTGCGGGCCAGCAGCCGCGGGACGGCATACGTCGGCGCCATCAGCAGGCCGTCGCGACCGTTGACGTAATCGACCGCGGCGGTCTCGGCGTCCACCAGGTAGGCCAGCGGGGTCAGGGACCGCTCGGCGGCCCAGTCCTCGCTGGCCAGCAGCGCGACCGAGGCGCCGTCGGTCAGCGGGGTGGAGTTGCCCGCCGTCATCGTCGCGTCGCCCGCCTTCACCCCGAACACCGGGCGCAGAGAGGCCAGCTTCTCCACACTGGCGTTGGGCCGCAGGTTGTCGTCGCGGTAGACCCCGAGGAACGGCGTGACGAGGTCGTCGAAGAAGCCGCGGTCGTAGGCGGCGGCCATGTTGCGGTGGCTGGCGACCGCCAGCTCGTCCTGATCGACGCGCTTGATGCCCATCTCCTTGGCCGTGATGGCGGCGTGCTCGCCCATCGACAGGCCGGTGCGCGGCTCGCTGTTGGCCGGGATCTCCAGCCCGATCGTGGCGGGCAGCGTTCCCACCAGCTTCAACCGCTGCACGTTGGACTTGGACCGGCGCAGCTTGAGCAGCTGGCGCCGCAGGTTGTTGCCGAGGCCGATCGGGGCATCGGACGTGGTGTCCACGCCGCCGGCGGCGGCCACCTCATAGCGGCCGGACGCGATGCCGTCGGCGGCGGCGATGGCCGCCTGCAGGCCGGTGCCGCAGGCCTGCTGGATGTCGAACGCCGGTGTGTACGAGGACAATTCGGATCCGAGCACGCACTCGCGAACCAGGTTGAAGTCGCGGCTGTGCTTGAGCACCGCGCCCCCGACCACCACGCCGAGCCGCTGGCCGGCCAGCCCGAACCGGTCAACCAGACCGCCGAGGGCCGCCGTGAACATGTCCTGGTTGGACGCCTCGGCGTACGCGCCGTCCGATCGGGCGAACGGGATCCGGTTTCCGCCGAGCACGGCGACACGTCGTCTGGTCTCGGAACGTTCAGGGGCCACTGTTTTTCTCCGTCTCGGGTCTCGTTCGTCTCCGGGGGGTACATGAGTAGGCGTCGGCCGTCTAGGGCCATAATACCCATTGTTCTTACTCTCAAGTAAGTTCGCCCCCGATACGGTTGCCCTAGAACCTCAACCCCAGCACGACACGGAAGGCAGCTCAGTGGCTCCCAAAGTTTCGTCCGATCTGTTCTCGCAGGTGGTCAACTCCGGCCCCGGCTCGTTCCTCGCCAAGCAGCTCGGCATCCCCCAGCCCGAGACGCTGCGCCGGTACCGGCCCGGCGAGCCGCCGCTGGCCGGGTCTTTGCTGATCGGGGGCGAGGGCCGCGTCGTCGAGCCGCTGCGGGCGGCGCTCGACCTGGACTACGACCTGGTGGGCAACAACCTGGGCGGGCGCTGGGCCGACAAGTTCGGCGGGCTGGTGTTCGACGCCACCGGCATCACCACACCCGCCGGCCTCAAGGGGTTGTACGAATTCTTCACGCCCGTCCTGCGCAACCTGGGCCACAGCGCGCGCGTCGCGGTGGTGGGCACCACGCCCGACGCCGCGTCGAGCACCGACGAGCGGATCGCGCAGCGCGCCCTGGAGGGCTTCACCCGCTCGCTGGGCAAGGAGCTGCGCAACGGCGCCACCGTGCAGCTGGTGTACCTGTCGCCGCACGCCAAGCCCGCCGCCACGGGCCTGGAATCGACGATGCGGTTCATCCTGTCCGGCAAGTCCGCCTACGTCGACGGGCAGGTGTTCTACGTCGGCGAGGCCGACTCCACGCCGCCGGCCGACTGGGACCGCCCGCTGGACGGGAAGGTCGCCATCGTCACGGGCGCCGCGCGCGGCATCGGCGCCACGATCGCCGAGGTGTTCGCCCGCGACGGCGCCCGCGTCGTCGCGATCGACGTCGAGTCCGCGTCCGAGACGCTCGCCGAGACCGCCAGCCGGGTGGGCGGCACGGCGCTGTGGCTCGACGTCACCGCCGACGACGCCGTGGACAAGATCGCCGAGCACCTGCGCGACCACTACGCGGGGCACGCCGACGTCCTGGTCAACAACGCCGGCATCACCCGCGACAAGCTGCTGGCCAACATGGACGACGCCCGCTGGGACGCCGTCCTGGCGGTGAATCTCCTTGCGCCGCTGCGGCTCACCGAGGGGCTGGTCGGCAACGGCAGCATCGGCGAGGGCGGCCGGGTGATCGGCCTGTCGTCGATGGCCGGCATCGCGGGCAACCGCGGGCAGACCAACTACGCCACCACCAAGGCGGGGATGATCGGGCTCACCCAGGCGCTGGCGCCGGGGCTCTACGAGAAGGGCATCACGATCAACGCCGTCGCGCCGGGCTTCATCGAGACCCAGATGACGGCCGCCATCCCGCTGGCCACCCGCGAGGTCGGTCGCCGGCTGAACTCGCTGCTGCAGGGCGGCCAGCCGGTCGACGTCGCGGAGGCCATCGCCTACTTCGCCAGCCCGGCGTCGAACGCGGTGACGGGCAACGTCATCCGCGTCTGCGGCCAGGCCATGCTGGGCGCGTGAGGGTGACGCGATGAACCAGCCAAGCGGCCTGAGGAACATGCTGCGCGCGGTGGCCGGGGCGCTGCCGGTGGTGTCGCGCGGCGGCCAGGTGCCCACCCGGACGGTCACCATCGACGAGTTGGCGATCGACCGCGCCAACGTGGCGGAGTACGCAGAGGTCACCGGCCTGCGCTACGGCAATCACGTGCCCCTCACCTATCCCTTCGCGCTGACGTTCCCCGCGGTGATGTCGCTGGTGACGGGCTTCGACTTCCCGTTCGCGGCCATGGGCGCGGTGCACACCGAGAACCACATCACCCAGTACCGCCCGATCGCCGTTACCGACACCGTGGGCGTGCGGGTGCACGCGGAGAACCTGCGCGAGCACCGCAAGGGCCTGCTGGTCGACCTGGTCACCGACGTCAGCGTCGGCAGCGAGACCGCCTGGCACCAGGTGACGACGTTCCTGCATCAACAGCGCACCAGCCTGTCCGACGAGCCGAAGCCGCCGCCGGAGAAGCGGCCGAAGCTGCCCCCGCCCAGCAGCGTCCTACGCGTCAGCGCGGGACAGATCCGGCGCTACGCGGTCGTCGGCGGCGACCACAACCCGATCCACACCAACCCGATCGCCGCGCGGCTGTTCGGGTTCCCGACGGTGATCGCGCACGGGATGTTCAGCGCCGCGGCGGTGCTGCCGAACATCGAGGCCCGGTTCCCCGACGCGGTGCGCTATTCGGTGCGGTTCGGCAAGCCGCTCGTGCTGCCGGCCACCGCTGGGCTCTACATCGAGCAGGATGACGAAGGCTGCTGGGACATCTCGCTGCGCAACCTCGCCAAGGGTTATCCGCACCTGACGGGGACGGTCCGACCGCTCTAGCCAGATGGCGGCGACCCGCGTCGCCCGGCTTCGCCGCGCTCGCGATCGCCTCTAGCCAGATGGCGGCGACCCGCGTCGCCCGGCTTCGCCGCGCTCGCGATCGCCTCTAGCCAGATGGCGGCGACCCGCGTCGCCCGGCTTCGCCGCGCTCGCGATCGCCTCTAGCCAGACTGCCTGCGTCCGAGCGCCAGCACCTTCAACCCGTGGGCGCCGCAGGCGGTGGTCAGGAAGACGAAAAACAGCCACAGCGGGGGCCGGGCGAGTTCCCAGACGAAGATGGCGGCCCAGATCGGTGACCCCTGGGTGATGCCCAGCACGCCGGCCGCACCGGCCAGCGAGACGGCCGCGACGTGCAGGTGGGAGCCGACGGCCCAGTTCATCGCCAGCACGAGGACCGATCCCGCCGCGGCACCGGTCGCCAGCGAGGGCGTCAGCATTCCCCCGGCGCCGCCGGCGCGCAGGAACAGCGCGGTGAGCAGCGGTTTGAGCAGGAGGATTGCCGCGGCGGCCGACAGGGTCATCCCGCTGGCCAGACTGACGGTCAGGATGCTGCGGCCATTGCCCGGCAGCTCCGGCCACCGGTGCGAGCACACGCCCATCACCAGCCCGGCGCCGGCCAGCGCGGGAACCAGCACCCACGTCCGTCTGGTGGCGGCCGGGCGTGCCGCCGCCATCAGCCGATTGAATGCCAAGCCGACCGCCAGGGTCACCGGCGCGAGGATCAGGGCGTGGGCGGTCAGCAGGTACGACGACTCGCCCTGCGGCCAGGTCAGGGAGGACTGGTCGTGCGTGACCGCCGAGCCGACCGCGACGGCCAGGCTGGACGTGATCAGCGCAGCCCCCAGCGCACGCGGATGCCACGTCTTCAGCATGATGCGCACGGCGAACAAGGCCCCGCCCAGCGGGACGGCGTAGACGGCCCCCAGGCCCGCGCCGGCCGCGCAGGCCAGCAGGATTTCCCGGTCGCGGCCCGACAGGCGCTGAAGCCAGCCGGTCGCGAGGTCGCCGAGCGCCGCCGCGAACTGGCGCGGCGCCCCCTCGCGGCCGAGGGACGCCCCGCTGCCGACGAGCAGCACCTGCAGCGCGGCGTCGATGCTCCACGCCCGGCGCGGAACGGGGTCGCGGCGCGCGATGGTGTGCGCCAGCGGCGGCACCTCGGCGCGGCGGCGCAAAATCCACCACCCCAAGCCGGCCAGCGCGCCGCCGACCATCGGGCCCAGGATGCGGCGGGTGGGGCTGCTGCCCGCGATTCCTTCGAGCAGCGTGCCGAACGTGTAGTGGTACGTCGCGTGTTCGACGAAACGCAGCAGCCACGTCGTCGCCAGCCCGGCGACCCCGGCCAGCAGCCCGACGATGACGACGGCGCAGAAGAACTCGACGTTGCGCGACGAGTGTGAAACCGGCTTCACCCTCGTCGCCCACCGTGACGTTGGCTGCACGTTCGTGGGTCGACGGCAGCCGGCATGCGGCTAACCCGCGGCCGCGGCCGAGGCGGCTTCCCGCTCCTCCGGGCCGCCGCGCAGGCCGTGCCAGAACAGGTCGATCATGAGCTCGGCCGCCTCGTCGACGTCGATGTCGCCGGCGCTGAGCCGGGTGGCCATCGCCTCGCCGGCTCCCACCAGCGCGACGCCCATCAGCTCGTACTCGCGCTCCGGCCGCGGGACGCGGCTGCCCGCCCGCATCAGGCCGGCGACGATTTCGATGATCTGCTCGCGGCCCTCGCGGACCATGTGGGCGAACGCCTGGGAGCTGATGGCCTGGGTGTACATTACGATCCACGACGCACGGTTGGCGTCGATGTAGCGCAGGAACGACCCGATCGCGTTGCGCAGCAGATCCTTTGGGCCCTGCGTGAAGTCGATGTCGGCGCGCACCACGTCGATGAACCGGGTCATCTCGCGGTTCAGGCAGGCGCCGAACAGGTCCTCCTTGGAGCCGTAGTACAGGTACAGCATCGGCTTGGAGATCTGCGCCTCGGCGGCGATGGCGTCCATCGAGGTCTCGTGATAGCCGTTGACGGAGAACATCTGCACGGCCGCGTCGAGCATCTGCTGCTCGCGGACAGCACGCGGTAACCGCTTGGTGCCACCCGCCATTCGCTTCCCTTTCAGAACACTCTTACTCAAGGGTAAGCAATCAGTGGCCGCACTTGGGGCTTTCGCCCTTCATCCGGGTCAGCCGCCCCAGCGCCTCGTCGACCGCCGGCATCTGCAGCTGCCCGGAGTCCAGCGCCTTGACCAGGCCGTCGAGCACCGCCGGCACCTCCTTGGTGGTGACCCACAACGCGACGTCGGTGCCGGCCTGCAGCGTCCGCAGCACGGCCTCCGGAACGTCGTACTTGTCCGAGATCGCCCCCATGCTGGAGAGGTCGTCGCTGAAGATGGGCCCGTCGAAAGGCCTGCCGCCGTAGCCGTTTCCGGTGCGCAGCATCTGCACGGCCTCGCGGCTCAGGCTGGCCGGCAGGTCGCCCGTCAACCCCGGCACCTCCAGATGGCCCACCATCGCCCCGGCGGGGACGACGCCCACCAGGTTGCGGAAGGGGACGAGGTCGACGTCCTGCATCTGGTCAAGCGGCGGCGTCACGACGGAGCCCTTGTGGGTGTCGCCGGAACCGCGGCCGTGGCCGGGAAAGTGCTTGAAGACCGGCTCGATCCCGGCGTCCCGCAGCCCCTGGGCGTAGGCCTTGCCGAAGTCGGTGACCCGCTGCGGGTCCGCGCCGAACGACCGGTCGCCGATCACGCTGTCGTCGGGGGCGTTGGTGACGACGTCGATGTCGGGCGCGAAGTCGACGGTGATGCCGAGGTCGTGCATCTTTTTGCCCCGGTCCAGCTCGAGGTCGTGGACCTGCTCCGGCGTCATGGTCTGGGCGAGCTGCTTGGGTGACGGTGCGTCGCCGATCCGCTTCTTCAGCCGCGAGACCCGGCCGCCCTCCTCGTCGACGCTCACGGCCAGGGCGAGCGGGCCGGCGCCGTTCTTGATCTCGGCCAGGGGGCCGTCGAAGATCGACTGGTCGGTCCAGCTGCCGATGAAGATCCCGCCGACGTGCTGTTCGCTGACGACGGCCCTGGCGTCGTCGGCGTTCTTCACGCCGACCATCAGCAGTTGAGCGAGCTTGTCGCGCGGCGGCAGCGCGGTGACGTCGCCGCAACTGGGCGGCGGGTGGGCGGGGGTGGTGGCTTTGGTCGACGACGCGGCCGGCGGCCGCGCGCCGTGGTGGCCGCAGCCCGCCACCAGCGCCACCGAAGCCGATGCGGCGACGAGCACGGCGAGGATGCGGGGGAAGGCCATCGGGCCATGGTTTCAGGCCAGGAACCGCGGGCGGCCATCGGGGCGCGCCGACGGCGTTTCTTGCCCGGCCGGCACGGCAACCCCCTGTTACGTTGGCCAGCGCACCCTTTGACTGGCAGGGAGGAGCCAGGATGAGTGGGCTGACGTTGGCGGCGGCGGCCAGCGTCGCCGTGGGGTTGTCGATCGGCGCGGCGGCGACGGTTGGGGTCACGCTCGCGGCCGACCGCCACAGCGCGGCACCGGCGCGCGGCCCGGCGGTCCCGGCCGGACCCAATCTCGTCGAATACGGCGATCGGTGTTTCCACGGGCACTGCCTGCCGTGCGACAGCAAGGCGAGCTGCCTGAACGAGCTGCCGCCGGCGCTGCGTCCCTAGCTTCGGGGCGGCCGCGGGCGGTTCTGCTAGGTTGGCGCTAGGTCGCCACGACGTAGTCGCGAAAGACCGCCAAGCCCCGAAGGAGCCCTCGATGAACCGGATCGTTGCGCCCGCCGCCGCGAGCGTGCTGGTCGGTCTGTTGCTCGGCGCGGCCGCCATTTTCGGGATCACCTTGATGGTGCAGCAGGACACGAAGCCGCCACTTCCCGGGGGCGATCCGCAGTCGTCAGTGCTCAACCGGGTCGAGTACGGCAACCGTAGCTAGCGGCGATCGCAAGCGCGGCGAAGCCGGGCGAAGCGGGTCGCCGCTCATCTGTAGCCCGGCCAGGACTAGGGCCGGGGCTCCGGCCGCCGATCCCTCGCCGGTCGCGCCTCTGTCACGCCGGTGGTTGTGGCTGGTGGGCGCAATCGCCCTGGTGCTGGCGTTCTTTCAGTCGCCGGGGCAGATATCCCCCGACACCAAGCTCGACCTCACCGCCAACCCGCTGCGGTTCCTGGCGCGTGCCACCAACCTGTGGAACAGCGAACTGCCATTCGGCCAGGCGCAGAACCAGGCCTACGGCTACCTGTTCCCGCACGGCACGTTCTTCCTTGCCGGCCACGCGCTGGGCCTGCCGGGCTGGGTGACGCAGCGACTGTGGTGGGCGCTGCTGCTGACGGTCGGGTTCTGGGGCCTGCTGCGGGTCGCCGAGGCGCTGGGCATCGGCAGCACGCCGTCGCGCGTGATCGGCGCGCTGGCGTTCGCGCTGTCGCCGCGGGTGCTGACCACCCTGGGGTCGATCTCGTCGGAGACCCTGCCGATGATGCTGGCGCCCTGGGTGTTGCTGCCGACGATTCTCGCCCTGCGGGGCACGGCGGGCCGGCCGGTGCGGGTGCTGGCCGCGCAGGCGGGAGTGGCCGTGGCGCTGATGGGCGCGGTCAACGCGATCGCGACCCTGGCCGGGTGCCTGCCGGCGGTGATCTGGTGGGCGTGCCACCGGCCGAATCGGCGCTGGTGGCGCTACACCGGTTGGTGGGCGGTCGCGCTGGTTCTGGCGACGCTGTGGTGGGTCGTGGCCCTGACACTGTTGCGGGCCATCAGCCCGCCCTTCCTCGACTTCATCGAATCCTCCGGCGTCACCACGCAATGGTCGTCGCTGACGGAGATCCTGCGCGGCACCGACAGTTGGACCCCGTTCGTCGCGCCGACCGCCACCGCGGGCGCGCCGCTGGTGACGGGGTCGGCGGCCATCCTGGCGACCTGCCTGGTCGCGGCCGCCGGCCTGGCCGGTCTCGCCAACGCGGCGCTGCCGGCCCGGGGGCGGCTGGTCACCATGCTGCTGGTGGGCGTAACGCTGATGGCCGCCGGCTACAGCGGCGGGCTGGGCTCCCCCTTCGCCCACGAGGTGCAGGCGTTCCTCGACGCGTCCGGCGCGCCCCTGCGCAACGTGCACAAGCTCGGGTCGGTCATCCGCATCCCGGTCGCGTTGGGCATCGCTGCGCTGCTGAGCCGGGTTCCGCTGCCGGGCAGCGCGCCGGCGCGCGTGTGGGTGCGGGCGTTCGCCCACCCGGAACGCGACAGGCGGGTGGCGGTGACGGCCGTGGTGCTGACCGCCCTGGCGGTCGGCACGTCCCTGGCGTGGACGGGCCGGCTCGCCCCGCCGGGGACGTTCCGCGCGATACCCCGCTACTGGCAGGACGCCGCCGACTGGCTCACCGCGCACAACACCGGGACGCCCGCGCCCGGGCGGGTGCTGGTGGTCCCCGGGGCGCCGTTCGCGACCCAGGTCTGGGGCAACAGCCACGACGAGCCGCTGCAGGTGCTCGGCAGCGGCCCGTGGGGGGTGCGCGACTCGATCCCGCTGACCCCGCCGCAGACCATCCGGGCGCTGGACTCGGTGCAACGCCTGATCGCGGACGGGCGGCCGTCGGCCGGCCTGGCCGATACCCTTGCGCGGCAAGGCATTTCGTATGTGGCCGTCCGCAACGACCTGGACCCCGAGACGTCTCGGTCGGCGCGCCCGATCCTGGTGCACCGCGCCATCGAGGGGTCACCCGGCCTGCAGAAGGTGGCGCAGTTCGGCGCGCCGGTGGGCCCGGGCACGCTGGCCGGCTTCGTCGCCGACAGCGGGTTGCGGCCGCGCTACCCGGCGGTCGAGATCTTCCGCGTCGGCGCGCCGGGCGATCCCGGGGCGCCCTACTTCGCCGACGCGGGCGCCCTGGCCCGCGTCGACGGCGGGCCCGAGGTGCTGCTGCGCCTCGACGAGCGTCGCCGCGTGCTGGGCCGGCCGCCGCTCGGGCCGGTGCTGATGACGGCGGACGCCCGCGCCGCGGGCCTGCCCGCGCCGGACATCACCGTCACCGACACGCCGCTGGCCCGCGAAACCGACTACGGCCGCGTCGACCAGCACTCGTCGGCGATCCGGGCGCCCGGCGACCCCCGCCATACGTATAACCGGGTGCCCGACTACCCCGTGCCCGGCGCCGACCCGGTGCCCGGCGCCTGGTCCGGCGGGCGGATCACGGTGTCGAGCTCGTCGGCGGACTCCACCGCGATGCCCGACGTCGCGCCGGCCACCTCGGCCGTCGCCGCGGTCGACGGGGACCCGGCCACCGCGTGGGTCTCCAATTCGCTGCAGGCGGCCGTCGGGCAGTGGCTGCAGGTGGATTTCGACCACCCGCTGACCAACGCCGCGATCACGCTGACCCCCAGCGCGACGGCCGTCGGGGCCCAGGTCCGCCGCATCCTGGTCGAGACCGCCAACGGCAGCACGACGCTGCGGTTCGACGAGCCCGGTAAACCGCTCGCGGCCGCGCTGCCCTACGGGGAGACGCCGTGGGTGCGCATCACCGCCGCCGGCACCGACGACGGCTCGGCGGGCGTGCAGTTCGGCATCACCGACCTGTCCATCACCCAGTACGACGCGTCCGGCTTCGCCCACCCCGTCGACCTGCGGCACACCGTGGCGGTGCCCGGGCCGCCGTCCGGGTCGGCGGTGACGGGCTGGGACCTCGGGTCGGACCTGTTGGGCCGGCCCGGCTGCGCCCGCGGCCCCGACGGCGTGCACTGCGCCGCGTCGATGGCCCTGACGCCCGAGGAACCGGTCACCTTCAGCCGGACGCTGACGGTGCCGGCGCCGACGTCGCTGACACCGGTGGTGTGGGTGCGCCCCCGGCAGGGCCCCCGGCTCGCCGATCTGGTCGCCGAGCCGGGCACCACCCGCGCCCGCGGCGACTCCGACCTGGTGGACGTACAGGGCTCGGCGTACGCGGCCACCGACGGCGACCCGGCGACCGCGTGGACCGCACCGCAGCGAGTGGTCCAGCACAAGACCGCGCCGTCCCTCACCCTCACACTGCCGCGGCCCGCCGAGGTCGCCGGCCTGCGGCTGACCCCTAGCCGGTCGACGCTGCCGGCCCACCCGACGATGGTGGCCGTCAACCTCGGCGACGGGCCGCAGGTGCGGCAGCTCGAGGGCGACCAGCCGCAGACCCTCGCGCTGCGGCCCCGGGTCACCGACACCGTCAGCGTCAGCCTGCTCGACTGGGAGGACGTGATCGACCGCAATGCGCTGGGCTTCGACCAGCTCAAGCCGCCGGGGCTGGCCGACATCGCGGTGCTGGGCGGCGACGGCAACCCGATCGCACCGGCCGACGCCGGCCGCAACCGCGGCCGGCAGGTCACCGTCGACTGCGAGCACGGGCCCGTCATCGCGGTGGCGGGCCGCTTCGTGCACACCGCCATCCACACCACCGTCGGCGCGCTCCTCGACGGCGACCCGCTGGCCGCGGTGCCGTGCGAGCGCGACCCGGTCGAGCTGCCGTCGGGCCGGCAAGAGCTGCTGATCAGCCCGGGCGCCCAGTTCGTGGTCGACGGGGCCGAGCTGACGGGCCCCGACCAAATATCCAGCGCGGCAACGGCTCCCGCGTCGACCGGCGCCTGGACCGAGGCCCGCCGCGAGGTGCGGGCGTCGCCGTCGGCCACCCCCCGCGTGTTGGTCATCCCCGAAAGTGTCAACCCCGGGTGGGTCGCGCGCACCGCCACCGGCGCCCGGCTGACGCCCGTCGCGGTCAATGGCTGGCAGCAGGGCTGGGTGGTTCCCGCGGGCGACCCCGGCACCATCACGCTGACGTTCGCCTCCAACGGGCTCTACCGCGCGGGCCTGGCCCTCGGGCTGGCGCTGCTGCCGCTGCTGGCCGCGCTCGCCTGGTGGCGCAGGGACCGCGACGACGACGACCCGCCCGCGCGGCCGTGGGCGCCCGGCGCCTGGGCGGCGGGCGGAGTGCTGGCGGCCGCGGCCGTCATCGCGGGGTTCGCCGGTGTCGCGGTGGTCGCGGCGGCGCTCGGGTTGCGGTGGGGGCTGCGCGAGCCGTGGCGGTCGCGGGTGACGGTCGGGCTGAGCGCGGGCGGCCTGATCCTGGCGGGGGCGGCGCTGTCGCGGCATCCGTGGCACTCGGTCGGCGGCTACGCCGGCCATACGGCGAGTGTGCAACTGCTGGCGCTGATTTCGCTGGCGGCGGTCGCGGCGTCGGTCGTCACGGCGCCCGGGAGGCATCGGCGCGACGCGGAATAGCCTTGGCCGCCGGGTTATCGGCTGGTTGAGTGGCTATACGTGACGGGCATGGGATGGTTCTCGGCACCCGGATACTGGCTGGGCCGGCTGGTGCTCGAGCGCGGCGTCGCGGCCGTCTACCTGATCGCGTTCGTCGGGGCCGCCGCGCAGTTCCGCGCGCTCATCGGCGAGCGCGGCATCCTGCCCGTGCCGCGGTTCCTGGCGGGACGGTCGTTCTGGCAGGCGCCCAGCGTCTTTCACCTGCGCTACTCGGATCGGCTCTTCGCGGGCGTCTCGTGGTTCGGCGCGGCGCTCGCGGCGGCCGCCGTCGCCGGCGTGGCCGACCTCGCACCGCTGTGGGCCGCGATGCTGATGTGGCTGGCGCTGTGGGCGCTGTACCTGTCGATCGTCAACGTGGGGCAGGCCTGGTACTCGTTCGGCTGGGAATCGCTGCTGCTGGAGAGCGGGTTCCTGATGGTCTTCCTCGGCAACGACGCCGTGGCGCCCCCGCTGGTGACGCTCTGGGCGGCCCGGCTGCTGCTGTTCCGCGTCGAGTTCGGCGCCGGGCTGATCAAGATGCGCGGCGACGAATGCTGGCGCGACCTGACCTGCCTGTACTACCACCACGAGACCCAGCCCATGCCCGGGCCGTTGAGCTGGTTCTTCCACCACCTGCCCAGGCCGCTGCACCGGATTGAGGTGGCGGGCAACCACTTTGCGCAGCTGATCGTGCCGTTCGGGTTGTTCGCGCCGCAGCCGATCGCCAGTGTGGCCGGGGCGATCGTCGTGGTGACGCAGCTGTGGCTGGTGGCGTCGGGCAACTTCGCGTGGCTCAACTGGCTGACGATCCTGTTGGCGTTCAGCGCGATCGACGACGCGTCGGTGCGCGCCCTGGTCGGTGTGCCGCCGCACCACTGGCCGGCCCCGCCCCAGTGGTTCGCCGGGCTGGTGGTCGGTTTCGGTGCCGGCGTGCTGTTCCTGAGCTACTGGCCGGTGCGTAACATGCTCTCGTCGCGGCAGCGGATGAACATGTCCTTCAACCCCTTTCACCTCATCAACACCTACGGCGCCTTCGGCAGCATCGGGCGCGTGCGCCACGAGGTGGTGATCGAGGGCACCGGCGACGAGCGCCTCGGCCCCGAAACCGTATGGCGGGAATACGAGTTCAAGGGCAAGCCGGGAGACGTGCGCCGGTTGCCGCGGCAGTGGGCGCCCTACCACCTGCGACTGGACTGGCTGATGTGGTTCGCCGCCATCTCCCCCGGGTACGCGCAGCCGTGGCTGGGCCCCTTCTTGCAACGGCTGCTGCGCAACGACGGGCCGACACTGAAGCTGCTGCGGCACAACCCTTTCCCGGACGCGCCGCCCCGCTTTGTGCGGGCGATGTTGTACGAGTACCGCTTCACGACCTTCGCCGAGCTGCGCCGGGATCGGGCGTGGTGGCATCGCGAGCTGATCGGCGGCTACGTCAGGCCCACGTCACGGGCCGAACTGCGGCCAGCCGACCAGTGACCCGTGCGAGAAGTACGGCCCGGCACCCGGCGTCAGGGACGAGTACCCGTCGTCGACGATCGGTTTCAAGAACCCGTTGAGGCCGTCGACGATCGGCTGTGGCACGCCGATCTGCTCGAGCGGCAGCAACATCGGCAGCGTCGGCGACGGGATCATGTAGTCGGTGACCGTGCCCCCCAAAGGCGTTGTCACGCTGGACATCACGACCGCATTCGAGGGGGTCAAGAGTGATGCCGTGTTGTGGTAGTAGAACGCGCCGAACAGCGTGTTGACATCCGCGAGCAGGTTCCACGGCCGGTCGGGCGGATTGCTGAAGAAGTCGTATTGGGGTGAGACGACGCTGACGTCGTACTGGGTGTTGAGCACGGTGTGCGCGGTGTAGTCGATCACCGGAATGGTGAACCCTTCGGGAAGGTAGGTGTTGACCAAACCGACTTCGGGGCTGGAGAACATGGCGAACTTCAGGGCATTCGGCGGCGGAGCGCTCGGGCTGGACGCGAGGAATGCCAACTCCCGGTTGACGACGACGGTTCCCTCGGACAAACCGGCGACGTACACGGGCGAACCGCTGCCGCTGGCGAACGCGTTCATGATCTGGCTGTTGAGCGCCTGTTGCCCCATGGTCACGGCGCTGTTGACCGTGGGGGCGGCCAGGCTCCCGCTCACGATGCCGATGCTCGCCGGGTAGTCGACCACCTGGGAGGTGGTGCCGGGGAACCAGTTCTCCCCGATCGCTCGGTTCAGTGCGTCGTATTCCTGCAGAATCGATGCGGACATCGGCCCCGGCATGCCGATCCCCGAGACGACCAGGCGACCGAGGTACGGCAGCTCGGTGATGAACCTCGGATAGTAGAGCGGTCCCGCGCCGGGGATCGTGATCCTCGTGGCGGCCGCGGCCGTCGGGGCCGCGGCGGCGGCGTTGTCGATCTCGGTGGTGAGGTAGGCGTCGGCGCTTGCCGCCAGCGCGGACTCGAATCGTTGGTGAACCTGTGCCGCTTGCGCGATGGCCGCCTGGTACCAGCGGCCGTGCGCGGCGAACACCGCCGCGATGCCTGTCGACACCTCGTCGACGCCTGCGGTCGCCATCGATGTGGTGGCAGCCGCCGCGGCGGATGCCGCGTCGTTGACCGCCCTTCCGATCCCGGCGACGTCCCCGGCCGCGGCCGTCAGCACATCGGGCGTCGTGACGACATAGGGCACCGATGAGAGGGTACTCGCAACCAGCCCTTTCTACGGCGGCTTTCCCACCTCGCGGTCAGCGAAGGTGTGCCGCCGGTCTCTGAAGGGAGAAAGGTGACTCTCGAAAGCGCTATCACCTCTGCTAGCGGATTCGAAACATGCCTATTGGTCGGGACAGCCGTTCGTGGCTGGCGGGCGCCGCGCGGTGCGGGCCATAGAGCTCGGACGTGGCCGCTACAGCGTCTCGTCCAGCTCGCCCAGCCGGTCGGTGAGCCGCAAGTTGTCGGAGTAGTCGACCGGGCAGCAGATCAGCGAGACCCCGTCGTCGTCGAGCGCGGCCCGCGGCGTCGGCAACAGTTCGTCGGCGCTGCTGATCCGATATCCCTTCGCGCCAAAGCTTTCCGCGTACGTGACGATGTCGGGATTGCCGAAGTTGACGTAGGCGTGCTCACCCAGCTCGAGGTCCATCTTCCACTCGATGAGGCCGTAGCCGCCATCCTCCCAGATGAGCACGACGAGCGGGATCCTCTCGCGTACGGCCGTCTCGATCTCCTGGGAGTTCATCATGAAAGCGCCGTCGCCCACGACCGCCAGCACCTTGACTTCGGGCCGCGCCAGCTTGACCCCGAGCGCGCCGGGCAGCGCAAAACCCATGGTGGACAAGCCATTCGAGACCAGGCAGGTGTTGGGCTCGTAGGTCGGATAGAGCCGGGCCATCCACATCTTGGTGGCGCCGGTGTCGACCAGAACGACGTCGCCGCGGCCCAGCGCGGCCCGGGTGTCCGCCACCAGCCGCGCGGGCGCCAGCGGATAGCGCGAATCCTGCTGTCCCCGTGCGAATTCCTCGGACAGCAACCCGGATCCGGGCACCTCCGGACTCGCCTCGTAGGCGTGACCGGCGAGCGAGTCGGTGAGCGCATCGAGGGAGGCGCTGATGTCGCCGATGATCCCGACGTCCACCGAGTAGTGGGCGTCGACCTCGGCGGGGAAGCGGTGGATGTGGATGATCCTCTTGTCGGCCTGCGGATTGATCCGGACGGGGTCGAACTCCTGGAGCTCGTAGCCGACCGCGATCACCACGTCGGCGTTGTCGAACCCGAAGTTGACGTAGTCGTGGCGCATGAAGCCCAACGTGCCGATGCTGTTCGGGTGGTCGTCGGGCATCACGCCCTTGCCGTGGAAGGTGTTGGCGACCGGGACGCCGATCTCCTCGGAGAACCGGACCAGGGCGTCGGTCGCGCCGGCGCGCGCCGCGCCGTGCCCGGCGAGCAGCACCGGACGCTTGGCGTGCCGCAGGATGTCGACCGCCCGCTCGACCTGCCCCGGGGCGGGGGCGTCGGGGCGAACGACGTTGCGCGGCAGCGGCTTCAGGTCGTAGTCCGCTTCGTCGGCGTCGATGTGTTCCGGTACCGCCAGGTAGACCGCGGCGGGGCGTTCGGTCTCGGCGACCTTGAACGCCTTGCGGAACATCTCCGGTATGGCGCGCGAGGTCGGGATGTCGGCCGCCCAGCGGGTGATGGGCGCGAACATCCGCACCAGGTCGACGTACTGGTGCGATTCCTTGAACTCGCGGTCCTGGCCGACCTGCGCGGAGATCGCCACCAGCGGGGTGCTGTTGGTGGTGGCGTCGGCGACGCCGAGTTGCATGTTGATCGCGCCGGGCCCCAGGGTCGACGAGACCACCGCCGCCCGCCCGGTGACGCGCCCGTACATCTCGGCCATGAACGACGCCGCCTGTTCGTGCCGGGTCAGCACGTAGCGGATCTCCGAGTTGGCCAGCGCCGTCACGAAGCGGATGTTCTCCTCGCCCGGCACCCCGAAGATGACGGCGACCCCCTCGTTCTCCAGGCACTTGATCATCAACTCGGCCGCTTTGGTCATCCGGCACCTCCCTGTCGGGAACGATAGTGGCAGGCTAGGTGTTGGACGTTTTATCAACCCTTAAACGCGAAGGACGTCAACGTGCCCATCGCCACCATCAACCCGGCTACCGGCGAGACAATCAAGACCTTCACCCCGGCCACCGACGACGAGGTCGACGCGGCTATCGCCCGCGCCCACCAGCGCTTCGCCGATTACCGCCGCACCAGCTTCACCCAGCGCGCCCAGTGGGCGAACGCCACCGCCGACCTGCTCGAGGCCGAGGCCGACCAGACCGCCGCCATGATGACCGAGGAGATGGGCAAGACGCTCGCCTCGGCCAAGGCAGAAGTGATCAAGTGCGCCAAGGGATTTCGTTATTACGCCGAGCACGCCGAGGCGCTGCTCGCCGACGAGCCGGCCGACGCCGCCAAGGTCAACGCCGCCAAGGCCTACTCCCATTACCAGCCACTCGGCGTGGTGCTGGCCGTGATGCCGTGGAACTTCCCGCTGTGGCAGGCCGTCCGGTTCGCCGCGCCCGCCCTGATGGCCGGCAACGTCGGCCTGCTCAAGCACGCGTCGAACGTCCCCCAGACCGCGCTGTACCTGGCCGACGTCATCGCCCGGGGCGGCTTCCCGGACGGCTGCTTCCAGACGCTGCTCGTCTCGTCCAGCGCCGTCGAGCGCATCGTGCGCGACCCCCGCGTCGCCGCGGTCACCCTCACCGGCAGCGAACCGGCGGGCCAGTCGGTGGGCGCCATCGCCGGCGACGAGATCAAGCCGTCCGTGCTGGAACTCGGCGGCAGCGACCCCTTCATCGTCATGCCGTCGGCGGACCTGGACGCCGCGGTCAAGACCGCGGTCACCGCGCGGACGCAGAACAACGGCCAGTCCTGCATCGCGGCCAAGCGGTTCATCGCCCACGCCGACATCTACGACGAGTTCGTGGAGAAGTTCGTCGAGAAGATGGAGGCGCTGCGCGTCGGCGACCCGACCGACCCGGACACCGACGTCGGCCCGCTCGCGACCGAGTCCGGCCGCGACGACGTCGCCAAGCAGGTGGAGGACGCGGCCGCGGCGGGCGCGGTGATCCGCTGCGGCGGAAAGCGTCCCGACGGGCCGGGGTGGTTCTACCCACCGACGGTGGTCACCGACATCACCAAGGACATGGCGCTCTACACCGAGGAGGTGTTCGGGCCCGTCGCGTCGGTGTACCGGGCGGCGGACATCGACGAGGCGATCGAGATCGCCAACGCGACGACGTTCGGGCTGGGCTCCAACGCCTGGACGCGCGACGAGGCCGAGCAGCAGCGGTTCATCGACGACATCGAGGCCGGGCAGGTGTTCATCAACGGGATGACGGTGTCCTACCCCGAGCTTCCGTTCGGCGGCGTCAAGCGCTCGGGCTACGGCCGCGAGCTGGCGGGTCTGGGGATCCGCGAGTTCTGCAACGCCAAGACCGTCTGGATCGGCTCACCCGACACCGGCGACTCCGGCAGCGGCAAGAAGGTCGAGTAGCCGGCGAGGTTCAGCCGACTGCCGCCAGCGCCTTCTCGTCCTCGTCGGCGAAGGTGTCCTCGAGTTGCACCGGCGAGTAGTCGAGGTCGATCTCCTCGACCGGCCGCCCGCGGGCGCTGGAGATCGTGCCGAACCGCCGCATCCCCTTGTCGGCGGCGTACTGCGTCATCTCCTCCGGGGAGATGCCGAAGGGCACGTCGTCGCCGTAGAGGGCGAAGCTCTCCTCGGTGACCTTCAGCGCCAGCGGCAGCAGCTCGTTCATCCGCTGCTCGAACACGCCCCAGTTGGCGTCGTCGGCGGCGACGTGGCGCCGGCAGGTGAAGGTGCCCCACGCCATGTGGCGCCGCTCGTCGTCGCTGATGTGGCCGACCAGTCGCTGCATGCCGGGCAGGATGCCCCGGCCGACGCAGATCTTGTGCCACGCGTAGTACCCGGTCAGCGCCAGCATGCCTTCCACGATGTGGTTGTACGTCACGGCCGCCCGGACCTGGGCCGACGGCGACGGGTCGATGGACAGCGCGTGCAGGCACTCGGGCAGCTCGTCGTAGAACATCTGCCGGTACGCCGGAAGGTCGTCGAGGTAGCGGTGCAGGTCGTCTTTGACACCGACCGCGTCGAGCCACATGCGAAACACCTGGGTGTGCTTGGCCTCCTCGAACGCGAATTGGGTCAGGTACATCTCGTCGCCCAATCGGCCCTCGGCCCGCATCGCCGACATGAACGGCTGGATGTCCTCGGTGACCGCCTCCTCGCCGGCGACGAACTCCGCGCACAGGCGGGTGGCGTAGTCACGTTCGAGGTCGGTGAGGCTCTCCCAGTCGGCGCGGTCGCGCGAGAAGTCGATGTCGGCCGGATTCCAGAACTTCGCGTTGCCTCCGGCAAACAGCTTGAGCGGCAAGCTGTCCCAGTTGAGTCCGCCTGCGGCTAGGGCGCCGACGTGGGTCCGTTTCATGTGACCTCCTCCGATCGTTTGACGGGCTGTTTGACCGGCTGGCCCGAGAACGCGGCCGAGAGCACGGCCACGAGCCTGCGCACGGCCAGCGCCGGCTGCTCGGGGCTCGGCTCGTCGAGCCCCAGGATGGGGTCGAGGCCGCGCATGTAGGGGGCGAGCGCCAAGTGCGGGAAGAGCAGCAGCAGCAGCGACAGCAACGCCTCGGTGTCCGCGTCGGCGCGCAGGTCGCAGCGGGCCAGGGCGTCGCGCACCAGCGGCCGCAGCACCTCCAGGTAGTGGCGGTGGATGACGCTGCGCACGCTGACGCGCGCCTCGGTGTCGACCTCCAGCGTCGCCGCGGCGTGCAGCGCGCGCTCGTGCGGGTGCTCGGCGAAGTAGGCCACCCAGGCGTCGAGCAGGTCGGTGAGGAACTCGAAGAACGGCCGGCTCGGGTCGAGCCGGCGGATCAGGTCCTCCATGTAGGAGCGCACCCGCTGGCTGCCGATGTCGGCGATGAACGCGTACAGGTCGCGCTTGTCGGCGAAGTACTGGAACAGGCTGCCCTTGGCCACGCCCGCGCGGCGGGCGATGACGTTGAGGCTGCCGCCGGAGAATCCGTGCGCGCCGAATTCCGACTCCGCGGCCTCGATGATGGCCGCGCGGCGGGCGGGGTCGACGCGCGCCCACGTCACTGTTGGCACTGGGCCCCCTCGGGAATTGATGACCAGTGGTCATCCTACTGTGAGCCACACCACAGTCAAGGGCGTCGCGCCCCAGACGTTAACGACCGGCCAACATCAAGCAACCGCGACAAGATCGACCGGCTGGGATGCCCACAATCTGCGAGGTTTGAAGCGTTAGACAGGCGAAGGACCGTTGGGCGGAAAGGGGGCTGACCGACCGTGATCGACGACGGGCGGGCATCCGCCACCGAAGGCACCGATTCCCCACCGGCGCCGAGCCCTTCGCCGCACCCGGCCACACGCAGGAGATGGCTGCTGCTGGGCGGCGCCGCCCTGGTTGTCGTCCTGGTGGCCGGCGGCATCGGAGCCTGGCTCTTCTCGCGCCACACCCATCAGCGAGGACAGGTCGTGATGCCCTTCGCCGGCATCCGCGAACCCTACGGCGTGGCGGTCGACACGGCGGGCAACGTCTACATCGCCGACGCCAACAACACCAGCGCCGTCTACTCCCCCGACTCCACCTACAACCGCGTGCTCAAGCTGCCCGCGGGGTCGACGATCGCCGCCATCATGCCGTTCAACGGGCTGAAGAATCCCTCGGGCGTGGCCGTCGACAGCGCGGGCGACGTCTACGTCGCGGACACCAACAACAACCGGCTGCTCGAGCTGCCGGCGAGGTCCGTCACCCAGGTCGAGTTGCCGTTCGCCGGCCTGAACGGTCCGACCGACGTGGACGTCGACACCGCGGGCAACGTCTACACCGTCGACGCCAACAACAACCGGGTGCTCGAGTTGCCGTCCGGATCGACGGCCCAGGTCGAGCTGCCGTTCAGCGGCCTGAAGAACCCGGCCGGGGTGTCGGTCGACGCGGCCGGCGACGCCTACGTCACCGACTACGGCAACGACCGGGTGCTCAAGCTGCCGGCGGGGGCGAAGGCCGCCGTCGAACTGCCGTTCGCCGGCGTGGACCATCCCGAGGGGGTGGCGGTCGACCCCCGCGGCAACGTCTACGTCACCGACTATTGGCACAGCCGCGTCCTCGAGCTGCCGGCGGATTCGAACACCTCGGTGGAGCTGCCGTTCACGGGGCTCAGCCACCCCGAGGCGGTGGCGGCGGACGCCGCAGGCAACGTCTACGTCACCGACTACGGCAACGACCGGGTTCTCAAGCTGCCCGCGAAATGAACGCCCGGCGAGCCTAGGCAGACCTCGGCCGGGCGCCCGGACGCAGCGCGCCGGGGGACCGACCCGTGTGCCGCTTGACCAGTCGGTGCAGCGTAGCCGGGTCGGCGAGCCCCACGGCCGCGGTGATCTCCTCGAGCGGCATGCGGGTGGTCCGCAGCAGGTGCAGCGCGCGTTCGAGGCGCACTCGTTGCACGAGCTGCAGGGGACTGAGACCGACCGCCTTCTGCGTCCGGCGCGCCAGCGTCCGCGGGCTCAGCCCGCACCGGTGCGCCAACGAATCGAGCGTGTGCGCCTCGTCCATGCGGGAGCGCAGAAATCTCTCGAGCGCGGCGACGGTCTCGTCGCGGGCCGCCAGATGCGACGGGATGAGGAAGCTGGCTTGCGAGGTGCGCTGATCGGCGACGAGCCGGTTGGCGAGTTCGTCGGTCAGCGCCGCCCCGCCGAAGTGGCGCATGAGCGCCAGCATCAGGTCGATGTGCGCGAAGGCACTGCCCGCGGTCCAGATCGATCCGTCCCGGACGACCATCTCGTCGATGACGACATGGGCGGCGGGCGCGACGCCGGCCAGGTCCGCCCCCAGCCACCACGTCGTCACGCAGCGCCGACCGTCCAGCAGGCCGGCGACCCCGAGGAGGAACACCGCCGTGCAGGAGGCCGCGATGTCGGCGCCGCGGCCGCCCGCCCCCGCCAGCCATCGCGTGGCGGCGCCCACGTCGGCGGCGCCGAGTCGGGCGTCGATTTCCGCCGGCTCGGCCGCCCCCAGCCCGGGGATGACGATCACATCGCGCGGCCTGGCGCGCTCCAGCGGCTGGGCCGTGGCGGCCAGACCGCCGCGCAGGACGGCGCGGGTGTCGGGCGCCACGAACCGGAGGTCGAAGATCGCCTTGCCGTGAATTCGATTGGCCGCGTGGACGACATCGACGGTGGCGCCGACGGCGCTGGCGCTCGCCCCGTCGAGCACGAGGACGTCGACGCCGATCATGTGGCGAATTATGCAAGAAAATTGTCGTTCTCGCCACTGGCTTGCGGGCGTCCATTGCCGGAAGGTCATGTCATGCCCTTGATGCGAGTGACCCTGACGCCCGGCGCTTTTGACGACGCCCAGAAGGCGCGCCTCGCCGCGGCCCTCACCGAGGCGGCCTGCCGCGCCGAGTCGGTGCCCGACCGCCCCGAGAGCCGGATGCGGGCACTGGTGCTCCTGCAGGAGTTGGGTCCGAACAACTTCTATTCCGCAGGAGTCAGCGCGGACGCCGCCGTCGCCGGCGTGTTCATCGACTGGCAGGTCAGCGCCGGCGTGCTCGACGGCGCGCGCAAAGCGCGGTTCGCCCAGGATCTTCAGGAAGCGGCCGAATCGGCCGTGGCCGTCCCCGGCGACCGGATGGTGGTCACGTCGTGCGTCATCCACGAAGTGCCCGAAGGGCAGTGGGCGCAGAACGGCACCATTCGCCGCCTGCCGGAGGTCGCGTCGATAGCCGGATTCGAACACCTGACCCCGATCGCGGCCCGCGGATAGCCGTGTCGGTCGCGGAAGCGTTGGCGCGGGCGGAGATTGGGCGGCCGGGTTCGCGTGCCCGGGTGCCGACGCCGGCCCTCATCCTCGACGAGGCGGCGCTGGACGCCAACATCGCCCGCATGGCCGAACGCACCCGGGGAAAGGTCGCCCTGCGGCCACACGCCAAGACGCACAAGTGCTCATGGATCGCCCACAAGCAGACGGCCGCGGGGGCAGTGGGCGTCTGTTGCGCGAAAGTTGGTGAGGCCGAGGCGCTTTCGGCGGCCGGTGTGCGCAACATCCTGCTGACCTCGCCGGTCGCCGATCCCGCCATGCCGGGACGGTTGTGCGACCTGGCGGCGGTCGACCCCGGATTCGCCTGCGTCGTCGACCATCCCGCTCCCGTCTCGGCGCTGGCCAGGGAGGCGGCCGAGCGCGGCGGCTCGATCAGGGTCGTCATCGACGTCGATGTCGGGCTCATGCGCACCGGCGTGCCGGGCCCGGCCGAGGCCCTCACGCTCGCCGATCACATCGCGCGGCGCCCCTCGCTGACACTGGCCGGTGTTCAGGGCTACGGCGGTCACTGGCAACACATCGCCGGATTCACGGCCCGTCGCGACGCGGTGCGCGCGGGGATGGACGTGCTCGCGGGCGTCGTCGAGGCGCTACGGGGCGCCGGCCACCGCATCGAGACCATCACCGGCGGCGGCACGGGGACCGTGCAGTCCGATCTGGACATCGGACTGCTCACCGAATTACAGCCCGGCTCTTACGTATTCATGGACGCGCAATACCGCGACGCGCTGGGGGAAGACGCCGATGGCGAGTTTCGCACCAGCCTGTTCGTGTCGGCCCAGGTGATCAGCGTCAACGCCGGACCCGTCGTCACCGTCGACGCGGGCCTGAAGGCGTTCGCCACCGACGGGCCCCCGCCGCGCCCGGCGGGTGAACGTTTCGCCGACTCCCGGTACGGGTTTTTCGGAGACGAGCACGGCGCCCTGACCCGGCCCGCCGATACACCCCTGGGCCTCGGCGATCGCGTCGAACTCGTCACCCCCCACTGCGACCCGACGGTGGACCGGTACGACGCCTACCACGTGGTCAACGAGGACACGCTCACGGCGATCGTCCCGATCGAGGCCGCCCGGGCCAGCCGCTGACCCGCGCGGCCTAGGGCCGCATCTCGTAGGCGCCGTTGAGCGGCTGGACGTGTTCCTTCCACACCTGGTCGTAGCTCCTGGCATCGTGGACGGGGCGGCGGATCATGCGCGTCGCGAACCGGGCCTGCTCGTCGGTGGTCGACGGCTTGTCGCCGAGTTCGACCGCGTAGCCGTTGAAGTCCCGCACGAGGACGGCGAAGATCTGGTCGAGCAGGGCCTCGTCGACGCCGGACAGCGCCGCCTCCTCGAGGATGAGCTGGGCGTACGGGACCGTCGCGAACAGCTGCCCCACCGCGAACGCGAAGTCGACGTCGCGCTGTTGCGCCGCGTCGGGGGTGGCGCTGGCGAGCATCTCGGTGAGCACGTCGATCTGCCCGCGCAGCCGGGCGACGTTGGGCAGGTGGCCGTAGCTGTCGAACGCGGCGCGCCAGTCGTGGAAGCGCACCTTGCCCAGGCCGCCGGTCGGCCCCTGCGCGAAGAGGAACGCGTCGTCGGCGGCCTCGTCGCGGCGGCCGATCGCGGGCAGCGCGGCGTCGGGGGCGAACAGGAAGTTGGGCATGAACTTGCCCAGCAGCCCGATGTTGATGTGGACGGTGCCCTCGAGCCTTGGCAGCAAACCGATCTCGCGGGTCATCGCCTCGAAGATGGTGTCCTTCTCAACACCCTTGGCGGCGATGACGTCCCACAGCGCGATGATCACCCGCTCGCCCTCGCTGGTCACCTTGGCCTTGGTGAGCGGGCTGTACAGCAGGTAGCGACGATCGGTCGCCGAGGCGCTGCGCATGTAGTCCGACGCGCGGGTGCACACCAGCTTCATGGCGGCCAGCCGCACGTAGGCGTCGGTGAGCAGCCGGCGCACGTGGCTGAAGTCGGTGACGACGGTGCCGTACAGGATGCGGTTGGACGCGTGGGTGACGGCCTCGTACATGGCGTGGGTGCACATGCCCACGGCGCCCCAGCCGAGGTTGTACTTGCACACGTTGACGGTGTTGAGCGCGGCGTGGAAGGCGTCGGGGCCGCGGTGCAGCAGGTCGGCCTCGGTGACGGGGTAGTCGTCGAGCGCGTAGTTGGCGACGTAGTTCTGCGAGTTCACCACGTTCTTGATGAGCCGGTAGCGGTCGTGCTGGGAGTCGGCGGCGAAGAACACGTACTCGTCCGTATCGCCGATCTTGCCGAACGTCGACACCATCCGCGCGACGTTGGCGTTGCCGATGTAGTACTTCTCGCCGCTCGCGGTCCAGCCGCGCTCGGAGGGCGTGAGGATCATGTCGGTCTGGTAGACGTCGGCGCCGTGGGTCCGCTCCGAGAGCCCGAACGCGAAGACCTCCCCCGCCTCGAGTTGCGCGGCGGCCTTGCGCTTGGCGTCCTCGTTGTCGCTCATCCAGATCGGGCCCAGCCCCAGCGCCGTGACCTGGAAGGGGTACCAGTAGCTCAGGCCGTAGAAGCCGACGATCTCGGCGAACTCGCTGATGCGGTAGGTGTCCCAGCGGCAATCGTCGGAGCCGTACTCGGACGGCGTCAGCAGCGACGCGAAGATGCGTTCGCGGCCGATGTGGTCGAGGAAGTCGGAGTACCACACCCGGTTGTGGTCGTCGGACTTCAGCCGCGCCTTCCCGCGCGACTCGAAGAAGTCGACCGTCGCGGCCATGATCTCCCCCGAGCGGCGGTCCGGGTACTTGCGCTGCAGGTGGTGCGGATTGAGGAGCATGGGGGCAACGTACTGCAGAAAGCCCTGTCGGTGAACCGCCGCTGCGCCCTAGCATCAGACGGGTGTCAGAACTCAATACCGTCCGCGGGCCCATCGACACGTCCGAACTCGGCGTGACGCTCATGCACGAGCACGTGTTCATCATGACCACCGAGATCGCCGAGAACTATCCGGAAGGGTGGGGCGACGAGGAGCAGCGGGTGGCCGACGCCATCACCCGGCTGAACGAGCTGAAGTCGCGCGGGGTGGACACCATCGTCGACCTCACCGTGATCGGGCTGGGCCGCTACATCCCGCGCATCGCGCGCGTCGCGGCCCAGACCGACCTGAACATCGTTGTGGCGACGGGTCTTTACACCTACAACGACGTGCCCTTCTACTTCCACTACCTCGGTCCCGGCGCCGAGCTGGGCGGCCCGGAGATCATGACCGACATGTTCGTCCGCGACATCGAGCAGGGCATCGCCGACACGGGCGTCAGGGCCGGGATCCTCAAGTGCGCCACCGACGCGCCCGGCGTCACCCCCGGCGTCGAGCGGGTGCTGCGCGCGGTCGCCCAGGCGCACAAGCGCACCGGTGTGCCGATCTCGACGCACACCCACGCCGGGCTGCGGCGCGGCCTCGAGCAGCAGAAGATCTTCGAGGAGGAGGGCGTCGACCTCACCCGCGTGGTCATCGGCCACTCCGGCGACAGCACCGACGTCGGCTATCTCGAGGAGCTCATCGCCGCCGGCTCCTACCTCGGGATGGACCGGTTCGGCATCGACGCGATCTCCCCGTTCGAGGACCGGGTCAACATCGTGGCGCAGATGTGCGAGCGCGGGCACGCCGACAAGATGGTGCTCTCACACGACGCCAACTGCTACTTCGACGCGCTGCCCGAGGAGCTGGTGCCGCAGGTCATGCCGAACTGGCATTACCTGCACATCCACAACGACGTGATCCCCGCCCTCAAGGAGCGCGGCGTCACCGACGAGCAGCTGCACGCGATGCTGGTCGACAACCCGCGCCGCATCTTCGAACGGCAGGGCGCGTACTGATGACCCAGCCGGTCCAACCGATCGGGAAGCAGATCTCCGCGCTGGCGGCACTGGCCCCCGACGAGCCCGCGGTCACTTGCGACGGGGTGACCCTCACCCGCGCCGAGCTGGACGCCTCCACGAACCGGTTGGCCCGGGCCTACGCCGAGCGCGGCGTCGGGGTGGGCGACTACGTGACGATGGTGCTGCCCAACTCGATCGAGTGGATTCAGGCCGCCGTGGCGTGCTGGAAGCTGGGCGCGGTGCCCCAGCCGCTGTCGGCGCGGCTGCCCGACGCGGAGCTACAGGGTCTGCTGGAGCTGCGGCCGCCCGCCCTGCTCGTGGGGCGCGAAAGCGACCAAATTTTTTCTGTGCCAGCGGGTTTCACGCCCGACCCGGCGCTGTCGGACGCCGAGCTGCCCGAAGCGGTCTCACCGGTGTGGAAGGCGATGGGGTCGGGTGGCAGCACCGGCCGGCCCAAGCTGATCGAGTCCGGCGGCGACAGCCGCATCCCGGCCGCCATCGGCTACCCCCTGGGCGCGCAGGAGGGGGACACCACCCTGGTGCCCATCCCCCTGTCCCACAACACCGGCTTCACCACCGCGACGATCGCGCTGCTGATGCGCCACCACCTGGTGCTGATGAGCCGCTTCGACCCGCACCGCTTCCTCGAGTTGATCACCGACCATCGCGTCACGTTCCTGACCACGGTGCCGACGATCATGCAGCGGGCGCTGCCCGTCTACCGGGTGGCCCCGCACGCCTACGACCTGTCGTCGCTGCGCCGGTTCTGGCACATGGGCGCGCCGTGCCCGCCCGCCGTCAAGGAGGCGTGGATCGAGCTGCTCGGGCCCGAGGTCGTCTGGGAACTGTACGGCGGCACCGAGTTACAGGCGCTGACGTTCATCCGCGGCGACCAGTGGCTGACCCACCGCGGCTCGGTCGGCGTCGTGGTCGCCGGGGAGATGACCGTGCTCGACGACGACGGCAACCCGTGCCCGCCCGGCGTCGTCGGCGAGATCTACATGCGGCCCGCCCCCGGCAGCGCCCCGACCTACCGCTACGTCGGCGCCACGGCCAAGACCCGGGACGGCTGGGACTCGCTGGGCGACCTCGGGTACTTCGACGAAGACGGATTCCTCTACCTGTCGGACCGCCGGGTCGACATGTTCACCGTCGGCGGCCGCAACGTCTACCCCGCCGAGATCGAGAACGCGCTGTCGGCGCACCCCGACGTGCTGTCCTGCCTGGTGGTCGGCGTCCCGCACGAGGACCTGGGCCAGGTGCCCTACGCCCTGGTCCACACGGCCGACGGTTCGGCGCTGGACGCCGAGGGCGTGAAAAGCTTTCTGCACGAACGTGTTTCGTCGTACAAGGTGCCGCACGTCATCGAGTTCGTCGACACCCCCCTGCGCGACGACGCGGGTAAGGCGCGGCGGTCGGCGGTGCGCGCCGACGTCATCGCGCGCCGTCGGTCGGTGGCGGCGGCCGCTACCGGGGGCGACGTCGCACCGGCCGCCCGAGGATGACCTTCCCCGTGACGACGCCGAGCTTGAGCATCCCCAAGTAGGTCAGCGGGTTGAACAGCGTCGGCCACATCGTCTCGATGCGGTCTTTGTCCAGGGGTTGACCGGTGAACCGGTCGCGCAGCCAGCGCAGCGTCATGGGCGTGGACAGCGGGTGCAGGAGCAGGTGACCGCAGAACCGGTCGCGGTGGTAAGCGATCGCCACCCCGCCGGCCGCGTAGGTGTCGACGAGTCGATCGATATCGGTGACGCTGATGATCCGGTCGTGGACCGCCTGCACGACCAGCACCGGCGGGCGTGGCGGGGTCTTGCCGAGCTGGGTCTCGTCGAAGATGTGGCGCACCTCGGGGAGGTCCCACAGTTCGTCGGCGGACATGTCGACGTACGTCCCGATGTCGGAACGGCGCAGTCGCCACACCGCCTGCGCGGTGGTGAAGGACCGCAGTTCCTCCAGCAGCGACCTGCCCTCGTCGCTGGCGTGGTGGTCGACGACTCGCCGCGCTTCCGGGAACACGTCGGTGAGCGCCGCGATCATCAGCGCGGCCAGCCCCGCGAACACGGACCGGTTCAGGCGGCGGGCGACGCTGCCCGGGTCACCGACCGGCGAGCCCAGGACGGCGCCGGCGATGTCGAGTTCCGGCGCGTAGTCCGCGCACAGCTCGGCGGCCCAGGCGGAGGCCAGCCCGCCGCCCGAGTACCCCCACAGGCCCATCGGGGCGGCCGATGACAGCCCCAGCCGCTCGCAATTCACGGCGGCGCGCAGCCCGTCGAGGATGCGGTAGCCCGGCTCGCGCGGCGCACCCCACATGCCATGACAGCCCTCGTGGTCGGGCACCGAAACCGCCCAGCCTTCGGCCAATGCCGCCGCCACGAGCAGATACTCCGCCTGCGTGAACGCGCCGATCGGCCCGGCCCCCCGGCGCAGCGCGTAAGACGGGAAACACCGCGAGTCCACGGCGTCGATGGCGCACTGATACGACAGGATCGGACACTGGGCCTGCGGGTCGCGCTGTTCAGGCACCAGGACGGTGGTCACCGCGACCTCGGGGTCACCGTGCAGGTTCGTGCTGCGGTACAGCAGCTGGGTGGCCGTGCAGCTCTGCGGGATCACTCCGAGGAAGCCCAGCTCGACGGTCCGTGAGCGCAGAACGGCGCCGGGCAGAGAGTGTTGATACCCCGGCGGCGGCTGGTAGAAGGGGTCCTCGTTCGGCGGAAGTGGACGTTCCCCCGGCTGTAACCGCTCGTGCGGCGCACGTGCGAGTGTCTGTGTCGCGGTCATCTGGTCGTCCATGCGTCGAACCCTCCCCCCTGACTAGCTCGATGGTCGCGACCCGTCTCGCCCGGCTACGCCGCGCTCGCGATCGCGACGCTAACCGGGTCGCGCCCGGTGGACGGTCGCCGTCGGCGAACGACCGTTCACTCGCAGGCTACCCAAAATTTCCGTCACGGCGCGACGGCGTCCGCCTCCGCGTCCACGGCCTCGTCCGCGTCGGGGGTCCGCGTGGCGCGTTTCTCCCAGCGGCGCAGCCATTCCCGGCACGGAGACTCGACCAGGGCGTAGCTGACGGCGGCGATCGCGAAGCCGAACACCAGCGTCAGCGCGAGGACCGAGGGCATGTGGCCGGAGAACGGGAAGATGCCCAGCACCGGAAACACCATGGCCAGGGCGGCGAGGTGCCACACGAACAGCCCGTAGGACCACCGGCCCAGCGTCACCATGAACGCGTTGCCCAGCAGGCGGTGCGGGGTGTCGGGCCGGTCCAGCACCAGCGGCGCGACGAGCGCGAACGCCACCAGCGAACCCATGGCCGCCTTGACGGCGAACTGGCCGGCGGTGCCCGGGGTGAGGCCCTCGGGCCCGGCCAGCGGCGAAGCCGCCACCAGGAAGGCCGCCACCGCCACGGCGCCGATCAACGGCCTTCGGCGGGCCAGCCGGTGCGGCAGTCCGACGGGGCTGTGGATCCACTCGGCCAGCAGCATGCCGGCGGCGAACCAGGAGAAGAACGCCGGCGGCCAGTTCAGCGGGTTGGTTCCGGGAGCGGTGTGCACCGGCAAAAAGCCCCAGGCCCAGCTGAGGGCGGCCAGGGCGGCGATGGCCGGCACCCGGGCCCCCACGGGCAGGCGCCGGGCCAGCAGCGCCAGGACTGGCAGCGCCAGATAGAAGGTGACCTCGACCGACAGGCTCCACATCTGGGTCAGGCCGCCGGTGAGGGTGAGGGGCACGTAGATCTGGGTGAGCGTCAGGTTGGCCAGCCACACGGTGGGGCTGGCGTGGTCGGCGTCGGGCAGCAGCGACAGGATCACCACCACCGCCACCAGGTAGGCGGGCATGATGCGCACCACGCGGGACCGCAGGTAATGACCCGTGCGGGGGCGCGGCGCGATGTTCCGCGCCGCCGCGGCGTGCCCACGCCACAACAGGAAGCCCGACAGCGCGAAGAACACCGCCACCGCCAGATCGAAGCGGCCGAACAGCCGGCCGAAGACACCGCTCGAGTGCCCGGTCTGGAACGCGACGTGGGTGACCACCACGCCCGCGGCCGCGCACGCACGCATGCCCTCGACGGCGGGCAGGAAGCTGCGCACGCCTCCCACAAGCGGGTTGTCGCTCACGATCACAGTCTGCACCGGACGCGGGGCCCCCAGGGTGCGATGGGTTCATAAGCCGAGGCCTTAGAACCTGCTGTTAGGGTCGAACGGGTTTGCTTCGCGTCGGGGTCGCAACGGGTCGCGGCGGCCGATTCTGGGGACACGAGGAGGGCACGGCAACGTGAACCGAGCAGTCATGTTGCGGTTTGCCGCATGCGGGATCATCGGGCTCGGGGCCGCCCTGCTGATCGCCGCGCTCCTGCTGACCACCTACACCAGTCACCGGATCACCAAGGTCCCCCTCGACATCGACGCCACGCTGGTCAGCGACGGCACGGGCAGCGCGCTCGACGCGGCGTCGCTGTCGACCGACCACCTGGTGGTCAACCAGAACGTGCCGCTGGTGTCGCAGCAGCAGGAAAGCGTCGAGTCGCCCGCCAACGCCGACGTCGTCACGCTGCAGGTCGGTTCGTCGCTGCGGCGCACCGACAAGCAGAAGGACAGCGGGCTCCTGCTGGCGATCGTCGACACCGTCACCCTGAACCGCAAGACGGCGATGGCCGTCTCCGACGACACCCACACCGGTGGCTCGGTCCAGAAGCCACGCGCCTTCGGCGACGAGAACCCGCCGACCGCGATCCCGCTGCACCACGACGGGCTGGCCTACCGGTTCCCGTTCCACACCGAGAAGAAGACGTACCCCTTCTTCGACCCGATCGCGCAGAAGCCGTTCGACGTCAACTACGACAGCCAGGAAGACGTCAACGGCCTCACCGCCTACAAGTTCACCCAGAACGTCGGCTACAACGCCGACGGCAGACTCGTGGCGCCCGTGACCTACCCGACCCTGTACGCCGACCAGACGACGGACTCCAAGTTCACCACCTCGGCGGCGATGTGGGGGGTGCCCGGCGATCCGGGCGAGCAGATCACGATGACGCGCTACTACGCGGCCCAGCGAACCTTCTGGGTCGACCCGGTGTCGGGCACCATCGTCAAGGAGACCGAGCACGCCCACCACTACTTCGCCCGCGATCCGCTCAAGCCCGAGCTGACGCTGGTCGACTACAAGGTGACCTCCAACCAGGAGACCGTCGAATCGCAGGTCAACACGGCCCGCGACGAGCGCGACCGGTTGGCGCTGTGGTCGCGCGTGCTGCCCATCACGTTCACCGCGGTGGGCCTGATCGCGCTGGTCGGCGGCGGCCTGCTCGCCTCGTTCAGCCTGCGGACCGAAAGCGCCCTGACCGACCCGGGCCTGGACCGCGGCGACGACGAGTTGTTCGGCCGCGGTCCCGACCAACCGGTGCCCGGCGCCGAGGCCGAGACGGAGAAGCTGCCCACCCAGCGCCCCGTCGAGGGGGAGTCGCCCACGGCCGGGGCCGACCCGCCCACGACGGCCCTTGGTGAGGGGCGGAGCGATGCCCGGGCTGAGCCGACCGAACCCGGGCCGCCCGAAGCCAAGCCGCCCGGCCCGCCCGAACGGGAGTAGTCCCGCCCGGGATGCTTTGACCGTGCGCTGGATCCGCCCGGGCTACGCCCTGGCCCTCGCCCTGCTGGTGGCGGCCCCGCTCCTGGCGCCCGGCTACCTGCTGCTGCGCGACGCGGTGTCGACGCCGCGCTCGTACCTGTCCGACGCCGCGCTGGGGCTGACCTCGGCGCCGCGGGCGACGCCGCAGGACTTCGCGGTCGCGCTCGCCTCCCACCTGCTGGACGGCGGCGTCGTGGTCAAGGCGCTGCTCGTCTCGGGCCTGTGGCTGGCGGGCTGGGGCGCGGCGCGGCTGGCCGCGACCGTGCTGCCCGACGCCGGCGCGCCCGGCGAGTTCGTCGCGACCACGCTCGCGATCTGGAATCCCTATGTGGCGGAACGACTTCTGCAGGGCCACTGGAGCCTGCTGCTGGGCTACGGCTGCCTGCCCTGGGTCGCGACGGCGATGCTGGCGCTGCGCACGTCGGGTGGGGCTTTTGCGTTCGCGCTGGCGTTCTGGGTCGCGCTGGCGGGGCTCACCCCGACCGGGCTGCTGCTGGCCGCGACCGTGGCGCTGGTGTGCGTCGTCGCGCCCGGGGACGGGTGGTCGCGCCTGCGCTGCGCGGCCGTCGCCGTCGCATGTGCGGTGGTGGGGGCGCTGCCCTGGCTGACGGCGGCGCTGACGGGATCCGCGCCGGCCGCGCACACCGCCGCCAACGCGCTCGGGGTGAACGCCTTCGCGCCGCGCGCCGAACCCGGGTTGGGGACGCTGGTCACGCTGGCGAGCCTGGGTGGCACCTGGAACGGACAGGCGGTGCCCGGTTCGCGGGCAACGCTTTTCGCGCTGCCGTCGGCCGCCGTGCTGCTGGCGATAGTGGGAGCAGGAATGGTGATGGCGGCGCGGCGGCGCGCGGCGGCGCCGCTGCTGACGCTGGCCGCGGTCGCGGTGCTGGTGCCGGCCGCCCTGGCGACCGGCCCGGGGCTGCGCCTCCTGGGCGCGGTGGTCGACGCGTCGCCCGGCTTCGGCGTGCTGCGCGACGGCCAGAAGTGGGTCGCGCTGGCGCTGCCCGGCTACGCGCTGGCGGGCGCCGGCGCGGTGTTGGCGCTGCGTCGCGTCCGGCCGGCGGTCGTGGCGTCGGCGTGCTGCGTGGCGCTGATCCTCGCGCTGCCCGACCTGGCGTGGGGGGTGTGGGGCCGGGTGCTCCCGGTGCGCTACCCGCCCGGGTGGGCGGCGGTGGCGGCGCGGATCAACGCCGATCCCCGGACGGTCGCGGTGTTGCCCGCGGGCACCATGCGGCGGTTTTCCTGGTCCGGTCCCGCGCCGGTTCTGGACCCGCTGCCGCGGTGGGTACGCGCCGACGTGCTGAGCACCGGGGACCTGGTGATCTCGGGCGTCGTGGTGCCGGGCGAGGGCGATCGCGCGCGGAGCGTCCAGTCGTCGCTGCTGGCCGGGGCCAATCCCCCGGCGCTGGCCTCGGCGGGCGTGGGCTGGCTGGTCGCCGAATCGGACACCGCCGGGGACACGGGCTCGGCCGCGCGCACCGTCGACGCCCTGACGCCCACGTACCGGGACCGCGACCTGGCGCTCTACCGCATCGGCGGTGACACCCCCGGCGTCCCCGCCCCGCGGCGCCGCGCGGCCGTCGGCGCGCACCTGGCGTGGCTGGCGTTGCTGGTGGTGGGAGGCGCCGGCGAGCTGGCCCGCCTCGCCGCGGCTAGACGACGCCGCTGACGAACTCGCCGGCGTGCACCGCTTCGAGGACGGTGCGCATGGCGTCGGCGCTCTGCGCCCACGAGAACTCGCCGCAGCGCGCCTGCGCCTTGACGCCGAGCTCGTCGCGCAGCACCGCATCCGCCAACAGCTCGTCGAGGCGGTCCACCAGTTCGGCGTGGCTGTCCACCAAGATCCCGGTCACCCCGTCGACCACCGAGTCGGACAGCCCGCCGGAGGATCGATACCCGATCGTCGGCACCCGGTGCTGGGCCGCCTCGACCACGGCCAGCCCCCAGCCCTCCTTGCGGGACGGCAGGACGTGCACCCACGCGCTTTGGAGCACATGGTGTTTGGTGACGTCGTCGACGTGGCCGTGGAAGGTGACCGCTTGCGCGATGCCGAGGCGTCGCACGTGGTCGACGAGGCGCGGCCGCCACCAGCCGTCACCCACCACGTCGAGGTGCACGCCGGGCGTCCGGCGGTTGAGCTCCGCGACCGCCTCCAGCGCATCCTCGATCTGCTTGTGCGGCACCAGCCGCGACAGCACCACCTCCCGCGGCCCCGCCGCGCGCGGGCCGGACAGGGACTGCGCCGGCGCCTCGTCGAGTCCGTTGCGCACCAACGCGATTCGCCCGTTGTCCACGCCCAGCGCGACGAGGTCGCGGGCCGACGGCAGCGAGACGGTCGTGTACTGATTGCGCCGGTTCACCCGCGGCGACACCGCGGACTCGACGAACCAGCCCACCCGGCCGAGCAGCGGACCGGCCACCGGCCACTGCTCGCGGTGGCAGTGATGCACCAGCACCATGACCCGGCGCCCGTAGACCAGCCGCGCGAGGAAGGGCACCCCGTTCTGGGTGTCGACCACCACGTCGGGCCGCACGTGCCGCAGCGGCCCGAGGCCGAGGAACCGCGCCGCCGCCATCGCCAGCAACGCCCAGACGTACACCGAGTACCGGCCGCCGGCGCGGTGGATCCGCACCCCGTCGACCACTTCCCGCCGGGCGGCGCCGGGGTAGCGCGCCGTGCGCAGCGTGACCGCGATCCCCGACGCGGCGAGCTGGGCGCCGATCCGCTGCAGGTAGGCCTCGCTGCCGCCGCCCTGGGGGTGGCCGGTGTCGCGCCAGCACAGCAGCAACACGGAACGGAGATCGGACATCGATGGTCAGCCTAACCGTCGGACCTGTGCGGGCCGTTAGGACGCAGCAGCCTGGGCAGGCGAACCCCGGGCCTTAGTGTTGGCCGGTGGCCGTCGCCCCTCCCATCACGAACGTTTTCGCGCGGCGGGCAACCCTCCCCCGGTCGGTGCGGCTGCTCGCCGAGTTCCGCTTCGAGCGCGACGACCCGGCCCGGTTCTACCGTGCGCTGGGTGCCGACACGGCCGCGATGGTCGGCGACCTGTGGCGGGGGCTGCACGGCGAATCCCCAGCCGGGCGCACGGTGCTCGACGTCGGCGGCGGCCCCGGGTACTTCGCGGCGGCGTTCGCGGACGCCGGTGTCCGCTACATCGGCGTGGAACCCGACCCGCGCGAGATGCACGCCGGCGGCCCCGCCGTCGCCCGCGCGCCCGGAACCACCGTGCGGGCGTCGGGGATGGCGCTGCCGATCGCCGACGACTCGGTCGACATCTGCCTGTCGTCCAACGTCGCCGAGCACGTGCCGCGGCCGTGGCAACTCGGTGCTGAGATGCTGCGCGTCACCAAGCCGGGCGGGCTGGCCGTGCTGTCCTACACCGTCTGGCTCGGTCCCTTCGGCGGGCACGAGACGGGCCTGGCACACTACCTCGGCGGCGCACGCGCGGCCCGGCGCTACGCCCGCATCCACGGCCGTCCCCCGAAAAACAACTACGGGTCGTCGTTGTTCGCCGTGTCGGTCGCCGAGGGGCTGGACTGGGCCGCCAGCACCGGCGCCCTGGTGGCGGCATTTCCGCGCTACCACCCGCGATGGGCGTGGAAGCTGACCTCCGTTCCGGTGCTGCGCGAGTTCCTCGTCAGCAATCTCGTCCTGGTGCTGTCACCGCAGTAATGAACGTGTTCTCGTTTCGCCCTCGCTTGGGTAGGGTGGCGTTTCATGCGCGCCGGCGACGATGCAGCGCGCAGCACTGAGGAGGAGCGGCGCTAGATGAGCGACACCAAGACTGCGGCCACGACCGAATACGACAAGCTGTTCATCGGCGGCAAGTGGACGGAGCCGTCCACCGCCGAGGTCATCGAGGTGCGGTGCCCGGCCACCGGCGAGTACGTCGGCAAGACCCCCCTGGCGGCGGCCGCCGACGTCGACGCCGCGGTGGCCGCGGCCCGCGCCGCGTTCGACAACGGCCCTTGGCCCACCACGCCGCCGAAGGAGCGCGCGGCCGTCCTGGCCAACGCGCTCAAGTTGCTGGAGGAGCGCAAGGACCAGTTCACCGCGGTGCTCGCGGGCGAAACCGGTCAGCCGCCCACCGGCATCGAAACGATGCACTGGATGAGCACGATGGGCGCGATGGGCTACTTCGCCGGCCCCGCCGCCGACGAAGTCAAGTGGCGCGAGGTCCGCACCGGCGGCTACGGGCAGACCATCGTCTACCGGGAGCCGATCGGCGTGGTGGGCGCGATCGTCGCGTGGAACGTGCCGCTGTTCCTGGCGGTGAACAAGCTGGGCCCGGCGCTCCTGGCCGGCTGCACCGTGGTGCTCAAGCCGGCCGCCGAAACACCCTTGAGCGCAAACCTTTTGGCGGAGGTCCTCACCGAGGCCGGCCTGCCCGAGGGCGTGCTGTCGGTGGTGCCCGGCGGCATCGAGACCGGCCAGGCGCTGACCTCCAACCCGAACGTCGACCTCTTCTCCTTCACCGGCAGCTCCGCCGTCGGCAAGGAGATCGGCCGTCGCGCCGCGGACATGCTCAAGCCGTGCACCCTGGAGCTGGGCGGCAAGTCGGCGGCCATCGTCCTCGACGACGTCGACCTGGCCTCGTCGATCCCGATGCTGGTGTTCTCCGGGATCATGAACACCGGGCAGGCCTGCGTGGCCCAGACCCGCATCCTGGCGCCCCGCTCCCGCTACGACGAGGTGGTGGAGGCGGTCAGCAACTTCGTGCAGATGCTGCCGGTCGGGCTGCCGTCGGACCCGGCCGCGCAAATCGGCTCGCTGATCTCGGAGAAGCAGCGTGCCCGCGTCGAGGGTTACATCGCCAAGGGCGTCGAGGAGGGCGCCCGCCTGGTGTGCGGCGGCGGCCGCCCCGAGGGCCTGGACAGCGGGTTCTTCGTGCAGCCGACCGTGTTCGCCGACGTCGACAACAAGATGACGATCGCCCAGGAGGAGATCTTCGGCCCGGTGCTGAGCATCATCCCCTACGACTCCGAGGAGGACGCGATCAAGATCGCCAACGACTCGGCGTACGGGCTGGCCGGCAGCGTGTGGACCTCCGATGTGCCGCACGGCATCGAGGTCGCTGAGAAGATTCGCACCGGGACATACGCGATCAACTGGTACGCGTTCGATCCGTGCTGCCCGTTCGGCGGCTACAAGAACTCCGGCATCGGCCGCGAGAACGGCCCCGAGGGAGTCGAGCACTTCACGCAGCAGAAGAGCGTGCTGATGCCGATGGGCTACACGCTGGAAAGCTAGGCGCCTGGCGGCCTTCGCAGTTGGCCGTCGGCAATGATCTGTTCGGTGGCGTTTCGCCAGCGCTCCACTTCGGTTGGGCTGGTGAGGGGTTCGGGCAGGTGCCGGTTCAGTTGGGCGCGCAGGATGAACATGCCCAGCACCAGCACCAGCGGGTTGAGTGTCATCCAGACCGGGTCGAGGTCGGGCTTGGCCAGCCCTTGCTCCTGGAGCTGAGCCCAGTGCCCGCCCGCGACCGCCACCAGCGTGTCGAAGACCCGCGTCCCGGTGGGAGTGGCGTCGACGAGTGCGCGACATAGATAGTCGACGACGTCACCGTGGTCGACGAGTAGTGAGGTCACCCGGTTCGCGATGTCGGCGACGGGGTCTTCGTCCGGTGCCGATGCGGTGGTGGCCAGTGAGGCCGTCAGCACCGCCGTCACGTGATCGTCGACCGCCTGGATGAGGTTGGCCTTGGTGACGAAGTGATGCTGCACCAGCCCGAGCGAGACGCCCGCGGCCGCGGCGATCATTCGCAATGAGGTCGCTTCGGTGCCACGGGCGGCGAACGTCTTCAGCGCTGCGTTGAGGATCCGCTCCACGCGCGACGGCTCGCTCGTACTAACGGATTCCCTCGGCGCCGGCTCGCTGGACATCATTTCAGGGTAAACACGCGCGCCCCCGCGGCGGGGCAACGCGCATACGGGCTAGCCATACAGTTGTATGGTATCCAAATCGGCGGCAACCGTCCCATTTACTGAACTGTTGGTACGTAACACGTGAATTTCCGGCGAAGCGGTACGAATCATCGCGAGCGGGACTACCATCGACCAATCGACGATACAACTGTATTGTCACCGTTCTCGAGGTATTCGCGGAAGGTGCCCCATGTCATCTTTTGTGCTTGCGGCGCCGGAGGCGTTAGAAGCGGTGTCGGCGGATTTGGCCCGGATCGGGTCGGCGATCCGCGCGGCCAATGTGGCGGCAGTGGCGTCGACGACGGGAGTGTTGCCGGCCGCTGGTGATGAAGTGTCGGCCGCGATCGCGGCGGTGTTCGGCGGTCACGGTGATGAGTTCCAAGCGCTCTGCGCGCGGGCGGCGGTCTTTCACGACGGTTTTGTGCAAGCGCTGTCGGGGGCCGGCAGCGCCTTTGCGGCGGCCGAGGCGGCGAATGTGTCACCGTTGCAGGCTCTGGAGCAAAGCGTTTTGGATGTGATCAATGCGCCCACCGAGCTGTTGATGGGGCGGCCACTGATTGGCAATGGCACCAATGGCGCGGCGGGCACGGGGCAGGCGGGTGGGCCGGGCGGGATCTTGATTGGAAACGGCGGCGATGGTGGGTCGGGTGTCGCCGGCGCCAATGGCGGCCCGGGTGGCGCGGGCGGCTCGGCGGGCTTGTGGGGTCACGGT